>DASVBF010000220.1:0-9725 GCA_036375975.1 Nocardioidaceae bacterium | reverse complement strand
CACGAGCTCGGCAGTGACCTGTGCCAGCCGGGCCAGCCGGGCGGCGACCCGCTGCTGCCGCCCCCGCCCCGGATGCTCGTCACTTGCGTCCTCGAGCACGAAGAGGACACCTACGATCCTGCCCTCGCGCCGGAGGGGCGTCGCCGTGACGTCCAGGTTGGTGACGACTCCCTCGGGGTCAGGGAAAGGCAGGTGGCCGCTCCACGGGGCACCGCGCAGGACATGGCCGAACACCTCACGGCCGCCGCCGCGGTGGTCCTCCGGGACGAGCAGCTCGACGGCGTTCTCGCCGAGGAGCTCCCTGCGAGTTCGGGAGAACAGGTTCTCGGCAGCTGCGTTGCAGTAGACGACGGCTCCGGAGACGTCCGCCGCAACGGCAGCGGTGTTCAGACCGTCGAGATGGGCGACGTCGGTGCGCCACGTCCTCGGGTCTCGGGCGTCGCTCAGGGGAGCCATAGCGCCGATCATGCCAGCGAACGGCCGCCGCAACAGCATGAAGCACGAGCCGGCCGCACGGCGTCGTGGAATCGGAGCTCGACCGCCGGTCTACCCAGAGGTCGTGGTCCTCGGTAGAGTCGGCGCGTTTCGTGAACGACGAGAGGTAGCCATGGGTTTCGGAGCCGGAGTCGGTCTGATCGCGGCGGGTGCAGTGTTCATGTGGGGTCTGGACGTCGACCTCCCCTACATCGAGGACCACACCTTGGGTGCCGTGCTCCTCGTCGCGGGAGTGGTCGCCCTGGTCGGGGCGGCGCTGATGCGAGTACAGCAGCACCCGGAGACGAGCCCGGATGCCGGGATCTTGTTGATCCTGTCCGGGGCCATCCTGCTCTGGGGACTCGAGATGGACATCCCGTATGTGTCCGACGCGGCCCTCGGGGTGATCCTCCTCGTCGGCGGGATCGCCACCGTGGCAGCCACCGTGGCGATGAACCGGCCCCGCACGGTGCGGCGGCAGGTCGTCTACCGCTCCTGACGCCACGCACCGCCCTCGGCTCTCGGCACCTTCGCGAGTGCTGGTCTGGGAGGTCCCGGACGTGTCTCAGACCGCTGCGCTTCGCGCGCCACCGAAGGCGTGGGAGGAGCACGTTGGCGGCTGCCTCGACGCTGGAAGTCGCCGAGCCGCAGTCGTCACCTGCCTTCGTGCGGCTCAGCCCCTGCCCAGCCTGTGATGGCTCCGCAGCGCCTCGACGGACCCCCGTCCCAGCCTCGCCGCCGCACGCGGGACTCGGCACGTGCGCACATGGGTGTCGTGGAAGGCGACGCAGGCAACCGAGACGTTGTCCGCGGTCGTCGACTCGCGGAGGTGCCCGAGCGTGTTGACCCGGTAGACCACGAGGTATCGGCCGTCCCGGACGTTGCTGATGTCGATGTACTGGTCGAGGATCCACCAGGAGTACGTGTCGTCCCAGCCAGGTGAGATGCCGTTGCGGAAGTAGCGGGAGCCGGGGTGCTTGGGGTCCCGGGGGTCCGTGTTGTCGTTGGTGTCGCAGGTGCGCGGGAACTGGTAGCGCGGTGGACCGCCGCCCGCCCGGCCGAACAGCGGGTTGCCGGTGTCGGTGGCACAGCGGCCCTTGTCGGGCAGCTTGCTGACCAGTCGACCCGGCATGCCGTCCGGTCGGATGGTGTACAGCCCCGTTTCCTCGAATCCGGTGTAGTGGAAGTGTCCGTGGGCGTTGGAGAAGTACGACTGGCCCACGGGGCGTTCCCGGTAGCCGCCGGTGCTGTCGTAGATCACCTGGTAGGCGTGCGGGTCGTTGTCGTCGGGGAACACCCTGATCTCGTACGGACCGTCGCCGAGGTTGATGAGCTGGCTGTCGAAGCGCAGACACCGGGTCGGGTGCCGGTCGCTGGGGGAGGGCTGGTCCTCGTCGGCGCCGGTCATCTCCTGCGGGTAGCAGCTCGGCTGGTGCTCGACGCCGTGGTAGGCGCCGACATAGAAGGACGCGGCGAGGCCGGTCGCGATGTGGAAGTTCGCAGGCTTGCCGGGCACCAGGTCAGGCAGCATCGACCTGCGCGGCCGCGCAGGACCAGCGCCGACGTAGGTGAGGCTCTGCGACTCGCCGAGGGCGGTGGCGGTCATCTTGATCGTGCGGCCGCGCGCGGTGTTGACGAAGCCCCGGTACTGCAACGGCTCCTTGTCCGCGACGTTGTGCGGCACCACCTTGACGGTGTAGCGGCCGTTCACGGGCCGCTGTACCCAGACGGACTCGGCGTGGGAGTCGACGAGGCTCTCGGACTTCCCTGCGAGCCGGCCGTCGGGGGCGTAGACGTAGAGGTTCAGGTCGTAGCCCGGCTCGAGCCACTTGTCCTTCGACCACGTGATGGCCACGAGCATGCCCCGCCCTCGGCGTTGGTGCTTCGGCAGGCGTACGTCGACGGGGACGATGTCGCAGGTTGTCGTCGTGCACGCGGCAGGGTCCATCGTCGCGCCCGTCGTGATGCTCCCCTTCCAGGCGCCGGTGGCCCGCGGGCTGTTGATCTTGATGGGGGAGACGCCTTGAGCGAGGGCGGCGGGGGCAAGGCCCAGGACGACCGCGAGCGCGCTGGTCAGCGCGGCCAGTTTCTTCCGAGATGTCCGCATTCGGCGAAGGTATTACAGCGAGGAACGAGAACGCGTTCTCGTGTGACAGGGATCACATCGAGTCTGGGTCGCCTGCCCCGGGTTCTCGGGACGTCCGGCTCTGTCGAAGGTAGCGTCCGGAGGCGAGCCTGGACAGGACACGGGATCTGTCGACGCGTCCGCAAGGGGTCTGCGATGAGTGATAGCGGCTACGTCCGCCGGTCCATCCACCGCTTCCTGGGGCGGACGGGGCGGGTTCCGACGGATGAGCAGCTCACGGGCAACGCCCTGCGTCATCTCGCGGCTGCTGCGCTGGTGGTGCTGGCGGCCGCGATCGTGCACCGGACGGGACATCAGGACCAGCAGTGGCAGTACGTCGCTGTGGCGGCCGCCATGGTCCCGCAGGCGCTGCTGGACGCTCTCGCGTCCGGCGACGCCGATCGCCGTCAGCGACTTCGCGCGTCGACCGGGCCGTCCCTCGTCCCGCTGCTGGCCGCTCTGGTCCTGGCTGGTGCAGCGTTGCCGACGCTGGTCTCGGGCGGTTCGCTCGCCGCCGCGGGCGCGGCCCTCTGCGCTTCAGCAGGGCTGGCCGTAGCCGCCGCCCCAGTCACCATCACGATCGCCCCGAGGTCGGCGCATCGCTCGAGGCGCCGCTCGGCGCTGGGCTCAAGGGGTTGACCGACCGCCGGGGAGCCTCCGACTCGGTTCACCAGTGGGCGACGGGCTCGACGTGCCCGCTGGAGTGCGGGTTGGGCACCGGAGGCCGGTAGCCCTGACCCGCCTCATGAGCGATCGCGAAGAGCTTCTCGCCGTCGCCCAAGGTGACCAGCGGGGTCAGGTCGAATGACCTCAAGGATCCGCCCGCCAGCGCAGCGAGGCGGAAGGCCTGCGCCTCGTGCGGACCAGGGAAGTCCATGATCAGCAGGAGGTCGCGGTCCTTGTTGTCGAAGGTGTAGAAGGCCGTCTCGACCGTTCCGTCGACCGCCTTGACCAAGGGCGCGATCCGCGGAAGGAGCTGGGCAGTCTGTCCGTTCACCTGTGCGCACAGGGACTCGCTGGTGTAGGCGACCTCGACCAGGTATCTCATCGTCCTCTCCCCTCGCTGGGAGACTGCTCTCGCTCGGCGACGTCCGAGGCCGCGGCCTGCCGCCGCTCCGCCGGTGTTCGTCAAAGGCCTCGACTTCCTCGTCAGGCCGAACAACGCCGTCGAGGCACCAGTCTTCTCCGGCATCGCTCCCATCGCCAGAGGCGGCGGGAGAAAGGTCTCGTCGGTAGGACCCACCTGACTGTCTGCCGTGGATGCGCGCCAGACCCGAAGGTCCCGGTCTAGCGCCGATCGCGGTGCGGAGCCGACCGGCCCGTCTCAGGCGCACGCTCTCCGTACTGGCTCGGGCGCCGACGTCGGCGAGGGCGGCTGGTCGCGGCGGACGCCGCGGCGCCCTTCGGCTTCCGTGAGGCCAGGGCTTCCGCCTTGGGGGCCGGTGCGGCCTCCACCGTCGCCGTGCGGGGGCCGACGAGCCGTCGCAGCTCCTGCGACCCGGCGCGGACGGCCAGCGTGGTGGCCGTGACCTTGGCAAGTCGCACCAAGGCTGCCACGTCGCGCCGCTGCTCGGGAGTGACCAGCGTGATCACCGAGCCACCGGCCCCCGCACGTGCCGTGCGTCCGGAACGATGCAGGTACGCCTTGTGCTCGGCGGGCGGGTCGACGTGCACGACCAGCTCCACGTCGTCGACGTGGATGCCACGGGCGGCGATGTCGGTGGCGGTGAGGACACGCACCTGGCCGCTGCTGAAGGCAGCAAGGTTCCGCTCCCTGGCGTTCTGCGACAAGTTGCCGTGCAGGTCGACTGCCGGGATGCCTGCGGCCGTGAGCTGTCTGGCCAGCCGTTTCGCGGTGTGCTTGGTGCGGGTGAACAGCATCGCGCGGCCGGCACCGGAGGCCAGCTCCCGGATGACCGCGGCCTTCTCGTCGGTCCGGATGTTCAGCAGGTGGTGGACCATGGCAGGCGGCGGTGCGGACGCGGAGTCGACGGAGTGCGTCACCGGGTTGCTGAGGTAGCGGCGCACGAGCACATCGACGTCGTTGTCCATGGTTGCCGAGAAGAGCATCCGCTGACCCTTCTTCGGGGTCTTGTCGAGTAGTCGCTTCACCGCCGGCAGGAAGCCCATGTCGGACATGTGGTCCGCCTCGTCGAGGACGGTGACCTCGACGGCACCGAGGTCGCACAGCCCTTGGCTGATGAGGTCCTCGAGGCGTCCGGGGGTGGCGACGAGCACGTCGACCCCCTTCCGCAGGGCGGTCACCTGGGAGCCTTGGCGCACTCCGCCGTACACGACGGTGGTGCGAAGCCCGAGTGACGCGCCCAGGGGCTCGACTGAGGCGAACACCTGGTTGGCGAGTTCGCGGGTCGGCACGAGTACGAGGCCGCGCGGGCGCATCGACGCTCGACGGGTGCTCGACTGCGCGATGCGCACGACTGTCGGGATGCCGAAGGCGAGGGTCTTCCCCGATCCCGTTCGTCCACGGCCAAGGACGTCGCGTCCCGCCAAGGTGGTCGGCAGCGTGGCCGACTGGATCGGGAACGCGGTGCTCAGACCGCGCTTGTCGAGCTCCCGGGCGACGGACTCGGGTACGCCGAGGGAGCGGAAGGTCGGAACGCCGGGGGTAGACCCGGCACGGTTGTGGTTCTGCACAGCAGTCCTCACGAGTAGGAGTTCTGGCCGCGAGTGCTCGTTCGGCTGGGAGGGGGGCTCCGGACTCGGTGCTGCGGGTGCTGGACCGACGGGCCACCGTCAAAGAAGAAAGCGCGCCTTCACGGCGCGTAAGCAGACGACCTCGGTGCGCCAGGGCGGCGCATCCGTGGCAAGTGTGCCCGACGGGAGGCGGAATCACCGAATCCGGCAGGCGTGCGGTGCGTCACCAGGCCGTCCACCGCGCGGGAAGGGCACCCGAGAACCACGACGTGGCGGGGACAGAGGTGCCGCCTCGCGCAGCGGCCTTCTGCCTCGATCGGGTGGCGCCGGACCACCCGATGTGGCTAGTTACTCGCATTTCCCTGCGCTGTGGTCCAGATCACCCTACTTTGACCGAAATGACCGCCCACGCTGCCGTCGGTGGCGTCCGTTCGAGAGCCAATGGGTGAGTGATGAGCACCAAGCGCCCTGCCATTCGCGGCGGAGCCGCGCTGGCCGTCTCCGCATGGCCGTTGCGCCGCAAGGTGGCACTCGCTCTGGCGATCCCGCTGCTGCTTGCCGGCACCCTGGGTGGGTTGCGGGTCCAGAGCGACCTGGTCGAGGCGTCGAACTCCTCCTCCAGCGCTCAGCAGGTGACCGCGTTGCGGCCCGCGGTCGACTACCTCACCGCGGCCGAGCAGGCGATGGTGGCAGCCGGCGGCACCGACAAGGGCAGCCAGGCCGCACTCGTGAAGGCGCTCGCCGACGTCCGTACGGCGGGGCGCGAGCTGCTCGAGTCGAAGGACTCCGCGCGCCTCACCGACGAGCAGCGCTACCAGGTCGACGCTGTGCTGGACCTCAGCCAGGCGCTGCGCGCCGAGGACGCGGCAACCCTCAGCCCTGGCACCTGGGTGGCGCAGCTGCGCCAGCTGCAGTCGGGCGTGACTCAGCTGATCACCACCATCGTCAACGAGCAGATCAACCCCGAGCCGCGGCTCGAGCTGCTCTCGCAAACCCTGGCCGGCCGATTCTCCCTGGCCATGCAGCAGGCGCTGGTCGCGACCGAGCGAACCGGTGACACCGGCTCGCTCGAGCTCTTCTCCGAGCTCGGCGTCGAGGGCGCCGCGATCGACCGCCTCGCCAGTGCGCTGGGCTCCAGCGAGGAGTCGGTGGCGTCGCTGCGCACTGCGAACGCCCAGAGGTTCCGCACGGTCCGCACCGGCGGCACGGACCTCGGCGGCCCCAAGGCGTACGCCGACTACGACAGCATCATCAGGACGCTGCAGGACGGCATCGACGACGAGCTCGAGGCCGCGGCTGCACAGGCACGGGTCGACGCCGCTGTCAATGCGGCAATGACTCTGGCAGCCCTGGTCGCGGCGATCCTGCTCGCGCTGCTCGTGTCGCGCATGCTGCTCAACCCGATCCGCCGGGTCCGCGAGGGCGCGCTGGCAGTGGCGCACGAGCGACTGCCCGAGGCGGTCGCCCGCATCCGCTCGGGCGAGGGGCCCGGCGAGATCACGCCGAGCGACGTCACGACGGAGGAGGAGATCGGCCAGCTGGCCCGGGCAGTGGAGGACATGCACCGCCAGGCCGTCGTGCTCGCGTCCGGTGAGGCCGGCTTGCGGTCGCAGGTCAGCCAGATGTTCGTCACCCTGTCGCGCCGCAACACCTCGCTGATCAACCAGCAGCTCGGCCTGATCGAGCGGCTGGAGCTGGACGAGGAGGACCCGAAGCGGCTCGAGAGCCTGTTCCGGCTCGACCACCTCGCCGCCCGGATGCGTCGTACGGCGGACAGCCTGCTGATCCTCGCCGACGCGCCGACGGCGACCGCCGTGGTCGACGGGCTCACCGTGAGCGACGCCCTGCAGGCGGCGACCTCCGGTGTGCTGGACTACCAGCGGGTGCGGATCGGGTCCGCGAGCCCGATGCGCATCGACGACAGTGCTGCGGCCGACGTCGTGCACCTGCTCACCGAGCTCGTCGACAACGCCCTGACCTACTCGCCGCCCAGCTCGACGGTGACCATCGGCTCGACGACCACCGCCCAGGGCGTGGTCATCGAGATCGCGGACGCGGGGTTGGGAATCCCCGCTGAGCAGCTGGCGAGGATCAACGACAGCCTTGCCTCGGGCGGCGAAGTCACCCCCGACACGGCTCGCCGGATGGGCCTCTTCGTGGTCAGCCGTCTCTCGCAGAGGCACGGTCTCACTACGTCGCTGCGCGCGAACGACGACGGAGGCACGACGGCCACGGTGATGCTGCCGGTCGCCATCCTCCCTGACTTGGCGCCGCCCCCGGCGGTCAAGCCACGCGAGGCGGCGCCCAAGCCGGATGCATCGAAGGCGGCGCGGACCCGTGCGCCGGAGAAGTCCGCCGCCCCTCAGACGTCTGACCGCAAGCCCCAGAAGTCCGACCGCAAGCCAGAGCCTGTCAAGGCCAAGGGCGAGAAGCCGGCAGTGATGGACGTCAGCGCCCGGATCGACGCTGCCCTGGGGCTGCCCGTGCGCACCCCGGGTGTGACAGCCGACCCGACGGCCGGCGCGCCCGAGCGAGTCACCCCCTCGACGGCGTCCGCCGCTCTGGCGGCGCTCGCACCGCTGAGAAACGGGTCCGGCCCGACGCTCGCGGTGCCGCCGGAGCCCGAATTGCCCGCCGACCCAGCTCGCGAGCCGGTCGAGGTTCCGGGCGACGAACCCGCCGCCACGACGGCACCCGGATCGGCCGAGCAGCCGGCAGGAGCGGCCAGCCAACCAACGTCGCGGACGACAGACCTGCCGACACGCGGGAAAGCGGCGGCTGCTGAACCGGTCGCGAGCGTTCCCGAGCCCGTCGCCGAACCCGTCGGTGTGCCCGAGACCGCCACCGAACCGGAGCCCGCCGGTGCGCCCGGCCCGGTCGGTGGAGGCGAGCCCGAGCCGGCGCAGAAGTCCACGCCGGCAACCCTGTCGGCCAACGGCGCCCTCGACGGCGACTGGGCGGACCCGGGCGACGACGGATTCGACACCCCGATCTTCCGATCGCTGCGCTCGGCCTGGCTGAGCTCGGGTGACGACACGCAGCCGTGGCGCACATCCGAGATCGAGGCAGGTTGGGAGATGGCCGACCAGGTCGCCGCGACTCCGGCCGAGCCAGAGGTGAGCGAGTCCGGGCTTCCCGTCCGGCGTCCCGGCAGCAGGCTCGTGCCTGGCGGCGTGACGACGGCTCCCACTGCCACGGTCCGCGACCCCGAGGCCATCCGAGCCCGACTCGCGGCCCACGCGTCCGGCGTTTCGCGTGGCCGTGCCGCAGCCACCACCGCCCCCGACCCTTCGTAGACGGAAGCAGGTTCCTGATGTCCGAGATCACAGCTCCCAACGACGCTCGCCACCTCGACTGGCTGGTCACTCGCTTCGTGGAGGAGGTCCCCGACGCGGCCCACGCCATCCTCGTGTCGACCGACGGGCTGCTGATGGCAGCCAGCGCCAGCATCCCTGGTGAGCGTGCCGAGCAGGTCGCCGCAGTCTCGTCCGGCCTGGCCAGCCTGGCCGTCGGGGCGGCCCGCCTGTTCGAGGGCGGGGCCGTGCTGCAGACCGTCGTGGAGATGGAGCAGGGATACCTGATGCTGATGAGCGTTGGGGACGGCTCCAACCTGGCCGTCCTCACCCAGGAGGCCGCCGACATCGGCCAGGTCGGGTACGAGATGGCGCTGCTCGTCGACCGCGTGGGCCGGGCGGTGCAGGCGCAGGCCCGCGTCGCGACGGGCGCCTGACCAGGACCAGCCGTGGCACCCGAAGACGCCCGCGGGCCGGACAACGAGCCGGCCGCACCCGCTCGCTTCGTCCGGCCCTACACCATCACGGCCGGGCGGACGAAGGCTGCCGTCGACCTCCCGATGGAGGCCACCTTGCGCATCCAGCCGCGCGACGCGAGCGCCGACGATGCCCTCGGTGTCGGTGCGCGACGGGTCCTCGACCTGTGCGACCGGCGCTCGGTCGCAGAGGTCTCCGCGTTGTCTTCCATGCCGATCGGCGTCGTCCGCGTGCTGCTCGGCGACCTGGTGCAGCAGGGCCTGGTCCGGGTGCAGGCCACCATCACCGAGAGCTCGTCGAAGGACGAGCGGATCGAGCTCATCGAAAGGACCCTCCGTGGACTTCGCTCCTACTAGCGCTCCGCGCAAGGCCGCGTCGACGAAGATCGTCATCGCCGGCGGGTTCGGCGTGGGCAAGACGACCCTCGTGGGCTCCGTCTCGGAGATCGTGCCGCTCCGCACCGAGGCACTCGTGACCAACGAGTCCGAGGGGGTCGACGACCTGGCCGCCGTACCCACGAAGGCCACGACGACCGTCGCCATGGACTTCGGCCGCCTGACGCTGGCCGAAGACCTGGTGCTCTACCTGTTCGGCACACCCGGCCAGCGCCGCTTCTGGTTCATGTGGGACGACCTCTGCCGCGGAGCCATCGGCGCGATCGTGCTGGTCGACACCGCCCGGCTGGACGAGTCGTTCTCGCC
>DASVBF010000213.1:0-47419 GCA_036375975.1 Nocardioidaceae bacterium | reverse complement strand
GTGCTGCTCGGCATCAGCCAGGGTCTGACCTGGTCCACGACGGTCGTGATGAAGATCGACCTCGTCGGGCCGGCTCGCCGCGGCCTCGCGATGGGCCTCAACGAGGCGGCCGGATACGCCGCCGTCGCGGTCACGGCTTTGGCGACCGGGTACCTCGCACAGTCCTACGGGCTCCGCCCGGCCCCCTTCCTGCTCGGCCTGGCATTCGCCGCGATCGGCCTCGGTCTTTCGACGATCGCCGTCAAGGAGACCCGTGATCATGCCCGGCTGGAGGCGGCGGCCCACGTCGCGCGGGCCGACGGCCGGCACGACCACCTCCACGACGAGCTGACCGACCGCGAGGTGTTCGTCCAGACCAGCTTCCGGGAGCCGGCGCTGTCGTCGGCGAGCCAGGCGGGCCTGGTGAACAACCTCAACGACGGCCTCGCGTGGGGCCTCTTCCCGATCCTGTTCGCGTCGGTCGGCATGTCGGTGAGCAAGATCGGCGTCCTGGCGGCGCTGTATCCCGCGGTCTGGGGGGTGGGACAGCTCGTCACCGGCGCCCTGTCCGACCGGTGGGGGCGTAAGTGGATGATCGCCGCCGGCATGTGGCTCCAGGCCGTCGCGCTCGGCGTCATCGCGGTCGCCGCCACCTTCCCCATCTGGGCCGTGGCCGCGGTGCTGCTCGGTGCCGGCACGGCCATGGTCTACCCCACCCTGCTCGCGTCGATCGGCGACGTGGCCCACCCGGCCTGGCGGGCCCGCTCCGTCGGGATCTACCGCCTCTGGCGCGACGGTGGCTTCGCAGTCGGGGCGGTCGTGGCGGGTGTCGTCGCGGACGCGCTCGGCGTCCGCGCGGCCGTGTGGACTGTCGCCGTCCTCACCGCTCTGTCAGGGCTGGTGGTCGCATGGCGCATGTACGAGACGCATCAGCCCCGCCGCGACGCGGGTCGGCTCGAGGAGGTCTGACATGGGCGACCCCGCCACGAAGGAAGCGCTGTTCTCCGAGTTCGCAGCGGTCGGGAAGGTCCTCGGGAGCCCGAAGCGCCTCGAGCTGCTGGACCTGCTCGCCCAGGGCTCCAGGAGCGTCGAGGAGCTCGCGTCGGCGGCCGGTCTCGGGATGAGCACCTGCTCTGCCCATCTGCAGAGCCTGCGCGAGGCCGGCCTGGTGGCGACCCGACGCGACGGGAAACGCATCTACTACTCGCTCGCCGGTGACGACGTGGCGGCTCTGTGGGACCTCTTGCGAAAGGTGGCCGCGCGACACCGCCCGCACACCGAGGCGGCCAGACGTGCCTACCTCGGGCCTGAGGACACGACTGCCGTGGACACCCCCGAGCTGCTGCGCCGGCTGGACAGCGGTGACGTCCTGGTGCTGGACGTGAGGCCCGGACCGGAGTACGACGCGGGTCACCTCGCGGGCGCCGTCCACATCCCCCTCCAGGAGCTCGCGGAACGACTCGAGGAGCTCCCACGCGACCGCGAGGTCGTGGCCTACTGCCGTGGCCGTTACTGCGTGCTCGCCCACGACGCCGTACGCCTGCTGACCGCCCACGGTGTGCCCGCCCGGCGCGCACAGGAGGGCGTGCTGGAGTGGCGGGTGGCGGGGGTGCCGGTGGGGACCGGAGCGGCCTGAGGTCAGTCGATGACCCGGAGCCGGACCGTCTCCGGCATCGCGGCGAGCTCCTCGACGACGTCGGAGGAGTAGTCGAGCCCGATGTCCGTCAGCACGTAGCCGAGCTCACCCTGCGTCGTGAGGACCTGGCTCTCGACGTTGACGCCGCGGTCGGCGAGGACGCCGTTCAGCTTCGCGAGCACACCGGGCACGTTGTGGTGCAGGTGCGCGAGCCGGTGCGTCCCGGGGGCGTGCTCGAGGCCGAGGTTCGGCAGGTTCACGCTCATCGGGGTGGCGCCGTTCCGGAGGAAGTCGCGCAGCTTGGTGGCCACGAAGCGGCCGATGTCCTCCTGCGCCTCCTCGGTTGAGCCGCCGATGTGCGGCGTGAGGATCACATTGGGCAGCCCTCGGAGCGCGGACTCGAACGGGTCGCCCTGCTTCTTCGGCTCGTCGAGGAACACGTCCACGGCGGCGCCGGCGAGGTGACCGCTGAGGATGTGGTCGCGGAGCGCCTCGTGGTCGACGACGAAACCGCGTGAGAGGTTCAGGAAGATCGAGCCCTGCCTCATCCGCCGCAGCTCCGACTCCCCGAAGAGGCCGGCGTTCCCGGCTCGGCCGTCGACGTGCAGCGACACGACGTCCGCCTCGTCGAGGAGCTCCTCGACCGAGGTGCAGCGACGGGCGTTGCCCAGCGCGAGCTTGTCCTCGATGTCGAAGAACGACACCGACATGCCGATCGACTCGGCGACGACCGAGAGCTGGCTGCCGATGTTGCCGTAGCCGATGATGCCGAGACGGCGACCTCGGACCTCGTGCGCGCCCGCCGCCGACTTGTCCCAGACCCCGGCCTGCAGGTTGGCGTTCTTCTCGGTCAGCCTGCGCGTCAGCGCGATGATCTCAGCGACGGCGAGCTCGACGACACTGCGGGTGTTGGAGAACGGCGCGTTGAAGACCCCGATGCCGTGTCGGGAGGCGCGGCCGAGGTCGATCTGGTTCGTCCCGATGCAGAAGGCTCCCAGCGCGACCAGGTGGCTGGACTCGTCGAGCACCTTCGAGGTCACCTGGGTCTTCGAGCGGATCCCGAGTACGTCGACGTCGGCGAGCGCCGCGACGAGCTCCGCCTCGTCCATCGCCCCGCGGGCGGTCTCGACCGACAGCCCGGCCTGGGTCAGCAGCTCCTCGGCGACGGGATGGACGTTCTCGAGCAGGAGGGCCTTGCGAGCAGCCAAGGTCTCGCCCTTTCCGGGTCGTGGGGGATGTGCGCGGCGTCGACCACGTTACCCTCGCGACGTGTCCGAACCGACGTCGCGCCGTCCCGTGCGCAGCCGCTGGGACCCGCTCACCGTGGGCGTCGACGTCGGCGGCACGAAGGTCCTGGCCGGGGTCGTCGACTCCGCGGGTCGGGTCCTGGCACGTGAGCGGCGGGACACCCGAGGGGACGACGTGGTCGCGGTCGAGGACACCGTGGTCGACCTGGTCTCGGAGTTCTCCCGCCATCACGACGTCGCGGCGGTCGGCATCGGGGCCGCGGGGTTCGTGGACGCCGCCCGGTCGACGGTGCTCTTCTCGCCGCACCTGGCGTGGCGGGACGAGCCCGTCCGGCGCGCCGTGATGAGCCGCATCAACCTGCCGGTGGTCGTGGACAACGACGCCAACACCGCGGCGCTGGCGGAGTCGAAGTTCGGCGCGGGCGCGGGCCATCGGTTCGTCCTGTGCGTGACGCTGGGCACGGGGATCGGCGGGGGCCTCGTCCTCGACAACCGGGTCTACCGCGGCGCGAACGGGCTGGCCGGCGAGTTCGGGCACATGCAGGTCGTTCCGGACGGCCACCGCTGCCCCTGCGGCAACCGGGGCTGCTGGGAGCAGTACGCCTCCGGCAACGCGCTGGTGCGTGACGCCCGGGAGGTAGTCGTGACGAACTCGCCCATGGCGCACCGCCTTCGGGCGATGGCCGGTCCGGACGGCTCCGAGCTCACCGGCCCGATGGTGACCGAGGCCGCGCGTGACGGTGACCCCCTCGCCACGGAGCTGCTCGCCGACATGGGCAGATGGCTCGGGCTCGGCCTCGCGAACATGACGGCGGCCTTCGACCCGAGCTGCATCGTCGTCGGCGGAGGCGTGTCCCAGGCGGGAGAGCTCGTGCTGGGCCCGACGCGCGAGGCGTTCTCCCGACAGCTGGTCGGTCGGGGACACCGCCCCGAGCCCCGCATCCTCGCGGCCGTTCTCGGCCCGGACGCCGGCTTCATCGGCGCCGCCGACATGGCACGTTCGGCGGCGCGACGATCGCGGCGTACCTCCCGGCGGACGTCCCGGCTCAGGCGCCGATACCGAGCCTGAGATCCTCACAAATCTGTCGAAACCTGCACGATCGTGCAGTGCTCAAACATGCAACGCGATTGGCCTGACCGCGCGCGTCTGACGGGCCTACCTTCCTCTCCATCGTCGTGATCGGGACATGTCCGGCACGGCGAGCACGTGCCCAACAGGGCGCGCGTTCTCGGAACAACGGGAGATCCCTATGAGGAAGAACAACTCCGCTCGGCTGGCGGCGGTAGCCGTCGCCGCGCTCGTGCTGCCCTTCAGCGCGACCGCTGCACAAGCAGCACCGACGAACGACCCGGCACCGGTTCGCGGCGCCGGACAGGCCGACGCGATCCGCGGCGAGTACATCGTGGTGATGCGACAGGACGCCCCCAAGGGCTCGGTCGACGACGCGAAGCGCCGCGCCCGCGCCGACGGGGCACGGATCCACTACACCTACGACACGGCCCTGTCCGGCTTCGCTGCGACCCTGCCTGCACGCGCCCTCGACGCCATGCGGAACAACCCGCACGTCGACTACATCGAGGCCGACCAGCGTGTGCAGCTCAGCGCCACGCAGTCGAACCCGACCTGGGGCCTGGACCGGATCGACCAGCGCAACCTGCCACTGAGCAGCAGCTACACCTACAACGCCACCGGCAGCGGGGTCACGGCGTACATCATCGACACGGGCATCCTCTCCTCCCACAGCGACTTCGGCGGCCGGGTGGCCGGCGGCTACACGGCGATCAGCGACGGTCGCGGCACCACGGACTGCAACGGTCACGGCACCCACGTCTCCGGCACCGTCGGCGGCGCGACCTACGGCGTCGCGAAGTCCGTCACGCTCAAGCCCGTCAGGGTCCTCGACTGCAGCGGCAGCGGGACCGACTCCGGTGTCATCGCGGGCGTCGACTGGGTGACCGGCAACAAGAGCGGCCCCGCGGTCGCGAACATGAGCCTCGGCGGCGGGGTCTCCAGCGCCCTCGACACGGCCGTGCAGAACTCGATCAACGCCGGGGTGACCTACGCCGTCGCAGCCGGCAACGACAGCGGCGCGGACGCGTGCAACGGCTCGCCCTCGCGGGTGGGCGCTGCCCTGACGGTCGGATCGTCCACCAGCAGCGACGCGCGATCGAGCTTCTCCAACATCGGCACCTGCCTCGACCTCTTCGCTCCCGGCTCGAGCATCACCTCGGACTGGTACACCAGCACAACGGCGACGAACACGATCAGCGGTACGTCGATGGCGACCCCCCACGTCACCGGCGTGGCCGCGCTCTATCTCCAGGGCAACCCGAGCGCCTCGCCCGCCACCGTGTCGAGCGCGATCGTCAACGGGGCTACGAGCGGCGTGCTGACCAACGTCGGCACCGGCTCGCCGAACAAGCTGCTCTACTCCCTCCTCAGCGGCGGGAGCCCCCCTCCCCCCAGCGGACAGCTCCTCGGCAACCCGGGCTTCGAGTCGGGCAACACCGTGTGGGCGGCAACCAGCGGCGTGATCGACAGCTCGACCGGCCGACCGGCCCGCTCCGGCTCCTGGAAGGCCTGGCTCGACGGCTACGGCTCCTCGCACACCGACACGCTGTCGCAGTCGGTGACGATCCCGTCGACTGCGACCAGCGCGACCCTGTCGTTCTACGTCCGCATCGACACCAGTGAGACCACCACGTCGACTGCCTACGACACGCTGAAGGTGCAGGTGACCGCCGGCGGCAGCACGAGCACGCTGGCGACCTACTCCAACCTCAACGCCAACAGCACCTACTCCTTGAAGTCGTTCAACCTGACCAGCTACAAGGGGCAGACCGTCACCGTGAAGTTCACCGGCACCGAGGACTCCTCGCTGCAGACGAGCTTCGTCATCGACGACACCGCGCTGAACTACAGCTGAGCCGTCGAGGCTGAGCCAGCCGAGCGAGCGCCGTCCCCGGTCCTGGATCCGGGGACGGCGCTCGTCGGTGCGGGGGGGTGCGTCACACCAGCGGGTGACCTCTCGTCTGGACAACGTTGCCAGCCCGGGAAGGGCGAGAGGAGCGTGGAACTGCCGGTGACGCCAGCGGGGCGTCGCTCGTGGAGGGGAGGGGAACACGTGTACGCACGCACTAGCACCCTGGTCGCGGCGCCGTCCGCGCTCGACCAAGGCATCGCATTCGTCGGCGACAAGGTCTGGCCTGCGATTCGCGACATGGCCGGCTGTGTCGGCATGTCCCTGGTGGTCGACCGCGAGAGCGGTCGGACGATCTCCACCACCTCGTGGGAGACCCAGGACGCACTCGCGGCCAGCCGGGACGCCGTCATGCCCCTGCGGGAGGAGGCGGCGAGGATCCTGAAGGCCGTGTCTCGTCCGGTGGTCGAGGAGTGGGAGATCGCGTCGATGCACCGCCGCCACCCGACCGAGCCGGGCACCTGCGTGCGAGCCGCCTGGTCACGCGTACCGCAGACCCACGTGGCCCAGGCGCTCGACTTCTACAAGTCCACGCTCCTGCCACAGATCGAGAAGCTCGACGGCTTCGTCAGCTCCAGCCTCATGGTCGACCGCGCCACGGGGCGGGGCGTGACCTCTGTGGCATTCGGGAGCCGTGAGGCCATGGAGCGGACCCGCGAGCAGGCGGACTACCTGAGGGAGTCCAGCACCAACGAGGCCAACGTGGAGACGCTCGACGTGATCGAGTTCGAGCTCGCCTTCGCCCACCTGCACGTCCCCGAGCTGGTCTGACCCCGTATCGCGCCTGGCCTTCGACAGCGGAAACCGGACCGGCGACCGTCAGGGATGCGGTCGCACGGTCCGGTTGCCTGTGGGTGCGGACTCTCGCCGGACGGACCGGCAGGCTAGATGAAGAGCAGCTGGGCCCCTTCGGTCATCTCGATGAAGTCGGCGGCGCTGATGATGCCCTCGACCTCGTCGTACAGGTCGTCCTCGGTCAGGTGGTTCATGTCCGCGGACATCCGGCAGGCCCACAGGTGGCCGCCGGAGGCGACGATCTGCTCGAGGAACTCCGGCACCTCGGGTACGTCGAGCTCGGCGATCGACTTCCTGAGCTTCGACGTGGCCATGTGGGTGATGCCGGGCAGCCCGCCGAGCCCCTGCGGCATGTGGGTCGCCGTGTTGCCCAGCGGGGTGAACTTCAGGTCTGCCATCGTCTTCTTGTTGATCATGTCGAAGCCCCAGAACGTGAAGAACAGGTGGACCTCGACGCCTTCGCCGAGCGCGGCGTTCGCCAGGATCAGCCCGGGGTAGGCCATGTCCAGGGTGCCCTTGGAGCAGATGATCGCGAGCTTGCGATCGGTGGTCTCTTCGTCGAAGACCGGAACCAGCGGGGCTTCCTCGGTGACCTTCGTCATCTCAGTCACCCCTCACACGCAGCCGTGCGGCTTGGGCAGGCCGGCGATGTAGGCCATCTTCTTCGCGGGCTTCTTCGGGAAGAGCTTGAACAGCTCCTTCGTCGGGACCCCGCCGACCGTGCTGACCCGGCGGATCGTGGCGGTCTCGCCCTGCTCGGCGAAGTCGCTGCGCAGGAACCGGATCGCCTTCCAGTGCTCGTCGGTCATGTCGATGCCGATCTGGGTGGCGAGGTGCTTGCCCAGGTCCTCGCTCCACTCGTCGTACTCCGTCATGAAGCCCTCGTCGTCGACGTGGACCTGTTGGCCGCCAATCGTGGTGGTGGGCATGTTCGCTTACTCCTGGTTCTCTGAGGTGGTGGCCTTCCCGGCCATGGACATGTGGGTCGGGATGGGCATGGGGCGTCCGGGCAGCAGGACGTTCCAGTAGACGTGGCGGAAAGCCAGCTTTCCGAGGTGGTTGGCACGCGACTCCTTGAGCAGGTCCAGCGGGCCAAGCTTGGGCACCGGGAACTTGCCGGGCAGCGGCTCGGTGTCGTAGTTGAAGTCGATCAGCAGGCCCTTGCCGTCACCGGACTCGATGAAGCAGTTCGCGTGACCGTCGAAGGAGGCCGTCATCGGCCGGCCGTCGATGTGCTCGAGGAAGTTCTCGACGAAGATCTCGACCGCGAAGTGCGCGACCGAGCCGGCCTTCGACGCCGGGATGTCGCTCGCGTCGCCGACGGCGAAGACGTTCGCGTACTTCTTCGAGAGCAAGGTGTGCCTGTCGACCGGGACGTAGTTGAGCTCGTCGCCCATCCCGGAGCGGGCGACGAAGTCCGCGCCCATGTTCAGCGGGATGGTCACGAGCAGGTCGAAGGGAACCTCGCGCTCGTCGTACGAGACCAGCAGCTTCCGCTCGTTGTCGATGCTCTCGACCATGAAGTCCGGCTCGACCGTCACCTTGCGCTCGTCGAGCATGTGACCGAGGTGCTCGGAGGCGACGGGCTTGGTGAACGCACCGGGCAGCGGGGTCACGTAGACCATCTCCACCCGGTCGCGGATCCCGCGCTCACGCAGCCACGCCTCGGCCAGGAACGTGAACTCGAGCGGTGCCACCGGGCACTTGATCGGCATCTCGGTGATGTGCACGACCAGCCGGCCACGGTCGAACCTCTTCAGGGCCTCGGCGAGCGCCTTGGCGCCCTCGAGGGTGTAGAAGTCGAAGATGCTCTTGCGCCACTCCGAGCCGTCCATCCCCGGGGTCTGGTCGGGTCGCGGGGTGGTCCCCGTCGCGATCACGAGGTAGTCGTAGCCGAGCTCCCGGCCGTCGACGAGACGCACCTGGTTCGCCTCGGGCTCGACCCGGTCGATCTCCGCGATGACGAAGTCCACGCCGTCGGGCAGGAAGGCGTGCCGGGAGCGGACGACCTGGCTCTCGGTGTAGGTGCCGAACGGGAGGAAGAGGTACCCCGGCTGGTAGTGGTGGCGGTCGTCCTGGTCCACGACCGTTATCTGCCACTCGGCGGAGTCCAGGCGCCTCCTCAGCTTGTTCGCGATCATCGTGCCGGCAGTTCCGGCGCCAAGGATCAGCAGTCTTCTCACGGTTCCTCCTCCAGCGTGTCCGCTCTGGTGCTCTTCCACGGTAGGAAGCGGAGAGGCGCTGGATGAGTGCCGAAAGTCCCTACCCCCAGGGGTATTCGGGCACGTTGTCGGAAATGGCTGAGAGGGGGTGTCCCTTTCGGGACCTCCGCACCTTCCCTCACATGCCTGTGGTGCGTTGCCCTGTAGCCGAGGACTTTCTTTGCGTCTGGAGACGACGATGACCATGTCCGCCTACCCCGTCCACGTGGACGCCAGTCTCGACAGTCACCTGAGTCGCTGGCTGTGGCTCGTGAAGTGGCTGCTCGCGATCCCGCACTTCATCGTGCTGGCATTCCTGTGGGTGGCGTTCTTCCTGCTCAGCGTCGTCGCGTTCTTCGCGATCGCGTTCACCGGGCGCTACCCGAGGTCGATCTTCGACTTCAACGTTGGCGTGATGCGATGGAGCTGGCGGGTCTCGTACTACACCTACAACGCGTTGGGGACCGACAGGTACCCGCCCTTCACGTTGGCCGAGGTCCCGGAGTACCCGGCGCACCTCACCGTCGACTACCCCGAGCACCTCTCGCGCGGGCTGGTGTGGGTGAAGTGGTGGCTCCTCGCCATCCCGCACTACCTGATCGTGGGGCTGCTGGTGGGCGGCACGTGGTTCGCCTGGGAGACGACGACGCAGCCCGACGGAGGCGACTGGTCGAGCGGCTGGGGCCTGATCGGCCTCCTGGTCTTCATCTCCGCTGTCGCCCTGTTGTTCACCGGGCGATACCCGCAGCAGCTGTTCGACCTGGTCCTCGGCCTCAACCGCTGGGTGCTCCGGGTCGCCGCCTATGCCGCACTGATGACCGACGAGTACCCGCCGTTCCGGCTCGACATGGGTGGGCCGGACCCGTCGCCGGCCCGCTTCGCGATGCCAGCCGGGCCGCCGACAGGCACCGGAACGGTCGCCCCGACGGCTGCAGCGCCACCGCTGTCAGGTGATGCGCCGTCGACAGCGGCCGGCCCTGCGGCAGGGGAGGGTCAGGCCCCGGGTGCCCATCCGTCAGCACAGGCCCCGTCAGCGGCTCCTCCCGCGGGTGGAGGCGGCATCAGGTGGACGGCTGGCCGGGTCGTGACCGTGGTGGTCGCCGCGTTCGTCTTCTTGATGGCAGGAGGCCTCCTCGCCGGAGGTACGACGCTCGCCGTCGCCGACCAGACGGCCCGCAACGACCAGGGGTACCTGATGTCCCCGACGGAGACGCTGAGCACCGGGACCTACGCGATCGACTCCTCCCCCCTCAACATCGAGTCGGGTTCGGCGCGCGACTGGGTCCCGCGCTCGCTGATCGGCACGGTGGCGGTGCAGGCGCAAGGGACCGGCGGCGAGGACATCTTCGTGGGTGTTGCGAGGACCTCGGACGCGGCGGAGTACCTGGCCGGTGTCCGTCATGCGACGCTGCTCGACCTCCGCGGCCGCCCGGGCGACGCCACGCCGGTCTTCCAGGAGAGCTCCGGGCGCGCGCCCACCGTGCTCCCCGGTGACAGTGACATCTGGGTGGCCAAGGCCAGCGGGACCGGGCAGCAGGAGCTGACCTGGGACCCGAAGGACGGCGACTGGACCGCCGTCGTGATGAACAGCGACGGCAGCGCCGGCGTGACCGCCGACGTGGCGCTGGGGGCCACGGCACCCGTCCTGAACGGTGTGATGGTCGGCCTGTTCGTCGCGGGCGGGATCCTGCTCGTCCTCTCGATCGCGCTCGTGCTGATCGCTCTCAACGTCGGGCGCCACCACGCCGATGCGTCAACGGGCACCGGCGTCCCTGCCGGGGGCGGCCCCACCGGCGGAGCTCCTCCACAGGAAAGGCCACAGGGATGAAGGCTCTGGTCGTCTACGAGTCGATGTTCGGCAACACGGAGCAGATCGCGCGCGCCGTGGCCGACGGGCTGCGAACCCGCATGGAGGTCGAGCTCGTCGGCGCGGACCACGCGCCCCCGTCCCCGGATGACCCGCTCGACCTGGTGGTCGTCGGTGGCCCCACCCACGCCTTCTCGATGACCCGGCAGAACACGCGGGAGGACGCCGTACGCCAGGGCGCCCAGGCGGGAAATGCTGCCTACGGCATCAGGGAGTGGATAGACCACCTGCGCAACGCCCCCCACTCGGAGCGGGTCGCCACCTTCGACACGCGCGTCGCCAGAAGCGGCGGGAGGGTCCGGCACTTCCCCGGGTCCGCGGCGAAGGCGGCGGCCAAGGGCCTGCGCAAGCACGGCTACGAGCCCCTGGCGGATCCGGAGAGCTTCTGGGTGGAGGACACCCCCGGACCGCTGTTCCCGGGCGAGGTGGAGCGCGCGCGGGCGTGGGGGGAGAAGCTCGCGAAGGTCGTCGCCCCGGCGGGCCTCAGGTAGAACGAGTTATAGTCGGGGGTTGTGACCCAGACTCCCGATGTCTTCGCCCCGGCGACGCTCGGTCCGGTGCGTCTGCGCAACCGGGTGGTCAAGGCCGCGACCTTCGAAGGTGCGACGCCGGACGCCCTGGTGACCGACGACCTGGTCGAGTACCACCTCCGCGTCGCCCGGGGCGGCGTCGGGATGACCACGGTGGCCTACCTGGCCGTCTCGCCGGAGGGGCGGACCGACCGGCACCAGATCTACCTGCGCCACGAAGCCCTCCCCGGGCTCCGACGGCTCACCGACGCGATCCATGCCGAGGGGGCGGCCGTGGCGGGCCAGCTCGGCCACGCAGGCCCGGTCGCCAACGGCCGGTCCAACCGGGCCCGGGCGCTGTCGTCGTACCGCATGCCGAGCCCGCTCAGCATGCAGATGATCGCCACCGCCACCGATGCCGACATCGCGCGCGTCACCAGGGACTACGTGCAGGGTGCGAGGCTGGCCGTTCGGGCCGGTTTCGACTCCCTCGAGATGCACCTGGGCCACAACTACCTGCTGAGCTCGTTCCTGAGCCCGAACCTGAACCGTCGCAAGGACCGCTGGGGAGGGTCGTTGGAGAACCGCGCGCGCTTCCCGCGCCAGGTCGTCCGAGCGGTTCGCGAGGCGGTCGGGGACCAGGTCGCGGTGACGGCCAAGATGAACATGTCCGACGGGGTCAGGTCGGGCTTCAGGATCGAGGAGAGCCTGGACTTCGCCTCGATGCTGGAGTCAGACGGCGCTCTCGACGCGATCCAGCTCACCTGCGGCAGCTCTCTCACCAACCCGATGTACCTGTTCCGGGGCGGTGTGCCGCTGAAGGAGTTCGCGGACACGATGCCGCCCCTGCAGCGCTGGGGCATCAAGGCGGTCGGCAGCAAGTTCTTCCGGCACTACCCCTTCGAAGAGGCGTACATGCTGCCCATGGCCCGACGCTTCCGTGAGCGGCTCGACCTGCCGCTCATGCTGCTCGGCGGCATCAACAAGCGCGAGACGATGGAGCTCGCCATGGCGGAAGGCTTCGAGTACGTCGCCATGGCGCGGGCCCTGCTGCGCGAGCCGGACCTGGTCAACCGCATGAGTGAGGGGCGCGCCGACGAGGGACTGTGCATCCACTGCAACCGCTGCATGCCCACGATCTACTCGCGCACGCGCTGCCCGGTGATCGAGGAGTATATGCACGTTGTACAGACAGGTTGCCCCGCATCTGACTGACCCTTCCCCCTTTGGGTAACACTGGACGCCTTGCCTAACTTGAGTCCTGGGAGAGTCAGTGTTCAGCAACGAGCATCGACTGCTACAGCACGACGCCATCTTCTACGACGACGAATCCGTCTTCGCCCCCGCGGCCGTCTCCTTCGTCCGCCAGGGGATCGAGCGCGACGAGGTCGTGATGGTCAACACCGGCGCGAACCCGATCACGGCGCTGCTGCGAGCAGTCTTCAGCGGGGAGGAGCAGGTGACCTTCGCCGAAGGTCAGCTCTACACCACCCCTGCCGCAGCCCTCGACGGCTACCGGCGCACCATGGAGCGCGGACTGGCTTCCGGGGCCACGGGGTTCCGTGCCATGGGTTTCATCGACTTCCCCAACAGCAAGCTGCCCTGGCAGGAGTGGCTGCGCTACGAGGCCGCGGTCAACCGGGTGCTGCGCGACTTCCCCTTCCGCACGCTATGCCCCTATGACACCTCGACGATGCCGGCCGAGAGGATCGACGGGATCATGCGCGCACACACCGGGCTCGTCGACGCCGACGGGCGACACGAGAACGGCGACTACATCGAGCCCGAGAAGCTCGTGGTCGCCGATGGGCTCGTCACGCCTCCTCTGCAGATCCAGGCGTCCTCGCCCCGGATGATGCTCGAGGCCGGCGACGACCTGATGGAGCTGCGGCTGGAGATCTACGCCGCGACGATGTTCACGTCGCTGAGCCGGCTGCAGATCGACGACTTCGTCAAGGCTGTCGGGGAGGCGGTGGCCAACGCGCACAAGCACGGCGTGGGGCCGGTGCAGCTGCGGCTCTGGGCCTCGGACGACACGGTGGTGTGCACGGTCACCGACGGGGGCCAAGGGGTCGACGACCCCCTCGTCGGGTACGCCCGGCCCCGCCACCCGTCCGAGGGACTGGGTCTCTGGGCGATCCGCCAGCTCGTCGACATCTGCGACTACGAGCACGGTCCGGACGGCTTCACGGTGCGCCTCGCCTCCTTCGCCTGACGCGGCGCCCCCACCTTTGTAACGCGGGGTTATGGACGCCGAAGCAGCGGCATGCCGCTGGGGAACCGTCCACAGCGCGTGCAAAGCAGCCGCGACAAGGCAAGTAGAACCTGTTACATTTCTGGCCTCGAACTCAGGGCTGGAGATGCTGTGATTCTTGATCGGTTCAGGGTGGACGGCCGGGTCGCCGTGGTCACGGGCGCCGGACGCGGCATCGGCGCCGCCAGTGCGGTGGCGCTGGCGCAGGCGGGGGCCGACGTCGTGCTCTCGGCGCGCAGCCGCGACCAGCTCGAGAAGGTCGCGACCCAGGTGGAGGAGGCTGGGCGACGCGCGGTCGTCGTACCCGCCGACCTGATGGACCTCGACGCCGTCGCCTCCCTCGCCGACAGGGCGTACGACGAACTCGGCCGCCTCGACATCGTGGTCAACAACGTCGGAGGCACGATCCCCAACGCCCTCCTCGACACCGACCCGGCGTACCTCGAGGAGGCGTTCCACTTCAACGTCAGCACGGCGCACGCCCTGGTGCGTGCCGCCGTGCCCCACATGCTGAAGAACGACGGCGGGTCGGTCGTCAACATCAGCTCGGTCGTCGGACGTGTCTCCGGCCGCGGCTACCTCGCCTACGGCACGGCCAAGGCGGCCCTCGCCCACTACACGAGGCTGGCGTCGAAGGACCTCTGCCCGAACATCCGGGTCAACGCGATCGCGGTGGGCTCGGTGCTGACCTCGGCACTGGAGTTCGTGGCGTCGGACGAGAGGACGCGCACGGAGATGGAGTCCAAGACGCCGCTCGGACGGATCGGCGAGGCCGAGGACATCGCGGCGGCGGTGCTCTACCTGTCGTCACGGGCCGGTGCCTACCTGACCGGCAAGGTGCTCGAGGTCGACGGTGGGCTCGAGCAGCCCAACCTCGACCTGCGGCTGCCCGACCTGGAGCTCGGGCGGTGAGCCTCCGGGTCGTCGGCTGGTCCACTGGGACGGTCGGACGTCACGCCATCGCCGGCATCGATGCGCGCCCCGACCTCGAGCTGGTCGGGCTCTGGGTCTCGAACCCGGACAAGGTCGGGAAGGACGCCGGTGAGCTGGCCGGCCTGGGCCGCGACCTCGGCGTCACCGCGACGAACGACAAGGAGGCACTGCTCGCCCTCCGACCCGACTGCATCGTGCACACCGCGATGACCGACGACCGGATCTTCGAGGCCATCGACGACCTCGTCATGTTCCTGGAGCACGGGGTCAACGTGGTGTCGAGCGGCCCGGTCGTGCTGCAGTACCCCCACGGCATCCTTCCGCCCGACATGGTCTCGCGGATCCACGACGCGGGTGTCCGTGGCGGGGCGTCCCTCCACGTGAACGGCATCGACCCGGGCTTCGCGAACGACGTGCTGCCCCTTGCCCTGACCAGCCTCAGCCAGCGGATCGACCAGGTGCGCTGCTACGAGGTCGCCGACTACTCGACCTACTACCAGCCCGTGGTGATGCGGGAGATCTTCGGGTTCGGCAAGCCCATGGACGAGGTGCCGATGCTCTTCCAGCCCGGCATCCTCTCGATGGCCTGGGGCAGCGTCGTCCGGCAGATAGCGGCCGCGCTCGACGTCACCCTCGACGAGCCGCTGGTCGAGCAGGTCGAGCGCGTCCCGGCCGACCGCGACATCGACACCGCGTCGGTCTCGATCGAGAAGGGCACGATGGGGGCGGTCCGGTTCGAGGTCGTCGGACAGGTCGACGGGGTGCCCCGGGTGGTGCTCGAGCACGTGACACGTACGTCGCCGGAGCAGATGCCGGAGTGGCCGCAACCGCCCTCCGGTGGTGGCTGCTACCGCGTCGAGATCACCGGCGAGCCGCACCTCGCGCTCGACCTCGCCCACCACGGCGAGAGCGGCGACCACAACGTCTCGGGCATGATCACGACCGCCATGAGGCTGGTCAACGCCGTGGAGGCGGTCGTCGCCGCCGAGCCGGGCCTCGTCACCGCGGCGGACCTGCCCCTGATCACCGGCCGCGGCCTGGTGCGAAGGTAGATGCGTGACCGATACCCCTGAGACCCACCAGAGCGTGCCGAGCGGAAGCGGCCAGGGCGAGACGCACTGGACCGAACCCGGTGCCTACGAGGTCGCGCCGGGGATCCACAGGGTGCCGCTGCCCCTGCCCATGGACGGGCTGCGGGCCGTGAACGTCTACGTCATGGAGACCTCACGCGGTCTGGTCCTCATCGACGGCGGCTGGGCGATCGAGGAGTCGCGCCGGCAGCTCGAGTCCGCCCTCAGGTCGATCGGCCACCGGGTCGCCGACATCACGCGCTTCCTCGTCACCCACGTGCACCGCGACCACTACACGCAGGCCTCCGTCGTACGCCGCGAGTTCGGGTCGCACGTCAGCCTCGGGGTCGGGGACAAGCCCACCCTCGACCTGATGCGCGACGAGAGCCTGACCGAGGATCCCACCGCCACCCAGATCCGGCGGGCCGGCGCCACGAAGCTGGCGGAGGCCTGGCGGAGCATGATGCCCGGCAAGCTGCCGGACCTGACGCAGTGGGAGTACCCCGACGAGTGGCTCTCCGAGGACGTCACCCTCGACGTCGGGGGCCGGGCGCTCGACGCGGTCTCGACGCCGGGTCACACCCAGGGCCACTACGTCTTCGCCGACCTCGCGGACGGGCTGTTGTTCGCCGGCGACCACGTGCTGCCGACCATCACACCCTCCATCGGCTTCGAGCCGGTCCACGCCGAGCAGCCGCTGGGCGACTTCCTGGCCTCCCTCGCGAAGGTCCGTGCCCTCCCTGACATGAGGCTGCTGCCCGCGCACGGTCCGGTCACGGAGAGCTCGCACTCGCGGGTCGACGAGCTGCTCGTCCACCACGAGGAGCGGCTGAAGCTGTGCCTCGACGCAGTCGAGTCCGGGCTCGAGACGGCGTACGACGTGGCGCAGGTGCTGCCCTGGACCCGCCACCACCGGAGCATGCGGGACCTCGACGTCTTCAACGCCGCCCTCGCCACGATGGAGACCGCCGCGCACCTGGACCTGCTCGCCGCGCGGACCCGGATCGTCCGGACCGAGGTGGACGGCACGTTCCGCTACCAGGGAATGCCGTCCTCCTGACTCGGGTAACCACCCCCATGAGCGATTCCCTGCGCACTCTGGCGAGAAAGCACGCCGACCACACCCGCGAGCGTCTCACCGAGCAGGTCAAGGAGTACGACGACGAGGGGCAGGTGCCTCTCCCCGGGTACGCCGGAAGCCTGGCCGCCTTCGCGGTCGCGGTCGCCGGGGTGGCGGCTGCGGGCCGCGCGACGGGACGTGGCCTTCCGGAGCGGTACGACCTCTCGGACGTCGCGCTGGGCGCCGTGGCCACCCACAAGTTCACGAGGCTGCTGTCGAAGGGCTCCGTGACGAGCCCGCTGCGGGCGCCGTTCACGGAGTTCGACGAACCAGCCGGCTCCGCCGAGCTCAACGAGCGGGCCCGAGGCGGCAGGGTCCGCCACACGGTGGGAGAGCTGCTGACCTGCCCGTTCTGCCTGGGGCAGTGGGTCGGCACCGGCTACGTCGCGGGCCTCGGCATGGCACCGCGGACGACCCGCTCCTGGGCCGCCGTGTTCGCGGTGTCGGGGATCTCCGACATGCTGCAGCAGGTCTACGCGCGGCTCCGCGACGACTAAGCCCCCCGAACCCCTGCCGACCGCATCGGCACGTGCGGGATGCCGTCGTCGAGGAACTCCTCGCCGCAGGGCTCGAAGCCGAGCCTGCGGTACCAGTCGACGAGGTAGGACTGCGCGTCCAGGCGGCACGGTCTGCCGTCGACCAGCCTCATGGCAGTCGCCATGAGCTGCTCCGCCAGGCCCCTGCCGCGGTGGCCCTGCGCGACGAGGACCCTGCCGATCCGCAGCCCACCGGCGCTGTCGGCCCGGGAGGCGCTGTCGTCTTCAGGGGTCGGCTCGGTCAGGACCCGGAGATACGCCACCGGCGCGCCGTCCTCCTCGACCCACAGGTGCCGGGTCGACGGCTCGAGGTCGCGGCCGTCGAGGTCGAGGTAGAAGCACTGCTGCTCGACGACGAAGACGCTCTGGCGCAGCTGCCACAGCAGGTACCCCGTGCGGGCGTCGAGGCCCTCGAACGATGCTTCGCGGATCGCGGTCACGCCGCACATTGTCCCCGTCAGGGCAGCGGGTAGACAGCGAACCTCTCGCCGAGCCGGCCCTCGCCGAGGGAGTACTCCACCGCCGTCGCGCTGAGCTTGTCGCGCATCGCCGGTTCGATCCACCGCTTGTCGGGGTGCTGGCTGTCGTGGCTCATGAGCGCGGCCAGCTTCGCGTCGAAGTGGTCGGTCACGTCCACGGCGTGGTTGCTCGTCGGGTGCTCCATGATCCACACCTCCCGGGGCGACCACGCCTCGAGCCCCTCGTCGCGCAGCAGCTCGTGGAAGGCGAACGGGTTGCCGGCCGCGGGGTACAACGCCTGTGTCGCGGCCTCGCCGCCCGCGAGGTGGTCGGGGTGCGAGGGAGCGAGCCGCTCCCAGTTGCGCTCGGGGCTCTGGATGAGCACGCGCTGCGGACGCACCGTCCGGATGACGCGGGTCAGGTCCCGGACCAGGCCGCGGGTCACGGTGAGCTCGCCGTCGACGTACCCCAGGAAGAGGAGGCTCTCGACGCCGAGCTCGTTGGCGGCGGCGGTCTGCTCGGCCCGCCGAATCGCCGGCAGCTCGCTCCGGTCGAGCCCGGGGTCGAAGCCACCGGCCTGACCGTCGGTGATGACGCAGTACGTCACGTCGATGCCGGCCTTCGTCCACGCCGCCACGGTTCCGCCCGCACCGAAGTCCACGTCGTCGGGATGCGCCGTCACCACGAGGGCCCGCTCGATCTCCTCGTCCGGCACGGCCTTCATGCGCACTGCACCGTTCATGCGCACAACCTAGGGCAGACCGCGCTCGCAGGATCACGAAACCACCCCACCTCTCGGCGTGGAACGGGGGCCGGACCGGCGGGGATGCCTGCCTCAGACCGGTGTAGCCTGGCGCCAGAACGACAGGGGAGCGCCACCGGGCGCTGAGAGTGCGGAACGGCCGCAGACCCTCGAACCTGATCCGGCTCATACCGGCGAAGGAAGTCGAGTCTCGATCGCATGCGCGATCCCCTCCCTGAACATCGTGGGAGATCTGAATGACCATCACGTCCCTGCCAGGACGGTCCCGGAAGACCCGCCTGGCTTCTGTCTCGTTGCTGAGCCTCGCCGTCTCGCTCGGCCCCACCGCGTGCGCCCTCGGCGGTGGCTCGGACGGCGGCGACGCGGAGAACGCGAGCGGGTCGAGCAAGAAGCAGGTCGTGCTTGCAACGCACGAGTCGTGGGCGATGTCGAAGGAGGTGCTCGCGAAGTTCAGGAAGGAGACCGGCTACACGCTGAAGGTCCAGTCCTCGGGCGACGCCGGCGCGCTCACCAACAAGCTCGTGCTCACCAAGGGGTCGCCGATCGCGGATGCGGCGTACGGGGTCGACAACACCTTCGCCTCCCGGGCCGTCGACCAGGGCGTCTTCCAGGACTACGAGCCGCCCCAGGAGCCCGCCTCCGCGCAAGGGCTCGAGATGCCCGACAAGGCGGACGCCGCCGCGCTCACACCGGTGGACTTCGGAGACGTGTGCGTGAACGTTGACGACGTCTGGTTCGAGAAGCACCACGTCACTCCTCCGAAGGGCCTCGACGACCTGACCAAGCCGGCGTACAAGAACCTGTTCGTCACACCGGGCGCAACGACGTCGTCGCCGGGTCTGGCCTTCCTGCTCGCGACGATCGCGAAGTACGGCGAGGACGGCTGGCAGAAGTACTGGGGCGACCTCATGGCGAACGGCACGAAGATCACCTCGGGCTGGGAGGACGCCTACACCGTCGACTTCACGGCGGGAGGCGGCAACGGGGACCGGCCGATCGTGCTGTCCTACGACTCCTCCCCTCCGTTCACGATCCCCAAGGGCAGCGACAAGCCCACCACCAGCGCGCTGCTCGACACGTGCTTCCGCCAGGTGGAGTACGTCGGGGTGCTGAAGGGCGCGGCCAACCCGGAGGGCGCCAAGGCGCTCGCCGACTTCATGCTGAGCAAGGACTTCCAGGAGGCCCTGCCGGAGAACATGTACGTCTTCCCGGCCGACGACTCCGTGAAGCTCCCCGACCTCTGGGCGAAGTGGGCCGAGGTCCCCAGCGAACCGCTCAGCCTCGACCCGGCGACGATCGCCCAGCACCGTGACGCGTGGCTGACCACATGGGGGGAGATCACGACCCGGTGAGAGGTGCCTGGGGGCCGCGGCTCGGGACCATCGCACTCGCGGTGGCTCCGGTCGCGTTCCTCGGTGTCTTCTTCCTGCTCCCGCTGGCCGGGATGCTCGCCGAGGGCTTCTGGGTCGACGGCTCCCTGGACCTCTCCGGGGTCACGGAGACCCTGGCGAGGCCCCGGGTGCACCGGGTTGTCTGGTTCACGGTCTGGGCCTCGCTCACCGCCACCGCCGTCACCGTGCTGGCAGGTGTGCCTGTCGCGTACGTGCTGTACCGGCTGGACTTCCCGGGTCGTCGGCTCCTGCGGGCCCTCGTCGTGATGCCGTTCGTGCTGCCCACCGTCGTGGTCGGGGTGGCGTTCCGGACCCTGCTCGCCCCGGGGGGCCCTCTCGGCTTCCTCCGGCTCGACGGGACCGCCTACGCGATCCTCGCGGCGATGATCTTCTTCAACCTGGCGGTGGTGGTTCGGACGGTCGGCGGCCTGTGGGAGGGGCTCGACCGTCGGCGTGAGGACGCCGCGGCGGCGCTCGGTGCATCCCCCTGGCAGGTGCTGCGAACGGTGACCCTCCCGTCCCTGAAGCCCGCGATCGTCTCGTCCGCGACCGTCGTCTTCCTGTTCTGCTCGACGGCTTTCGGTGTGGTGCTCACGCTCGGCGGCCTGCGCTACGGGACGGTGGAGACGGAGATCTACATCCTCACCACGCAGTTCCTCGACCTCCGCGCGGCAGCGGTCCTGTCCGTCGTCCAGCTCGTCGCGATCGTCGTCCTGCTCGCCCTCACCGCGCGAGCCCGTGGCCGGCGCGAGCACGCGCTCGAGCGTTCGGGGGAGCGGTCCACGCGCCGGCGACCCGGACGCCGGGACCTGCCCGCGCTCTGCGTGGCAGGCGCCGTGGTGCTCCTCCTCGCGGCGCCCCTGTCGGCCCTCGTCGTCCGGTCGTTGAGGACGGCGGGCGGCTGGGGCCTCGACAACTACGCGAACCTCGGTACGACGGGGGGAGGGACCGCCCTGCTCGTCCCGGTGTGGACCGCACTCGACCAGTCCCTCCGCACCGCCGTTGACGCCACTCTCCTGGCGCTGTCCCTCGGCCTCGCGGTCGCGTTCCTGGTCTCGCGGCCCGCGCGCGGTCGTGGGCAACGACGCGGCCGGGCCCTCCTGGACGGCCTGTTCATGCTGCCGCTGGGTGTCTCCGCGGTCACGATCGGCTTCGGCTACCTCATCACCCTGGACGAGCCGCCGCTCGACCTCCGCTCGTCGCCGTACCTCGTCCCGGTCGCCCAGGCGATGGTCGCGCTGCCCTTGGTGGTCCGCACGCTGGTGCCCGTGCTGCGCTCCATCGACCCGCGCCAGCGACAGGCGGCCGCGACCCTCGGCGCCTCGCCGCTGCGGACCCTGCTCGTCGTGGACCTGCCCGCCGCGTGGCGTCCCACCCTCGCCGCCGCAGGACTGGCCTTCGCCGTGTCGCTCGGAGAGTTCGGGGCCACGAGCTTCCTGGTCCGGCCCGACAACCCCACCCTGCCGGTCGTGATCTACCAGCTGATCTCGCGGCCCGGGCCGGAGAACTTCGGGACCGCGCTGGCCGCCTCCGTCGTCCTCGGGGTGGCAACCGTGCTGGTGATGAGCGGGGTCGAGCGGCTGCGCATCGGGTCGATGGGATCGTTCTGACATGCTCACCGTGCGCGACCTGACCGTTCGCTTCGACGACGTCGTGGCGGTGGACGACGTGTCGCTCGACCTGCCTACCGGTGAGGTGCTCGCCGTGCTGGGGCCCTCGGGATGCGGGAAGTCCACGCTGCTCCGGGCCGTGGCCGGGCTCGAGGTGCTCGCCTCCGGCACGGTGGCCTACGACGGGCACGACCTCGCAGGGGTGCCCACCCACAAGCGCGGCTTCGCGCTGATGTTCCAGGACGGCCAGCTCTTCCCCAACCAGACGGTGGCCGGCAACGTCGGATACCCGCTGCGGCTGCGCGGCGTCGACCGGCCCGAGCGAGCGCGACGCGTGGCGGACCTGCTGGGGCTCGTGGGGCTCCCCGGGCACGGCGAACGGCTTCCCGTCCAGCTGTCCGGCGGCGAGCGGCAGCGGGTCGCCCTCGCCCGGTCGCTGGCAGCGGATCCCCGGATGCTCCTGCTCGACGAGCCCCTCTCAGCGCTCGACCGTGAGCTGCGCGAGCGCCTCGCCGGGGACCTGCGAGGCATCCTCACCGCGGCGGGCACGACCGCGTTGCTGGTCACCCACGACCACGACGAGGTGTGGACCGTCGCCGACCGGGTGGCGGTCATGCAGGCCGGGCGGATCCTCCAGGCAGGGACGCTCGACGAGGTCTGGCGAGCGCCCGTGAGCGGCGAGGCCGCGCTGCTGCTCGGTTACCCGACCATCCTCGAGGGCGACGCGGCCCGGTTCCTCGCCCGAGCCGGGGAGCATCCCGACGTGGCCTCGGTCGGCGCGATCGCCCTGAGACGCTCGGCCTTGCGCGTGGACGGCTCCGGGACGCTGCGGGGGCGTGTCTTGTCCGCGGCGCTGACCCCGGACGTCGTCCGCCTCCGGGTGCTCGTCGAAGGGCTCGGGGAGATGCACGCGGTCGCGCCGCAGGACGCCGACGTGCGGATCGACCACGAGGTGCTCCTCCGGGTGGACATGGGGCGAACCGCCGTACTTCCGGCGCCCTCTCCTGGACGGAGAACGGCCTCTCCCGTTCGTTAGACTCCCCGCTCGTGAAGCGGCGGGCGTATGCACTCCTGGTCGGAGTGGCAGTGATGACGGGTCTGCTCGCCGTCCTCGTCGGTCAGAGCCTCGGGCTGCCGCTCCGCGACCCCGAGGGCTTCCTGGGGCCGGCCTGGATCCGTCTGCCTCTGCTCGTGCTCGGAGCCTTCCTCGCCGACGTCGTGCCTCGCGCGCTGTGGAGGTCGCGACGGAGACTCGGGCAGTTCCGTTCCGAGGCGCGCACCATCGTCCACGAGCACTGGACCCGCGAGCGCCTCACTCTCGTGGTCATCGGACTGGTCAGCTTCTACGTGACGTACGTCGGGTACCGGAACCTCAAGAACTACCTGCCGTTCATCCGCAACGGCACGATGGACCCGGTGCTGAAGGCCATCGACGAGGCGATCTTCCTGGGCGGTGACCCGGCGATCTTCCTGCACACTGTCCTGGGCGAGGGCATCAGCGCCCACATCCTGTCCGTGATCTACCTGGTCTTCCTGCCGTTCGTGCCGATCTCGGTCACCGCCTGGCTCGTGTGGTCGCGCAACATCAGCTTCGGCTACTGGTACGTCACCGCACAGTGCCTCGCCTGGGCCCTGGGGACCGCCAGCTACTACGCCGTGCCGTCCTTGGGGCCGGCCTTCTACTACGTCTGGCTCTACTCGGGGCTCGACAACACCGGCGTGACGCAGCTGCAGAACTCGCTGTTCTACGGGCGGGTCGAGGTCGTGTTCAACCCGTTCAACACCGACGGGGTCCAAAGCGTCGCAGGCTTCGCGTCTCTCCACGTGGCGATCACCCTGGTCGCCACCTTGGTGGCTCACTACACCGTCCGGCACGCCTGGATCCGTTGGGGGATGTGGGTCTACTTCGGGCTCACGGTCATTTCGACCATCTACTTCGGCTGGCACTACATCTCCGACGACGTCGCAGGCGCCCTCATCGCCATCGTGTCGGTCTACCTCGGTGGCCTCGCGACGGGTCAGAAGTTCGACCGGCACGGTCTCGCGTCGCATCCGACCACGAGTACGGCGGAGGTCCCCCTCGACGAGGTCAACGAGCTCGCCGACGCGTAGTCGGTTCCGGCTACGAGCGGGATGACCCGTACGTCATGAGCGCTTCCCCGCCCTGAGGGGTTTCGGGCCAGGCCTGCCACGTCCTGCCGCGGGCCGTTAGCGTGGAACGGTGGAGCAAGGAGACTCCGCGGCCGGCGGGGGGCCGGCTTCCACGTCCCGGGCCTTCGAGGGCTGGGGGGAGACGACCTGATGTCGAAGCACGTCCGTCGATCGCACGCCTCCAGAACGGCGGGAGCCCACGCAGCTCGCGGGTCGGCCGGCAGGGCGGCACGGCTCGCCGGCGCCGCATTCGCGGCCCTTGCCACCGTGGCGTTGGCGGGCGTGACCCAGGCCGCGCTGGGGGAGACCCCCGAGGGGCCCACCTCGGGCGCACCCGTCCAGACCGGTGAGGGGCCGACCCTGGTGACGATCTGCCACCAACCCGGCGCGGAACCTGCGACCTCGGCCGGCGGGGTCGGGCAGGAGACGCCCACCGAGGACGCAGGCGCGACGTCGGACCCGGCCGGGTCGGCAGGTGCGGCGCTCTCGGATGAGACGCAGTCACAGGACGTGGCGGGCGTCCAGGACACGACACCCACCGAGACGCTCCCCGAGAGCTCTTCGGCTCCTCCGGCCGTCTCCGACCAGGGAGCGTCCGCGCAGCAGGACGCCTCTGGCCGGCAGGAACCCACGACGATCCTGGTCCCGCGCGACGACGCGGGCCCGGAGGGCCTCGAGGCTCACCTCCGGCACGGTGACGCGATGGGTGCCTGCCCCGTGTCCGACGAGAAGACCGACCCGTCGGCCGGCCTGCTCGCCGGCTCGGCGAGCGAGTCGTCCAGCGAAGCGACGACCGACGAGACCAGTGGACAGGTCACCGACCTGGCCGATGCCACCGACTCGTCGAGCACCGCGGGCACCGACGCCTCGAACCAGCTCGTGGCCCCGGAGTCCGAGTCGTCGAGCACGACCACTCCGACATGCATCCCGTCGAGCGCCTCCACCAGCCCGACCGGCCCGACCAGCCAGACGTCGACCAGCCCGACGTCGACCAGTCCGACGTCGACCAGTCCGAGCTCCACGAGCCCGGGCCTGAGCAGTCCCACAAGTGCTTCGGTCAGCCCGACTACCGCCTCGACCAGTCCGACCACCACGGGCCTGCCGACCTGCGTCCCGGCGAGCAGTGCCGCCGCAACGAGCGCCGGCCCGACCACGGCGCCGCAGACCACCAGCGGGGCCCTCCCGGAGACCGGCGCGGGCAAGAGCGTTGCCTTCCAGACCGTCGCGGGAATCGTCCTGGTCGTGTCCGGAGCGCTGGCCCTCCTCCTCCGCCGGCGCGGGACCTCCGGCCGGTCGCCGCACAGCGGCCGCAGCTGAGGGAGCGACGTCCGCTCGGTGTCGTAGTCGGACAAGCCTGCAATTGCGTGGGAAAGAATTACAAGCATGTAGTTTGTCAAGCCGACATGCCGTGTAACAGAAGTTTTTATTGGTGAAAGTGTTCCATGTGTGACAAATGAGTATTAGCGTTCCCTCGACGGCGCTGTTCGGGCGGCCTGTTGCTCCAGCGGCGGTTGGCACTTGGGAGGGCCAGCCGTCCGGGAGGCGGACCAGACATCAGCGGTCTGGGAGCCCACGGGGATCGGGCTCGCGGACCCGTCGAAGGGGACACGCATGGGCACCGGCCGCAGTGAGCACGGCACACACGGCGCTGTTTTCGCTCGCCGGAGGATGGCCCGCCGACCGCTGCGCCTGACCGGCCCTGCGCTCATCTCAGGGGCTCTTCTCCTCGCAGTGGTTCCTCCTGCGGTGGCCGACAAGACCGACCACGCCTTCCCCTCGCGCGACCAGGTGGCCGCGGCCAAGCGGCACGCCGAGGAGACGGCTCGTGACGTGGGCGCCATCAAGGCGTCCCTGCTGATGGCCAACCAGCGGCTCGAGGCGGCTGCCACGCAGGCCGAGATCGCGTCCGAGGCCTACAACGGCGCCATGTGGCGGCTGGAGCAGGCCCGTCGGGAGCTCAGGTCCGCGAAGGCCGAGGCCGCGAAGGCTCGCCGTACCGTTTCCGAGCAGCGCAAGGCGATCGGCGCTCTCGTCGCCTCGTCCTACCAGCAGGGCGACGGGCTGGCCGCGGTCACCGCGTTCGTGGGAGCCGACGGGCCCGAAGGCGTGATGGACCAGTACGCCACCTTCCAGGGGGCGCACGACTCGCTCCAGGCGGACTACGGCCGGTTCGCGGCCTCGAAGGCGCTTGCCGAGGCCTTCGAGAAGCGGGCCCAGAAGGCGCGCAGCAAGGCCGAGACCCTCGCCGACGAGGCGCGCGCGGCGAAGGAGCGCGCCACCGCGGCCGCCGCCGAGGCACAGGCGACCGCGGACCAGATCGCCACCGAGAAGGACCGACTGATCCGCGAGCTCGCGCGGGCCCAGGACATCTCGGTGTCCCTCGCGCGGCAACGGCAGTCCGCGCTCGAGGAGATCGCCCGGGAGCGGGCCGCCGCCCGGGCCCGCGCCGAGGCGGCGCGAGCCGCGCGTGCGCAGGCCGCCAGGGAGGCCCGCGAGGCCCGCGCCCGTGCAGCCGCCGAGCGCCGGCAGGCGCGCGAGCAGCGCCGGAACGACCAGACCAGCTCGAACACCCCGCGCCCGGCATCCCCCCCGCCGGCGCCGGCTCCGTCGCTGCCGCAGTCCCCCCGCGGCAGCGGCGGAGCCGACCGAGCCATCGCCTTCGCCAAGGCGCAGCTCGGTGAGCCGTACGTCTGGGGTGCCGCCGGTCCCGACTCCTGGGACTGCTCCGGTCTGATGATGGGCGCCTGGCAAGCGGCAGGGGTGTACCTGCCCCACTACTCGGCTGCGCAGTACTACGCGGGCACCCCGATCTCCGTCGGCGAGCTCCGACCGGGCGACCTGGTCTTCTGGGGTACGTCGAGCAGCCCGGACTCGATCCACCACGTGGCCATGTACATCGGCGACGGGCTGATCATCCACGCTCCCCGCACGGGCCGACCCGTCGAGATCGACAACATGTACTACTGGATACCCCCGAACTTCTTCGCCCGGGTCTGACGGGCCCGGCCGGGCCACACGTGGCGGACCCGGCCGCGGCGGCAACTTCCCCGGGGGCGGCCGGCCTGACAGGCTTGGGCCCATGTCACAGACCCAGACCTCGTACGTGACCCCCGCCGTCGACGTTCCCTCCCTGACCGAGCTGCTCGACGGCGAGCATGCCGACATCCGCCGCCTGGTGCGCGAGAACCTCGCCGAGCACGCTGGAATCCTCGAGGACGCCGAGCGACTGAGCCGCGACGACTTCCGGCAACGTGTCCTCGAGGTGCTCCTTCTGATGGCCGAGTCCGGCCAGACCGGGATGGGCTTCCCCAAGGAGTACGGCGGCGGCGGGAACATCGGCGCCTCCATCGCGGCGTTCGAGACGCTGGCGTTCGGCGACCTGTCCGTCCTCGTCAAGGCAGGCGTGCAGTTCGGTCTCTTCGGCGGGGCCATCCTCCACCTGGGCACGAAGAAGCACCACGACGCCTACCTCCCGGACGTGATCAGCGGGAGCCTGCTCGGGTGCTTCGCCATGACGGAGACCGGACACGGGTCCAACGTGCAGGCTCTGGAGACCACGGCGACCTACGACCGGGAGACCGACGAGTTCGTCATCAACACGCCGACGGAGTCCGCCCGCAAGGACTACATCGGCAACGCCGCGATGCATGCCAGCCTCGCCGCGACGTTCGCCCAGCTCGACGTCGGTGGTGAGCCCAGGGGGGTCCACGCCTTCGTCGTACCGATCCGCGACGCCGACGGGAACCTCCTGCCCGGCGTTCGCGTCGAGGACTGCGGCGACAAGATCGGGCTCAACGGGGTCGACAACGGCCGGATCTGGTTCGACCACGTGCGGGTTTCGCGCAGTGCCCTGCTCGACCAGCATGCGGAGGTGCGCGACGACGGCAGCTACTACTCGCCGATCGAGAACCGCGACAAGCGCTTCTTCATGATGCTCGGCACGCTCGTGCAGGGACGCGTGAGCGTCGGGGGCGCCTCGATCAGCGCCAGCAAGGTCGCGCTCACCATCGCGATCAAGTACGCCCTGACCCGCCGCCAGTTCGGCTCGCCGGGCTCGGGTCGCGAGGAGGTCCTGCTCGACTACGGGATGCACCAGCGCCGGCTGCTCCCGCGCCTTGCCTGGACCTACGCGCTGCACTTCGCCCAGGAGCGGCTCGTCGCCGACCTGCACCAGGTGTTCTCGAACCCCGACGCCCCGGAGCGCGACCGCCGGGCACTGGAGTCACGCGCGGCGGGGACCAAGGCCCTCGGCACGTGGCACGCCGCCCGCACGATCCAGGAGTGCCGCGAGGCCTGCGGAGGTGCTGGGTACCTGTCGGTGAACCGGTTCGGGGCCCTGCGGGCCGACACGGACGTCTTCACGACCTTCGAGGGCGACAACCACATCCTGCTCCAGCTCGTCGCGAAGGGGCTGCTGACCGACTACGCCGACGAGTTCGGGGACCTCGACCAGCTCGGCATGATGCGCTTCGTCGCGTCGGTGGCCGTCGAGACGGTGATCGAGCGGACCAGCGTGCACAAGCTCGTCGACCGGCTCCGCGACGTGTTCCCCCCAGGAGAGGACGACACGGACCCGGACAGCGGGATCCTCGACACGTCGTACCACCTCAACCTGTTCTGCTGGCGAGAGGAGCACATGCTCGCGAGCGTCGCCCGGAGGCTGAAGAAGGGCATGGACGCCGGGGACGACCCGGCCGCGGTCTTCAGCAGGGTGCAGGACCACGTCATCGCCTCGGCCAACGCTCACGTGGAGCGCCTCCTGCTCGAGGCCTTCGCCGAGAAGGTCCAGGCGATGCCCGAGGGCGGCAACCGGCTGGTGATGCAGCTCATGTGCGACCTGTTCGCGCTGTCGACGATCGAGGCGAACCGCGCCTGGTACATGGAGCACGGCCGGCTCTCGAACGCCAAGTCGAAGGCCGTGACCGCGATGGTGAACGAGCTGTGCCGCCGGGTGCGTCCGGTCGCCGACCAGCTCGTCGACGCCTTCGACGTCCCTCGGGAGATGCTGCGCGCCGACATCCTCCGGGGCTAGCCTGCTCGCGCCCCGGGTCCTCGGGTCGGCTCGGCCGGTCGGCGTACCCGGGTCGCTTGGGCGGCGCGTCGGCTTCGCCGCCGCGGCCAAGCCTTTGACGCTCCCGGGCACACCGCCCTGCCGATCCGACCCGGATGGTGCCGCGGGCGAACGGCGGGCCGGGTCAGTGGCCGCCCTGGTCCTCGAAGCGCTTGAACGACGCGCGGACCTCTTCCTCGGCCTCGTGGCGGCCGACCCACTCCGCACCTTCGACTGACTTGCCCGGCTCGAGGTCCTTGTAGACCTCGAAGAAGTGCTGGATCTCGAGACGGTCGAACTTGGACACGTGGTTGATGTCCCGCAGGTGTTCCAGGCGCGGGTCGTGCGAGGGGACGCACAGCACCTTGTCGTCGCCGCCGGCCTCGTCGGTCATCCGGAACATGCCGATCGCGCGGCACAGGATCAGGCAGCCGGGGAAGGTCGGCTCCTGCAGGAGGACCAGGGCGTCGAGCGGGTCCCCGTCGAGGCCGAGGGTGTTCTCGATGAAGCCGTAGTCCGCGGGGTACTGGGTCGAGGTGAAGAGCGTGCGGTCGAGGCGGATCCGGCCGGACTCGTGGTCGACCTCATACTTGTTGCGCTGGCCCTTCGGAATCTCCACCAGGACGTCGAACTCCACAGTTCCTCCACTCGCAGTTCAGTGATGACCGTTGGGCTAGTGTCCCGCACGAGCAGGGTAAATGCGTATTCGAGAGGGGTCTCACGTGGCAAGAGGTGACGTAAGCCACGGCGACGGCCCTCCGGGACGTCGGGTACGCCGGTGGGGGGCGGCCGTCGTCGCCTTCGTCCTGGTGCTCGCGGGCCTGTCCTACCTCTTCGACCTCGGGCCCAACGTCCTGGGGTGGCACCACCCGTCCCCGGTCACCGAGCCTGCGGAGGTGGCGCCGCCTCCGGGCCTCACCCTGCCGACCCCGTCGAACGCGGGGGTGGTCGCCCGGGCGGAGCCGGAGGGCACCGCGGATCCCGCAGCGGTGCGCGAGGTCGTGCGCCGGTTCATCCACGACAAGGACCTCGGACCGAGCGTCGCGGTCGCGGTCGACCAGGTCTCCGACGGCGGGAACGTCTACGAGACCGGGCCGGACCGCGTGACGCCGGCCTCGACCATGAAGCTGCTCACCTCGACCGCCGCACTCGGCGCCTTGGGGCCCGAGCACCGGTTCCGTACGACGGTCGTGGCCGGCGACTCACCCCGGGAGGTCGTGCTCGTGGGAGGCGGAGACCCCCTGCTCGCGAGCGCCCACGAGAGCGGGGCATACCCGGCGCGAGCCGACATCGCGACTCTGGCCAAGGCGACGGCCGCCTCCCTGAAGAAGCTCGGGCGGTCGCGGGTCCGGCTGGGCTACGACACGGCCCTCTTCAGCGGGCCCTCGGCGAATCCCCGCTGGCCCTCGTCGTACATCCCCGAGAACGTCGTCAGCCGGATCTCCCCACTCTGGGTGGACGAGGGCCGTCAGCGGGAGGGCATGCTCTACCGCGCGGTAGACCCCGCCTCCTACGCCGCGGGCGAGTTCACCCGGCTCCTCGAGCGACAGGGGATCACCGTGAGGGGAAAGCCTCGTCCGGCGAAGGCGAGCGCCGACGCCATGGAGTACGCAACGGTCCGGAGCGCTCCGCTCTCCCAGATCGTGCAGTGGACCCTGGAGACGAGTGACAACGAGGCGGCCGAGATCCTGCTTCGCCACGTCGCGGTCGCGCGGGGCAGGCCGGGCTCGTTCGCGGCGGGGGTGTCCGCCATGAAGAGGGTGCTCTCCCGGCTCGGTGTGGACACCTCCGGCGACGTGATCTACGACGGCAGCGGACTGTCCCGGGAGGATCGCCTGTCGCCGCAGACCCTTCTCTCCGTCCTCGAGGCGGCGGCCAGCGAGAAGCATCCCGAGCTGCGGGCAGTCGTCGCGGACCTCCCGGTCGCCGGCTTCACCGGCTCGCTGACCCACAGGTTCGAGGACGGCGCCCCGGAAGGCCTCGGGCTCGTGCGCGCGAAGACCGGGACGTTGACCGGGGTGCACGGGCTGGCCGGTGTCGTCACCGACCGCGACGGCACGGTGATGACCTTCGTCGCCATCGCGGACCGTGTGAAACCCGTGCACACCCTCGACGCACGCCAGCGGATCGACCAGCTCGCCGCCGCGCTCGCCGCCTGCGCCTGCGGCGGCTGACCCAACGTCGGCCCGGACTCGGGCGGCCGCTCGCGTAGAGCGCCGACCGGAGTTGCCGCGTCGGCGTAGGGTCTGAGCATGTCCAACCGCTCCACGATGATCGACTGGGACCTCGCGGTCCTGGCCGCCTCGAAGATGTCCGGCCCAGGACCGACGGTCAGCCGCGCCGAGGCGGAAGCGGTGGTCGGGGAGCTCCGCGAAGGTGCCCACCGCTCGACCCCGCTCGTGCGGGAGTACACCGGCCTCGTCGCGGAGGAGCGCACCGCCCCCGTCCTCGTCGTCGACCGCCCCGGCTGGATCCAGGCCAACGTGGACGGCTTCGCGACGATCATCTCCCCGCTGGTCGACAAGCTGCGCGAGAAGCGCGGGGCGCCCTCGCCGGTCGCGGAGGCGATCGGCTCCCGCGTCACCGGGCTCGAGCTCGGTGGGCTCCTCGGGTTCATGTCGAGCAAGGTGCTCGGCCAGTTCGACCCGTTCTACAGCTCGCCAGGGGAGAACGGCGCAGGCGCTGCCGGCCGGCTGCTGCTGGTTGCTCCGAACATCGTCCACGTCGAGAGCGAGCTCAGCGTCGACCCCACCGACTTCCGGCTGTGGGTGTGCCTCCACGAGGAGACCCACCGCGTGCAGTTCACCGCCGTACCGTGGATGCGTGAGCACATCGAGGGCGAGATCACCTCGTTGATCGACTCCGTCGAAGTGGACCCGGCGCGGCTCGCCGGGATGATCGGCGAGGGCGTGAAACGGCTCGGCGACCTCTTCCGTGGCGACGACGAGGTCAGTCTGATCGACCTCATCCAGACGCCGGAGCAGAAGCAGGTCCTCGACCGGATCACGGCGGTGATGTCCCTGCTCGAGGGCCACGCCGACGTGGTGATGGACGGCGTCGGCCCCGAGGTGATCCCGTCGGTCGGCGACATCAGGCGGAAGTTCAACCGGCGCCGCAGGGGCACCAGCACGATGGACCGCGTGATCCGCAAGCTTCTGGGCTTCGACGCGAAGATGGCGCAGTACCGCAACGGTGCAGCCTTCTCCCGAGCCGTCATCGACCAGGTCGGCATGGACGGCTTCAACCAGGTGTGGGCCGCGCCGGAATCCCTCCCGTCGAGGGACGAGATCGCCGATCCCGCAGCCTGGGTCCGTCGCGTGCACGGCTGACCCGGAACCGAGACGGAACCGCCATGGGGCCCCATCCCGCGGTCGCCACGGTCCGGCTCGCTGTGCGCCGGGACCTGTCCGACCTCGAGCCAGGCGCCCGCGTCATGGTGGCCTGCTCCGGTGGCGCCGACTCCCTGGCGCTCCTCGCCGCGACGGTGTTCGAGGCCCGCAAGTCCGCGCACACCGTCATCGGCGTGACGATCGACCATGGGCTCCAACCGGGCTCGGCCGACCACGCCAAGCAGCTCGCCGATCAGATGAGCGACCTGGGTGCCGAGGCGTTCGCCATCACCGTCCAGGTCGGTACAACGGGCGGTCCCGAGGCGGCTGCGCGCACCGCCCGCTACGCAGCGCTCGACGCCGCGGCCGAGGAGCACCGCGCGCATGTCGTCCTCCTCGGGCACACCCGCGACGACCAGGCCGAGACCGTCCTGCTGGGGCTGGCCCGGGGGTCCGGGGCCCGCTCGCTCTCCGGGATGGCCCCTCGACAGGGTCGCTACCGCAGGCCTCTCCTCGACCTCACCCGCGAGGACACCCGAACGGCCTGCGCGGCGGAGGGGCTGGTCCCATGGGAGGACCCACACAACGACGACCCGGTCTACACACGCGTCCGGGTCCGCCGTGAGGTGCTTCCCGTCCTCGAGCGCGAGCTGGGCCCAGGCGTGACCGAGGCCCTCGCGAGGACGGCCCGGCTTCTGCGCGACGACGCCGACGCGCTCGACACCCGCGCGGAAGCAGTCCGTGCCAAGGCCCTGACGCCGGAGGGCGCGCTCGACGCCGAGCTCCTCGCGCGGGAGCCGGCCGCGATCCGTCGTCGCGTCCTCCGCCGTACCGCACTCGACGCCGGCTGCCCCGGCACCGAGCTCTTCGCAGTTCACGTCGACGCCATGGACGCGCTGGTGACCGACTGGCACGGCCAGGTCGGAGCGGACCTGCCCGGTGGCCTTCGCCTGACCAGACAGGGGGGCAGCCTGCTGATCGCCCCAAACCCTGTGGCAGGCTGACACGCATGGACGCGAAGCACGTCGAGGGAGATCTGGTCAACGTCCTCTTCACGGAGGCGGAGATCCAGGACCGGCTGGAGGAGCTGGCGATCCAGATCGAGCGGGACTACGAGGGCCAGGACATCCTCCTCGTCGGCGTGCTGAAGGGCGCGGTCATGGTGATGGCCGACCTCGCCCGGCACTTCGGGCGTCATCTCGAGATGGACTGGATGGCGATCTCGTCGTACGGCTCCGGCACGAAGTCGTCCGGCGTCGTGCGGATCCTCAAGGACCTCGACACGGACATCAGCGGGCGTCACGTGCTGGTCGTCGAGGACATCATCGACACCGGCCTGACGCTGTCCTGGCTGGTGGCCAACCTCGCCTCCCGCGGCCCCGCGTCCGTGGAGATCTGCACCCTGCTGCGCAAGCCCGAGGCGCAGCGCATGACCGTCGACGTGAAGTACGTCGGCTACGACATCCCCAACGAGTTCGTGGTCGGCTACGGCCTGGACTACGACGAGAAGTACCGCAACCTCCGCTGCATCGGCACCCTCGCGCCGCACGTCTACACCTGACCCGTCACGGCCGGCGAGCTCGCCGCGGAGGCCCCGGCTCCCGCCGACTGACACGACCTGCCGGTCTTGCGTGGATTCGCAACCGCACCCCCGGCGGTGAACAATGGACGTACGACGGTATCCACGACCTGTCTCAGACCGGGGCGGACCGTTGGAACTGACGTGTACCGTCTGAGGTTCAGTAGTGCGATTGGGCAGGAGGACGGAGCCTCGAGCTCCGGTACAGAATCGTGAAGCGCTTTTTCCGAGGTCCCTGGCTGTGGATCGTCGTCGCGGTTGTCGGCGTGCTCCTGGCGCTGCAGTACCTTGCCCCGAACGGCGGCTACCAGCAGGTCGACACCTCGCAGATGGTGTCCTACATCAAGGACGGCAAGGTCGAGAAGATCACCTTCGTCGACGGTGACCAGGAGATCCGAGCCACCCTCGACAACGGCCAGCAGGTCATGTCCTCCTGGGTCGCCGGGCAGCAGGTCGGACTCGTCAACCAGGTCCAGGCCGAGGTCGCGTCCGGACAGATCGAGAACTACAACGTCGACGTCCCCAAGCCGAGCCTGATCGGCTCTATCCTCGCCACCCTCCTCCCGTTCGCCCTGATCATCCTGCTCTTCCTGTTCCTGATGAACCAGGTCCAGGGCGGCGGCGGCCGGGTCATGCAGTTCGCCAAGTCCAAGGCGAAGCTGATCAGCAAGGACATGCCGAAGACGACGTTCACCGACGTCGCCGGCTGTGAAGAGGCCATTGAGGAGCTCGGCGAGATCAAGGAGTTCCTCCAGGAGCCGGCGAAGTTCCAGGCCGTCGGCGCCAAGATCCCCAAGGGCGTCCTGCTCTACGGCCCTCCCGGCACCGGCAAGACGCTCCTCGCGCGTGCTGTCGCCGGCGAGGCCGGGGTGCCCTTCTACTCGATCTCGGGTTCCGACTTCGTCGAGATGTTCGTCGGCGTCGGCGCCTCTCGCGTCCGCGACCTGTTCGAGCAGGCGAAGGAGAACGCCCCCGCGATCGTCTTCATCGACGAGATCGACGCGGTCGGCCGTCATCGCGGCGCCGGCATGGGCGGTGGCCACGACGAGCGCGAGCAGACCCTGAACCAGCTGCTCGTCGAGATGGACGGCTTCGACGTCCGCGGCGGGGTCATCCTGATCGCGGCGACGAACCGCCCCGACATCCTCGACCCCGCGCTGTTGCGTCCCGGTCGGTTCGACCGCCAGATCGGGGTCGAGGCTCCGGACCTCGCCGGACGACACCAGATCCTCAAGGTGCACTCCCGGGGCAAGCCGATGGCGGAGGGTGTGGACCTCATGTCCGTCGCCCGCCGTACCCCTGGCTTCACCGGTGCCGACCTGGCCAACGTGCTGAACGAGGCCGCCCTCCTCACCGCGCGCCAGAACAAGAAGCTCATCGACGACGACGCGCTCGACGAAGCGATCGACCGCGTCATCGCCGGCCCCCAGAAGCGCACCCGACTGATGAGCGAGAAGGAGAAGCTCATCACCGCCTACCACGAGGGTGGGCACGCCCTGGTCGCGGCTGCGCTGCCCGGCACCGACCCGGTGCACAAGGTGACGATCCTCCCGCGTGGGCGCGCCCTGGGTTACACGATGGTCCTGCCCGACGAGGACAAGTACTCCCAGACCCGCTCGGAGATGCTCGACAAGCTGGCCTACATGCTCGGTGGCCGCGCCGCGGAGGAGATGGTCTTCCACGACCCGACGACGGGTGCCGGCAACGACATCGACAAGGCCACGGCACTGGCCCGCGCCATGGTCACGCAGTACGGCATGACGGAACGCCTCGGCGCCATCAAGCTCGGCGACAACAACGCCGAGCCGTTCCTCGGCCGCGACCTCGGCCACACCCGGAACTACTCCGAGGACGTCGCGGCGATCGTCGACGAGGAGACGAAGAAGCTCCTCAGCACCGCGCACCAGGAGGCCTTCGACATCCTCGAGGAGAACCGGGACGTCCTCGACTCCCTGGTGCTCGCGCTGATGGAGAAGGAGACGCTCGACAAGGAGGAGGTCGCGAGGATCTTCGAGCCGCTGCGTCGCCGTCCGACCCGGCCGGCGTGGACCGGTTCGCCGCAGCGCGAGCCGTCGCAGATCCCACCGGTGGCGGTGCCGAAGGTGGGGCCCAACGGCTCCAAGCCCGACTCCGAAAGCGGCGTGATCCTCACCCCGCCGGGCAGCGGTGGCGACGTGCACGGCGACCCGACGGTCTGATCGCGCCCGATGTCGATCAACCCGATCAGCGAGGTGCCTCGCGACCAGGTGCCGCCGTTCGACCAGGAGCGCGCTGAAGCCGCGATCCGCGAGCTCCTCCTCGCCGTGGGCGAGAACCCCGACCGCGAAGGCCTGCGGGACACGCCTGCCCGCGTCGCCCGGGCCTACCGCGAGATGTTCAGCGGCATGCGCGTGCGCCCGGAGGAGGTCCTCACCACCACCTTCGACCTCGGCCACGACGAGATGATCCTGGTCAAGGACATCGAGCTGTGGTCGATGTGCGAGCACCACCTGGTCCCGTTCACCGGTGTCGCGCACATCGGCTACATCCCGAGCGAGGACGGCCGGATCACGGGTCTGTCCAAGCTCGCCCGGCTCGTCGACGTGTTCGCCCGGCGGCCGCAGGTCCAGGAGCGGCTGACCACACAGGTGGCGGAGTCCCTCATGGAGATCCTGGAGGCCAAGGGCTGCATCGTCGTGATCGAAGCCGAGCACCTGTGCATGACGATGCGCGGCGTGCGCAAGCCGGGCTCCAGGACGGTCACCTCGGCCGTGCGCGGCGTCATGCACAGGGCCGCCACCCGCTCGGAGGCGATGAGCCTCATCATGAGCGGCCGCCGCTGACGCCGGAACCGTCCGGGTTCCAGCGCCGGTCGTTCTGCCCGGATCCCGGAACGCCGGGACTGTCGGCTCTGTTACGCTTGGGCGACATATCCCTCTCCTTTCTCGGGGTACCCCTATGCGTTCTCAGCACAAGAGCGCGCTCGCCCTGGCAGCGCTCGCTCTCCTCGTTCCGGCCCTCGCCCTGACGTCAGGCTCGGCGTCCGCGGCGACTCGTCAGAGCGGCAGGACCGTCCTGCTCCCACAGATCGTCCAGAACGGCGGGACGGTGGCCGCCGCTGACGCCGCCAAGCTCGCCGGCAGCGTCCGGTTCAAGCCGGTCCGCAAGGGCCGCCCGGTCGTGATCCAGCGACGGATCGGCACCGGCGCCTGGCAGAAGGTGACGACCAAGCGCGAGAACGGCGCCGGCGTCGTGAGCTTCACCGGTGCCGCCAAGAAGAACGGGAAGTTCTACACCTACCGCGGCGTCGCCGCTCGCTGGAACGGTCTGACGTCCGTCGCGGCGAGCGCGCAGAACGCCGGCATCTGGAAGCCGAAGTTCACCGACGAGTTCAAGGGCACGGCGCTCAGCAGCAAATGGAGCTACCGCCAGCTCGACCAGTACAACCCCAACAGCGACCGCGCGTGCTCGAAGAGCACCGAGGACGCCGTGAAGGTCGGCAACGGTCGGGTCGCCCTGTACGTAAAGCCTGACGGCACCCGCGACCAGACCGCCGGCCCCTGCGTCGCCAGGGGAGCGGACGGCACCCTCTACAGCAACACGCACTGGTACAAGAACGGCCACATCAGCACCGAGAAGTATGCCTACGGGGCGTTCAAGTACGGCGTGGCCGCCGCTCGGGTGAAGTTCGACCGTCCTCAGGGCGCCCACGGCTCCTTCTGGCTGCAGTCGACGCAGCCGGAGGTGAGCGGCCAGGGGCCGAGCCTGGACGGCGCCGAGATCGACGCGGTCGAGTACTTCGGCAAGTCGTACAAGGAAGGCGACATCTACCAGTTCATCCACTACCGGGATGGGGCCGACAAGTACCACAAGGTTCCGAACGGCACGCCGATCACCGCCGCCCGCAAGGCGCTGGCGAGGGACGACGACTGGTTCAAGCGCTACCACGTCTTCTCGGTGGAGTGGACCCCCAGCGCCTACACCTTCCGGGTGGACGGAATCCAGACGCTGAGGGTGACCCAGGGCATCTCGAAGCAGAAGGAGTTCCTGGTCCTGAGCATGCTCTCCTCGGGATGGGAGCTGGAGAAGATGGACCGCGGCACGCTGCCGAACTCGACCCAGGTGGACTGGGCTCGCGTCTGGCAGAAGTAGGTTCACGTCGCGTTCGACCGGGTGGCGCCCTCCGAATCCGGAGGGCGCCATTCGTCGCTCTCTCCGCGCGCCTGCCGGGGGACCTTCCCGTCTGGACCGGAATACGCGTTCTGCCCCATCGTTCTGGACCGCCGATCTACAGTGCTGATGCTCCTTTTCGTCCCAATCACGTCTCGGTGAACCCATGAACACCCTCGTCAAGAGCGCGCTGCTGCTCGCCCTCGCCCTCGTCGTACCGACCCTGGGTGTCGTGACACCGGCAGGCACCACCATCCCCGGCGCCGAGGCAGCGATCCGCCAGAGCGGGGCCACCAGGCTGCTCCCGCAGATCGTCCAGCCCGGAAGCGGCGTCGCGCCGGCGAACAAGGCGAAGCTCGCAGGCAGCGTCTCCTTCCGCCCGATCCGCAAGGGACGCCCCGTCACGATCCAGCGGCGTGTGGGCTCCGGCTCCTGGCGAAAGGTCTCCACCAAGCGCCAGAACGGCGCCGGGGTCGTCGAGTTCCGGGCGGCGGCGCGCAACCGAGCCGGTCGCTGGTACACCTACCGAGGGGTCGCGCGACCCTGGAACGGCCTGCGGAAGAAGGCAGCCAGGGCACAGAACGCCGCGACCTGGAACCGCACGTTCTCCGATGAGTTCACGGGTTCGCTGCTGGACCCCACCAAGTGGAGCTACCGCCAGGTCGGTGTCTACAGCGCGAACAACAACCGGGCGTGCTCGGCGAGCTCACCGGACGCGGTGAAGGTGAAGGACGGGCGCGTCCTGCTCTACGTCAAGGCCGACCTGGAGCGCGACCTCGCAGGCCCGTGCGTGGAGCAGAACAAGGAGGGGGAGACGCTCGAGAACACGCATTGGTACAAGAACGGCCACATCAGCACCGAGCATTCGCTGAACGGCAGCTTCCGCTACGGGGTCGCGGCTGCTCGCATCAAGTTCGACCGGCACGTCGGTGCCCATGGCAGCTTCTGGATGCAGTCGACCGTCAAGGACATCCCCGGCGAGGGGCCCGCCGCCGACGGCGCGGAGATCGATGTCGTGGAGTACTTCGGGAAGGAGCTTTGGAGCGGAGACATCTTCCACTGCCTTCACTACCGCGACGCCGCCGACAACTATCACAAGGTGCCGTCGAGCAGCTGCCGCTCCCGTAGGGCGCGGAGAGCCCTCACCAGCAGCAGGGACGACTGGTTCAAGAACTACCACGTCTTCTCCGTGCAGTGGAGCCCGAAGGGCTACACCTTCCGCGTGGACGGCATCAGGACGCGCACCATCACCGAGGGCGTCTCGAAGGTGCCCGAGTTCCTCGTCCTCAGCATGCTCTCCTCCGGCTGGGAGGTCGGGATGCTGAACCGGAAGACGCTGCCCAACGCGACCCAGGTGGACTGGGTGCGGTACTGGCAGAGGTAGCCGTACCGGACGAGGCGGCCGACCCGGCGGGGATAGGGTCGATGCATGTACGCCGGACCGCCGAGCCACGTCGAGGGGCTGCCCCGCCTCGACCGCGCGCTCGTGATGGGCGTGCTCAACGTGACCCCGGACAGCTTCTCCGACGGCGGCCGATGGTTCGACACCGACCGAGCCGTCGAGCACGGCCTGCGGCTGGTCGCCCAGGGGGCAGACCTGGTCGACGTGGGCGGCGAGTCCACCAGGCCGGGGGCGATCCGGCCCAGCCCACAGGAGGAGATGGGCCGCGTGCTACCCGTGATCGCCGCCCTCGCAGCACGGGGAGTGACGCTCTCCGTCGACACGATGCGGGCCGAGGTCGCCGCGGCCGCCGTCGACAAGGGCGCCGTGCTCGTCAACGACGTCTCGGGCGGGCGGGCCGACCCGGCGATGTTCGAGACCGTGGCGCGGCTCCGGGTGCCCTACGTCCTCATGCACTGGCGCGCCCACTCCGCCCAGATGCAGCAGCAGACGCACTACGACGACGTGGTCGCCGACGTGGTGGCCGAGCTGCGCGAGCAGCTCGACCTCGCGGTCGCCGCGGGCATCCCTCGGGAGCGCATCGCCCTGGACCCAGGCATCGGGTTCTCCAAGACGGCCGACCAGAACTGGGAGGTGCTGGCCGCCACGGAGCGCTTCCACGAGCTGGGGTGCCCGCTGCTCGTCGCGACGAGCCGCAAGCGCTTCCTGGGCGCCCTGCTCACCGACGCAGAAGGCAACCTCCGGCCGCCGCTCGAGCGCGACGACGCCACCACGGCCACCACCGCCCTGGCGGCGCTGGCCGGGGCCTGGTGCGTCCGGGCCCACGCCGTACTCCCCACGGCCGACGCGGTCCGGGTGGCCGCCCGCTGGGCCGCCGCCGGGGGACGAGCACACGCGTACGAAACGACCGCGACCGGCGGAGGAACGTGATGGCGGACCAGTCCCGACTAGACCAGGACCTCGCCCTGGTGACCGAGGTCAACGCCGACTTCTACCGGGCGTTCGAGCGCGGCGACCTCGACGCCATGACGGAGATCTGGCTCGACGACCCGGGGACGCTGTGCGTGCACCCCGGGATGGAGCCCCTTCACGGAGCGGGCGCCATCACGCGTTCCTGGGCACTGATCATGGCGAACGTGCCCTACATCCAGTTCTTCCTCACCGACGTCGAGGTCCGCGTCCACGACGACGCGGCGTACGTGACCTGCACCGAGAACGTCCTGACCGCCGACGAGTCGACCGACGACAGCTCGTTCAACGGGGGTCGGGCCGTGGCCACGAACGTCTTTCTTCGCAAAGCGGACACCTGGCGGTTGTGGATACACCATGCCTCCCCGGTAATCTCGGTGGAGCATCATGACGACTGACCATGGCGCCGCCGGGGGAGCGGACCGGCTAGCGGTGCACGGCATCGAGGCGTACGGACACCACGGCGTCTTCGAGTCCGAGCGTCGTGACGGCCAGATGTTCAGGGTTGATCTCGTTCTCGGGATGGACAGCCGTCCGGCTGCGAGGAGTGACGATTTGCAGGACACCGTGGACTACGGAAGGCTCGTGTCGGCGGTGAAGCAGGCCGTGGAGAACGACCCCGTTGATCTGATCGAGACGCTGGCTCAGCGCATCGCCGACATCTGTCTGACCGACGCACGTGTGCAGTGGACAGAAGTGACCGTGCACAAGCCGTACGCCCCCATAGCGGCGACGTTCCAGGACGTCGCCTTGACGATTTCTCGGAGCCGATCGTGACAGAGACCCCCAACCCGCACATCGTCGATGCCGACACCCTCACGGGTGAGATGCACCCCATCCGCCGCTGTGTGCTGGCCATCGGCTCGAACCTCGGCGACCGGATGGGAAGTCTCCAAGGCGCCGTCAACTCTCTCGCCGACACCCCGGAGGTGTGGCTCACCGCGGTCTCCCCCGTCTACGAGACCGAGGCGGTCGACGCCCCCGAGGGATCCAAGACGTTCCTCAACGCGGTCATCCTCATCGACACCACGCTGTCTGCCCGCACCCTCCTCGACAGGGCGCTGGCGATCGAGGACGCCTTCGGTCGCGAGCGCACCGGCGTGCGCGGCGAGCCACGGACCCTCGACGTGGACCTGATCGTCGTCGGCGACCGCCGTGCGAACGACGAGGAGCTGGTCCTCCCGCACCCCAAGGCGCACGAGCGCGCCTTCGTCCTCGCCCCCTGGCACGACGTGGAGCCGGACGCCGAGATCCCCGACTTCGGTCCGGTCGTCAAGCTCCTCGAGCAGGTGGGCGACCAGGGCATCGTCAAGCGCGAGGATCTCTCGCTCGACCTGTGAGGCGCCTGTGACCCGTGACCTGCCTCCCGAGGAGGACCAGGACGAGCGACCGCCCGAGCAGCCCAGTGGTCGCGTGAGGACGACGAGCCCTGGGGCACTCGTCGCCTTCGGGCTCGTCGGGCTCGTTCTCGGCTGGCTGGTCCGGCGCGTGAGCTTCTGGTTGAACCAGCCCGCCCCGTCGGTGGGCCTGGTGCCGATCCTTGCGCTGCTCCTGGTCGCGCTCATCCTCGGGGCCGTCGCGTGGATCACCTACCGGGACCTTCACCGGCGCGATCGGCGCCTGGAACCGCAGCATGCCGTGAACCGCTTGGTCCTCGCCAAGTCGTGTGCGCTCGCCGGCGCGATGGTGGCCGGTGGCTACTTCGGGTACGCCCTGAGCTGGTGGCACGGCAGCGAGGGAGTGGCGACCGAGCGGATGGTACAGTCCCTCGTCGCTGGTGCGGCGGGCGTGCTGATCGTCGCAGGATCCCTCTTTCTCGAGCGTGCGTGTCGGGTCCGTAGGGAGGACGACCCGGACCTACGCTGACACCATGGCTGCTGCCCCTTCCCCACAGCGTCCTCAGGAGTCCGCTCTGCGTTCCCCCGCCCGCCGTCGACAGCGGAGTGTCCGCGTCACGGTCGCCGCCGCCCTTCTCGTTCTCGCAACCCTGGTCGTCGTTCTCGCCCTGCCGACCCAGTCGGCGCTCGCGCTGAGCTTCTCCTCCGTCTTCGCCCTGCTCTGCGGCGCGACGGCCTCGCGGATCATCTACACCGAGCTCCTCCAGAGCCGTCAGGAGGCAGCCGCCGACCGGGCCGCCCAGGCACAGGCCTACCGGACCATGTTCAACGAGCGCGCGGCCGAGCACGCCGAGTTCACCACCGCCCTGACCGAGCGGCTGGCGGCCCGCGACAAGTCGATAAAGGAGCTCGAGAGCACGATCGTCCTCGCCGAGGCCCGGGCCATCGAGGCGGAGACGCGGGTGAAGCGGGAGGCGCGCCGGGCCAACGAGGCCCAGGAGCTCATCGCGCAGCTCCAGGATCAGCTCGAGATCCGCAAGGCCGAGCAGGCCGACGAGCTGGCCACCTGGGAGGGCTGGGACGAGTCCATGGACCTCGAGACCGTGGTGGACCTCCTGGCGTGGGAGGAGAAGGTCCAGGCGACCGCCAAGGACGACGCCGAGTCCGAAGGTGAGCGCAAGCACGCCTGAGCCGGATCAGCCGTCCTCGTAGGCTCCTGACGGTCGAGCAGCTCGTGCAGCCGGCCGTCCAGGTTCGGAACCCGGTGGGGAGGACTGTCCCGAAGTGCGGGACAATGCGTTGGTGATCTCCACCGGCGAAGACCGAAAAGACGTCGATCCCTACGACGACCTGGCCCTTCCTGACGGCTGGTCCGCCGCGGTGCCCGACGAGGCGGACGCGGCCGAGCTCACGGGGCTGTTGCGGCGCCACGAGGAGGCCGCGCGAGGCTGGGCGAGCTCCACCGAGGACGACATCCTCGTGGAGGTCGGCGCCAAAGGCTCGATGATGCGCGAGAACGTCGTGCTGCGAGACCCGGAGGGTGTCATCCGCGGCTGGGCGACCGCACACGACCGCGCCGCCGGTCGCATGCTCATGCAGCTGTACGTCGACCGCGACCTCGACGACCGGGTCGCGGACGAGGTCGCCGCTGTCCTGTTCGCCTGGGCCGACGGAGCCGCGAGGCGTGTAGGCAGCGGCCGTGACCTCGACGTCCAACAGATCGACAGCGGCGCGTTCGCCGACGATTCGCGACAGCACCGGTGGCTCGAGAAGGCCGGCTACGAGAAGGTCCGGAGCTGGTGGCAGATGAGCCGACCGGTGGTCCCGGAGGACGAGGACCTCGCTCCCGAGCCGGACCGGGGGGTCGTCATCCGGCCGGTCATGCGCCAGGGCGGCGGCATGCCCGACGAGGACGACCTGCGCACGGTCCACGACGTGCTGGAGGCCGCGTTCGTCGACCACTTCAACCACCGTGAGGAGACCTTCGACGAGTTCATCTTCCGGCTCCGGGAGGACCCCGGACACCGGTGGGACCACTGGTGGATCGCCGAGATCGTCGACGGAAAAGAGCCCGAGCCGGCCGGGACGCTCGTCGCCACGATGCTCGAAGGTGGGCTCAACGACAAGGGGCAGCCGGAACCGGACGGCAGCTACGTGGCCTACCTCGGCGTGGCCCAGTCGGCCCGCGGACGCGGTGTCGCCAAGGCGCTGCTCAACATGATCATCGCGGACGCCGCTGCACGCGGACGCAACCGCGTCGGCCTCGAGGTCGACGCCGACTCCCCGACCGGGGCGGACCAGCTCTACGTGTCGATGGGATGGAAGACGAAGTACGTCACGCAGTCGTGGCACAAGGATGTCCCGGTCGGGTGAGGGCCCGGCTGCGGGGGCGGCCACGGCCCCGTAGGTCCGTCGCCGTCGGACCCCGCTTCGAGGTCGTCGAGCAGTTCCGCCCCTTCGAGCTCGTCTCGCCCGGCTTCGTCGGAGCGAGCCCCGCACCGTCGTCGTACGACGGGCTGACCCGAAGCGCCTACTCCCCCCCGGCGCCTTTCACCACGGTCGAGGTCGCGGTCGAGTCGGCTCGCGGGACCGTCGTCGCCGGGCTCGCCTCCGGCCGTGACGAGCACCTGCTGGCCTTCTGGGACGCGCCTCGGGGGCGGGTCGGCCTCGAGATCCGGGCGGGAGGCATCTCGACCGTGGTGGCGGAGGTCCGGGTCCGCAGACGGCCGCGGCGCCTCGCATTCACCCTCTGCGAGAACCAGGCCACCGTCCTGGTCGACGCCGGCGCTGGCTGGCGACCGGTGTGCACGGAGCCGCGACGGATCGCGCCGCGACTGGACTTCCGCGTGCCCGAGACGCTGGGCCGCTTCAGGTCGGCGTGGGGCTCCCGAGGCGGAGCGGCCGATCTCGGAATGGTTCGGTCCGGGCTCTTCGGCATGGCGGGGCTGCGCGACCTTCACCTCGTGCAGCACGCGGACGGGACGCCCTACACCGATGACGGCCGGATGTACCTCACCGCCACCTGCGCCGGCCTCGGCTTCTTCCAGCAGGCGCACTGGGGCGTGTTCTCGTTCGACCCGGCGGAGGTCGAGTCCACCGGCTCGTTCCGGCTCGAGCAGACCGCCCAGCTGTTCTCCCGGCGCGACGGCATGGTCCTGGGCGACCACGCCGGCCAGCTTGTCCGTGACGGGGGCCGCTGGCTGGTGGCGGTCAGCTCGTGGGGCGACTTCACTCCTCACCGTGGGGTGCACGTGAGGCACACCGTGACCTCCGACGACCTGCTCTCCGGGGTGCACGTCCTCGACACCGAGCGCGTGCGGATGCCGACGACCCGGGGCACCTATGACCCGGGCATGACCCGGATCGACAGGCGCTGGCACGTGTCGTACGTGGAGAGCGTGGGCCACCAGCCGAGCCGGTTCCACCCGGCGCTCGCGGTCGGGCGCGACGGAGCGGACGGGTGGACCGAAGGGCTCAAGCGTGTCGGCGAGGCGGACGACCTGACCTTCTGCGAGGGCCCGGTCATCGCGCGTCCTGCAGGTCCCGCCGGGCCCTGGCGGCTGCTGGCGAGTGACGGCGACCGGCGCCGCTATCCGGTGTTCGACCTGGCGATGCGACGGCTGGGTGATCTCGACGCGCCCTACGGCAGCAACCTCCCTCACCCTCAAGTGATCGACCTTCCCGGCGGCGAGCGGCTCATCGTCACCTTCGAGGGGACGCAGTACTTCGAGAAGGTGCTCGGCTACGGGACCCATGGCGACGTGGTGGTGATGCGGGGGACGGGCAGCTGAGGGCGGGCGTCCCTGTGCGCCTCAGCCGGCAGCCTCGGCGCCGGTGCGGGACACGGAGCGGCGAAGTGCCGCGTGGATGGCGTCCGGGGTGAGCAGGCCGACCGTCCGACCGTCGTCGATGACCGCGACCTTCGGCTCGTCCTGACGCATCATCGCGGCGAGTGCGTCCTCCAGCGAGGCCGTTACCGGGACCGTGGTCCATTGGCCGGGCGCAGCCGGCTCCAGGTCCTCCGGTCGGATCGGGGTGACCGAGAGGCGCCGCAGGCCGCGGGAGGCTCCCACGAACGCCGCGACGAAGTCGTTCGCCGGCCGCCCCAGGACCTGCGCGGGTACGTCGTACTGCATCAGGTGGCCGCCGGGCGCGAACACCGCCACGCGGTCACCCATCTTTACGGCCTCGTCGATGTCATGGGTCACGAGCATGACCGTCTTGTGCAGGTCGCGCTGGAGGCGCAGGAACTCGTCCTGGAGCTTCTCCCGGTTGATCGGGTCGACGGCTCCGAACGGCTCGTCCATGAGCAGGACCGGTGGGTCGGCGGCGAGCGCGCGAGCCACTCCGACGCGCTGCCTCTCTCCGCCTGAGAGCTGGTGGGGGTACCGCGCTCCGTACGCCGTCGGGTCGAGTCCAACCATGGACATGAGCTCGTTCGCCCGGTCGTGCGCGCGCTTCTTGTCCCACCCGAGCAGCGCCGGGACCGTCGCGACATTGGTGCGGATCGTCTGGTGGGGGAAGAGCCCGATCTGCTGGATCACGTACCCGATGTGCCGACGAAGCTCCACGGGATCCACGTGGGTGACGTCGCGGCCGTCCATCATGATCGTGCCGCTCGACGGCTCGATGAGCCGGTTGACCATCTTCAACGTGGTCGACTTGCCGCAGCCCGAGGGGCCGACGAGACAGACCATCGAGCCCCGTGGGACGTCGAGGTCGAGGTCTTGCACCGCGACCGTCCCGTCGGGGTAGGTCTTGCCCACGCCCTTCAGCCGGATCATCAGATCTTCGCTAGGTTGCATGGATGGTCCTGTCCCCGGCGGCGACGCAGGTGCCCGACAACTGCTTGACGCGCAACGAGTGGATCTGCCCGGAGTACCTCACGAGTCGCGCCGATGTGCTCGAGGCGGCCACGGTGCAGCACCTGTGGCTCACCGTCGTCTCGGTCGTCATCGGCCTCGTCCTCGCCCTTCCGCTTGCCTTGCTGGCACGACGGTACCCAAAGGCCGAGGGCAGCATCGTCGGCACCACCACAGCCATCTACACGATCCCGTCGCTCGCGCTGTTCTCCCTGCTCGTGCCCGTGACCGGACTCGCGCCGGCCACCGTCATCACCGGGCTCACGTTGTACTCACTGACGATCCTCGTTCGGAACATCCTCGAAGGGCTGCGCGCCATCCCCGCCGAGGTGATCGAGTCCGCTCAGGGGATGGGCTACGGACCCAGGCGGCTGCTGGTCACCGTGGAGCTGCCGCTCGCGCTGCCGTCCCTCATGGCCGGACTGCGGGTCGCCACGGTCTCGACCGTTGCCCTCACGACCGTGGGCGTCATCGTCAGCTACGGCGGCCTGGGCAACCTGCTCAAGCAGGGGGTCGACACGAACTTCAAGCCGCAGGTCCTCGCGGCGAGCGTGTTGTGCGTCGTGATGGCCTTCCTCTTCGACCTCGTCCTCGTGATCGCGCAACGGTTCATGACGCCGTGGGCGCGAGGCAGGGCGGTGTGAGGCATGGATCTTCTTCGTGGCGTCGTCGACTGGTTCCTCGACCCGGCCAACTGGCAGGGCGAGGAAGGGCTCTGGAACAGGCTGACCGAGCACGTGCTGCTCAGCCTGACTGCCGCCGCGGCCGCCGTACTCCTCGGCCTGCCGCTGGCGATCTGGCTCGGGCACATCGGGAAGGCGGGCTTCCTCGCCCTGAACGTGTCGAACATCGGCCGTGCTGTGCCGACCTTCGCGGTCTTGAGCATCCTCTCCATCGGCCCCATCGGGACTGAGGAGTTCGGGCCCTACGGTCGCGCGGGTCTCGCGACCTTGATCTCGCTCGTGCTCTTCGCCTTGCCGCCGATCATCACGAACGCCTACGTCGGCCTGCGTGAGGTGGACCGAGACACGGTCGAGGCAGCTCGGGGCATGGGAATGCGAGGCACGCAGGTGCTGCGCAGGGTCGAGCTGCCTCTGGCGATGCCTCTGATCGTCACGGGCGTGCGCCTCGCCGTCGTACAAGTATGGGCGACAGCGACCATCGCGGCCCTGGTCGCGGGCCCGGGCCTCGGCCGGATCATCACCCTCGGGTTCAACCGCCAGGACGTGTCAGAGGTGCT
>DASVBF010000192.1:0-6560 GCA_036375975.1 Nocardioidaceae bacterium | reverse complement strand
CCACGGCGTGTCGGTCGATGGCGGCCAGCTCGTCCTCGGTGAACGGTGGCCCGGCGAGAGCGTGCAGGTTGACGTCGAGCTGCTCGACCGAGGAGGCGCCGACCACGACGGAGGTGACGCGCTTGTCGCGGAGGGCCCACTGGAGCGCCATCTGCGCGAGCTTCTGCCCGCGCGCCCGGGCGATCTCGTTCAGGGCCCGCACCCGCCCGAGGACCGCGTCGTCGAGGTGCTCCCGTGGCAGGGAGCCGTCGCGCGCCGCGCGCGAGTCCTCGGGGACCCCGTTCAGGTACCGGTCGGTGAGCAGACCCTGGGCCAGCGCGGTGAAGACGATGCAGCCCATCCCCTGCTCCTCGAGCTCGTCGAGCAGGTCGGTCTCGATCCAGCGGTTGAGCATGGAGTACGACGGCTGGTGGATCAGCAGGGGTGTGCCCAGGTCTCGGGCGATGGTCGCCGCCTCGTGGGTCTTCTTCGCCGAGTAGGACGAGATGCCGGCGTACAACGCCTTGCCCGATCTCACGGCATGGTCGAGCGCCATCATCGTCTCCTCGACCGGCGTCTCGGGGTCGAACCGGTGGCTGTAGAAGATGTCGACGTACTCCAGGCCCAGCCTCCCGAGGGACTGGTCCAGGCTGGCCAGCACGTACTTGCGCGAGCCGCCGCCCTGTCCATAAGGGCCGGGCCACATGTCCCACCCCGCCTTGGTCGAGATGACGAGCTCGTCGCGGTAGGCGGCGAAGTCCTGCTTCAGGAAGTGCCCGAAGTTGGTCTCCGCCTGACCGTATGGGGGGCCGTAGTTGTTCGCCAGGTCGAAGTGCGTGACGCCACGGTCGAAGGCGCGCCGGAGGATCGCGCGCTGCACCTCGCCGGGCTTGTCGTCGCCGAAGTTCTGCCACAGCCCCAGTGAGATCGCCGGGAGCTTGAGGCCGCTCCTGCCCGAGAAGCGGTACTCCATCCACTCGTAGCGGTCCGGGGCTGCCTGGTAGTCGCTCACGTCTTCCCATCCTCTCGTCGGGTCTCGAGCACCCGGAACCCCTTGGCGCTGGCGAGTCTCTCGGTCGGGTACCCCTGCTCGCCAAGCCACCGCTGCAGCGAGTCGGCTCCCAGGTTCTTGCCCACCACCATCACCGCCCGGCCTCCTGGGCGAAGGCGGGGAAGCCAGGCCAGCAGCAGCTCGTGCAGTGCCTGCTTCCCGACCCGGATCGGTGGGTTCGACCAGATCTCGTCGAAGACGACGTCGTCCGGCACCTCGTCCGGCCCGACCGCGGTGTAGCGGTCCGCGACCCCGAGCGCCTCGGCGTTCTCGTTGGCGAGCAGCAATGCCCGCTCGTTCACGTCGACCGCGACGACCCGGACGGCCGGCGCCGCGACCGCCATCGCGAGCCCGATCACGCCGTAGCCGCAGCCGAGGTCGAGCAGCGTCCCGCTCGCGGGCGGGGTGGTCGCTCGGAAGAGCACGGCGGTTCCGATGTCGAGTCGGCCCTGCGCGAAGACCCCGGAGCCGCTGGTCAGGGTGAGGTCGTGGCCCCAGACATGTGCCCGGACCGGCGTGCGCCGGAACGCCACGTGCGGGTCGGCGGCGAAGTAGTGCTCATCCACGAGCCGGCTCCTCCAGAGTCCGAACCCGCCTCGTCGATGCTGCATGTGCGGCGAGCTCGTCGTCCGGCGGGTAGCCGACCTCCTCGAGGGTGAGGCCGTGGGCGTGTACGACGGTCACCCCGGGGTCGCGCACCAGGCCACGGAGCACCTCGCCGACCCACGGCGGCTCCCGGCGCCCCTCCCCCACGGCGAGCATCGCTCCCACGAGAGCGCGGACCATGTTGTGGCAGAAGGCGTCGGCACGCACCGTCGCCACGGCTCGCCCCGCCTCGTCCCGGGCCCAGGACAGCTCGAGGAGGCGGCGGATCGTCGTCGCCCCCTCACGCTTCTTGCAGAAGGCAGCGAAGTCGTGCTCGCCCATGAGCGGGATGGCCGACTCGTTCATGGCCGCTACGTCCAGCTCACGCGGCCAGGCGAGGACGGATCGTCGTACCAGCGGATCGACGAGCGCCGGGGAGTCGGCGACCCGGTAGGCATAGCGTCGCCACACGGCCGAGAACCGGGCGTCGAACCCATCGGGCGCGACGGAGGTGCGGCGCACCCTGAGGTCCTCCGGAAGGATCCCGTTCAGCCGCCGCAGGAGTGCCTCCAGAGGCGGTCGCCTGCTATGCCCCGCGCTCGCCTCGAGCTGCCCCGCGTCCACGTCGACATGGGCCACCTGCCCCCGGGCGTGCACCCCGGTGTCCGTGCGGCCCGCACAGGTCACGCGCGCCGACTCGACACGCAGCACCTGGGCGAGCGCGGCCTCGAGCGTCCCCTGCACCGTGCGCAGGTCCGGCTGGGTCGCCCACCCGTGGAAGTCCGTGCCGTCGTAGGCAAGGTCGAGTCTGAGCCGCACCCGGCCATCCTTACAGAGCCCGTCACAGAGCCCGTCGGAGCCCGGACCGTTGACGGAGGTGTCCTCGCGGGTCGATTGTTACCCACATCACATCCCTCACCCATATGGGAGGAATAATGAGGACAAAACTCCTCGCCGCACTCGCTTCGGCTGTCCTGGTCGCCATCTTCACGCCAGGCGCCGCCCAGGCCAGCCACTCCTGGAACGGATACCACTGGGCTCGCACCAGCAACCCGTTCACTGTCCAGCTCGGCGACAACGTGGACTCCAAGTGGGACGCCTACCTCGCCACCACGTCGAGCGACTGGAGCAGGTCCACGGTCCTCGACACCACCATCGTCGCGGGCTCCACGAGGCCGCGGACGTGCAAGGCCACCGCTGGTCGCGTCGAGGTCTGCAACGCGACCTACGGCAGCAACGGCTGGCTCGGAATCGCCTCGATCTCGGTCACAGGCGGGACGCACATCACCCAGGGCACCGTGAAGCTGAACGACACCTACTTCAACACGGCGCAGTACAACACCCCGGCATGGCGGAACCTGGTCAGCTGCCAGGAGGTCGGGCACACCTTCGGCCTGGACCACCAGGACGAGAACTTCAACAACGCCAACCTCGGCACGTGCATGGACTACACGAACGACCCCAGCACCAACCAGCACCCGAACCAGCACGACTATGACGAGCTGGTCTCCATCTACAGCCACCTCGACAGCACCACCACCGTCGGTGCCGCCGCCCCGAACCGCCAGCCACAGGTCGGGAACGACGAGGCGAGCTGGGGCCGCAGGGTGGAGGGCTCCAGGTCGGCGGGCCACTCGACCTACGTACGCGACTTCGGCCAGGGGAAGCTCGTGGTTACCTTCGTGACGTGGGCCTGATCAGCATCGACCATGAGTCAGAGGTTCCTCCCTTCGAGCAGCTGCGCTCCCAGCTCGCGGCGGCAGTGACCCGCGGTGACCTCGCGCCCGGCACGCGTCTGGGGACGGTCCGCCAGACGGCTGCCGAGCTGGGCCTGGCCGCCAACACGGTGGCGCGGGCCTACCGCGAGCTCGAGTCGGATGGTGTCGTCGTCACGCGAGGCCGCAAGGGCACGTTCGTGCGCTCAGCGGTCGTGGACGGCGCCTCGGACGGCGCCGACGCCGCGCGCCGGGCAGCCGCGGACTACGTGAGGCTGACCCGACAGGTCGGCCTCACCAGGGCCGAGGCGCTCCGGCTCGTCGAGGAGGCCTGGGGCTGACCCAGATGCACGAGGGCCCGCCACCTGGAACGGTGGCGGGCCCTCGTCGTCGTGCAGGGTGAGGTCAGCTCACTCCGACTTCTTGTCCTCGTCGGCTGCGGACTCGTCCGCGGCATCCTCGGTCTCGACGACCTCGGCGTCCACGGCCTCGTCGGTGCTCTCCTCCGCCGGAGCCTCGGTCTCGACGACCTCGGCCTCCGCCGTCTCCGTGGCGGGAGCACCAGCCGGCGCAGCCTCCTTGGCGCGGGTGGTGCGCGGCCTTGCGACGTACTCCTCCGTCACGAGCTCGATGACCGCCATCGGGGCGTTGTCGCCCTTGCGCGGCCCGAGCTTGGTGATCCGGGTGTAGCCGCCCGGACGCTCCGCGAACCGCGGCCCGATCTCCTCGAACAGGGAGTGCACGACGCCCTTGTCACGGACGACGCGGAGCACCTGGCGACGGTTGTGCAGGTCGCCCTTCTTCGCCTTGGTGATCAGCCGCTCGGCGTAGGGCCGCAGCATGCGAGCCTTGGCCTCCGTCGTGGTGATCCGGCCGTGCTCGAAGAGGCTCGTCGCGAGGTTGGCGAGGATGAGCTTCTGGTGAGCCGGGCTGCCGCCGAGGCGAGCGCCCTTCTTGGGGGTTGGCATCAGTTCTTCTCAATTCTCCCGAGCCGTGTCAGGTACCCGGGTAGCTGTTCGTTCTGGATCGGTACTGCTCGTCTTCGACGCTGCTCAGTACTGTTCGTCCTCGACGAAGCTGTCGTCGTCGTCCTCGTACGCCGCGAGGGCAGCCTGCGGGTCGAAGCCCGGCGCGCTGTCCTTGAGCGAGAGGCCCATCTCGACGAGCTTGGCCTTGACCTCGTCGATCGACTTGGCTCCGAAGTTGCGGCTGTCGAGCAGGTCCTGCTCCGAGCGCGAGATGAGCTCACCCACGGTGTGGATGCCCTCACGCTTGAGGCAGTTGTAGGAGCGGACGGTCAGCTGCAGGTCCTCGACGGGCAGGGCGAGGTCCGCGGCGAGCTGCTCGTCGACGGGCGACGGCCCGATGTCGATGCCCTCGGCCTCGACGTTGAGCTCCCTGGCCAGGCCGAAGAGCTCGACGAGCGTCTTGCCGGCCGAGGCGATCGCGTCACGAGGGCGGATCGACGGCTTCGTCTCGACGTCGATGACCAGCTTGTCGAAGTCGGTGCGCTGCTCGACACGGGTCGCCTCGACCTTGTAGGTCACCTTGAGGACCGGCGAGTAGATCGAGTCCACCGGCATCCGGCCGATCTCGACGTCGCCGGCCTTGTTCTGCACCGCGCTGACGTAGCCACGGCCGCGCTCCACGACGAGCTCCATCTCGAGCTTGCCCTTGTCGTTGAGCGTGGCGATCTTGAGGTCCGGGTTGTGCACCTCGACACCGGCCGGGGGCGCGATGTCGGCAGCGGTCACGTCGCCGGGACCCTGCTTGCGGAGGTACATGGTGACCGGCTCGTCGTGCTCCGAGGACACCACGAGGTCCTTGAGGTTGAGGATGACCTCGGTGACGTCCTCCTTGACCCCTTCGACCGTCGAGAACTCGTGCAGCACGCCGTCGATCTTGATGCTCGTGACCGAGGCACCCGGGATCGAGGAGAGAAGCGTGCGGCGCAGCGAGTTGCCGAGGGTGTAGCCGAAGCCGGGCTCCAGCGGCTCGATGACGAACCGCGAGCGGAACTCGTCGACGACCTCTTCCGACAGTGTCGGGCGCTGAGCGATAAGCACTGGTGATTCCTTTCCGAGCCCACCCGCTATTTGACGGGCTCGAAACGGCGAGGACGTGTCCTCGCTGTCTGATGGCGGACGTTGTTCAGTTGTTCCTCGGCCCGAGCCGAGGCTTGGTGCTTACTTCTTCGAGTAGTACTCGACGATGAGCTGCTCCTGGACCGGCAGGTCGATCTGCGCACGAACCGGAAGCTGGTGCACGAGGATCCGCATCCGGTTCGGCAGGGCCTCCAGCCAAGCCGGGACGTTGCGCTCGCCGTGGGTCTCGCGAGCGATGATGAAGGGGGTCATCTCCTTTGACTTCTCGCGGACGTCGATCACGTCGTGCTGGCTGACCTGGTACGACGGGATGTCGACCTTCTTGCCGTTGACCAGGAAGTGACCGTGCACGACGAGCTGGCGGGCGTGACGACGGGTCCGCGCGAAGCCGGCGCGGTACACGACGTTGTCGAGGCGGCACTCCAGCATCTGCAGCAGGTTGTCGCCGGTCTTGCCGGGTCGGCGGCTGGCCTCGGCGTAGTAGCGGTGGAACTGCTTCTCCAGGACGCCGTAGGTCAGGCGAGCCTTCTGCTTCTCACGAAGCTGGAGGAGGTACTCGCTCTCCTTGATGCGGCCGCGGCCGTGCTGGCCGGGCGGGTAGGGGCGACGCTCGTAAGCCTGGTCGCCGCCGACGAGGTCCACACCGAGACGGCGGGACTTCTTCGTCATGGGGCCGGTGTAACGGGCCATTGTCTCTCAAGTCTCCTTGTTCGCAGTCGGGGCGGTGTCGGTCAGACGCGGCGGCGCTTGGGCGGGCGGCAGCCGTTGTGGGGCGTCGGCGTGACGTCCGCGATGGTGCCGACCTCGAGGCCGATCGCACCGAGCGAGCGGATCGCCGTCTCGCGGCCCGAGCCCGGGCCCTTCACGAAGACGTCGATCTTCTTCATGCCGTGCTCCATCGCCCGACGACCGGCAGCCTCGGCTGCCATCTGCGCGGCGAACGGGGTGGACTTGCGGGAACCCTTGAAGCCGACCGTGCCGGCGGAGGCCCACGAGATCACCGCACCGGTCGGGTCGGTGATCGTGACGATCGTGTTGTTGAACGTGCTCTTGATGTGAGCCTCGCCCTGGGCGACGTTCTTCTTCTCCTTGCGGCGCACCTTCTTGGCGCCGGCAGCCTGACGG
>DASVBF010000181.1:0-2268 GCA_036375975.1 Nocardioidaceae bacterium | reverse complement strand
CGACTGCACCCAGCCGGTGTGGTCCGTGATCTCCTCGCACACCGTGTAGGTGCCGGGGTTGACGTTGATCGAGTAGGCACCGGTGTTACCGGCGTTCTGTGTCGTCACCGGGCTCCCGGTCACCTCGGTGCCTGCGCTGTTGTAGACGTGGACCTTCCAGCCGGACAACCCGAACTCGCCGGTGTCCTTGGCTCCGTTGTCGTTCTTGTCCTTGAACTTCGTGCCGCTGATGGTGCCCTGCTGGAAGTTGCCGAAGTCGTTGCCTGTCCGGTCGCTAGCGCCCATCGTGAAGGCGTAGCCCTTCGTGCCACCTGGGCAGTTGGTGACCAGCGTCTCACCGGTCGGCGCCGCGGTCGGGGCCGACTGCTGCCACCCGGTCTGGGAGGCGAGGTCCTCGCAGACGATGTAGTCGCCGGAGAACAGGCCGTCGAACGAGTAGTCGCCGTTCGAATCCGTGACATCGGACTTGAGCACTGCCTCACCGTCGTAGGAACCCTTGGTCCCGGTGTCCTGGTAGAGGTTGATGGTCCAGCCGCTCAGGCCGGGCTCTCCGGTGTCCCTCGTGCCATTGGCGTTCAGATCGTGGAACTTCGTGCCGGACTTGGAGTTGCAGACGTTGAACTCACGGCGGGCGAAGTCGTACAGCGTCGCCGTCGTGGACACCGACGACCGGGTGTCGGTCAGCAGCGTGCTGATGCACGGGTTCAGGTTGAAGGCGGACACGTTGATCGCGCCCTCGTAGAACTGCTGGGTGTCGATCTTGTCGAGGCTGCCGGTGTCCTTGTCCCAGGTCTTCCACGGCGGGTCGACCTGGCTGCCGGTGTTGGTGATGGCGCACAGCCGGTCATCGAGGTTGAGGGTGTCGATCTGGTCGCACCGTCCGCTCTCCCCCAGCTTGACGAGATTGTTCACGGCGGCCGGGTTCGTGGGGTCCCAGGTGTACGCCGCGATGGTCGCCACGGTCCCGCCGTTGCTGAACTCGGAGACGACGAGGATGTCACCGACCACGTGACTGCCGGTGAAGGCCGTGCCGCTGCCTCCCTGCGTGTCCGTGCAGTCGACCGTCGGGTCCTGCAGGAACCAGACGCCGAGGTCGTTGGTGCCGCTCGCGTCGTTCTTCTCCGCCCCGAAGTAGAGGATCAGCTGGTTGGCCGCGTTGACGTAGGCGACGGCGTAGGTGTTCACCAGGTCACCCTTGTCGGTGACGTTGTTCGCGTGGACGCAGCGCCACTGTGCGTTGATGTCCAGGATGTCCTTGCTGTTGGTGGTGAACGTCGAGTCGTCCCCGGTCTCCGCGACCTCGACGCCGCGCTTGGTCGTCGTCGTGAAGTCCGGACCCGCGGTGGCCGCCGAGAAGCCGGACGGCAGGCTGGTCTGAGCCGCGGAGAAGCCGTTGGCGTTCACACCAACGATGTCGTTGTTCCAGTCCACCTCCGGCCCGCCGGCTGGGCTGGCCTTGTCGATGTTGCCGTCGAGCTCGAATGCCTCGTCATGCACCGCGAACGCGGGCCCCGAGCTGAGTCCAGCCAGGACGAGACCCGCGACGGCGATGCCCACGAGGATCGCCCGGCGCACCGGCCCACTACTTCCACCCTTTCGAAGTGTCATGCTCGTCCTCCAACGTCTACGCCCCGTGACCCCCGTGACGACCCCGGCGCAGCAGGCGATGAACGCAGCCGTGCGAACCGGGTAACGGACACGCTTGGTCGAGCACCCCCTCCCCGCGCAGTGCCTGGTCTCGGGCCCCCAAGTCGCCTAGCAACCTGCGCCGGTGGCCACGCTCTGTACATAGACAGGACGGACCCCACGTCTCTTGACGGGTCAACCTGGCCATGCCCCTCTCGTGACCATGAGTGCCCGCTGAGCCGCACAGCGTTCGGGACGTATTTCGGGAACCCGGCGATTGCGGCGAACACCCCCCGGCCGGAACTAGTGCGATCGGGTTGGCCGGGCACCAACCGGATGACAGAGAGGTCGTCCGGCCGCCCACCCCCGTCCGCTCGGTGGGGCGCCCGGACCTGCCCGCAGACCCGATCAGCGCGCGCCCCTAGACTCCGACGGAGCCGACGAGAGCCAAGGAGCCCGAGAGTGCGCAAGGTCCTCATCGCCAACCGGGGCGAGATCGCGGTCCGGGTCGCCCGGGCCTGCCACGACGCGGGCATCGCCAGCGTGGCGGTCTACGCCGAGCCCGACCGCGACGCACTGCACGTGCGGGTGGCCGACGAGGCCTTCTCGCTGGGCGGCTCGACGCCGGCCGACTCCTACCTC
>DASVBF010000162.1:0-2754 GCA_036375975.1 Nocardioidaceae bacterium | reverse complement strand
GACTTCCCGCCGCTGCGGACCCTTGATCAGCGCCGTCACAACCTGCCGGTGCACCTCACGAGCTTCGTCGGCAGGGAACGCGAGCTGGACGACGTGAGGCGCGCTCTGGCCGACTGGCGCCTGGTGACCCTGACCGGTGTCGGAGGCTCGGGGAAGTCACGCCTTGCGCTCCAGGCCGCCGCCGAGCTCGTGGACGACTACCCGGACGGAGCCTGGCTGGTCGAGCTGGCGCCGCTCACCGAGCCGGAACGGGTTCCGTCAGCCGTCGCCGCCGTGCTCGCCATCCCGGAGGATCCGCACCGCCCCCTCCTCGAGACGCTCTCCACCGCGTTGCGGGGCAAGCGACTGCTGCTCGTGGTGGACAACTGCGAGCACCTGCTGTCTGCCTGCGCTGAGCTGACCGAGACCCTGCTCAAGGCGGCGCCGGGCCTGCGGATCCTCGCCACCAGCCGAGAGGGCCTGGCGGTGCCGGGCGAGGTCGTCGTCCCGGTACCCCCGCTGCCGGTCCCGCCGGAGGGAAACCACGTCGGCGCGCTGGTCGAGTTCCCGGCCGTTCGCCTGTTCGCCGAGCGGGCGAGAGCGGCGCACCCGGCGTTCACGGTCACGCCCGCGAACGCCGCAGCCGTGACGCAGATCGTCACAGAACTGGACGGGATCCCGCTCGCGCTCGAGCTCGCCGCGGCGCGCGTCAGAGCGTTCTCGGTCGAGCAGATCGCCGCTCGACTGTCCGACCGCTTCCGGCTGCTCGGTGGTGGCAACAGGACCGCCCCGGCGCGGCAACAGACCCTCCGGGCGGCGATGGACTGGAGCTACGACCTGCTCGCGCCGGCAGAGAGGATGCTGCTGCGGCGCCTGTCCGTCTTCAGAGGCAGCTGGAGCATCGAAGCCGCCGAGACGGTCTGCTGCCGGGACAGCATCGACGTCTCGGAGGTCGTCGACCTGCTCGGCAGGCTGGTGGACAAGTCGCTGGTCGGTGTCGTGGCAGGTGCTCACGGCAACCGGTACAGGCTGCTGGAGATCGTCCGACAGTACGGGAGCGACCGCCTCGATGAAGCGGACGAGAGCACCGCGACACACGCTGCTCACCGCGACTGGTGCCTCGCGACCGTGGAGGCCGCCACGGTCCACATCCGGGGCGGCGAGGAGCAGGCGAGCTGGCTCGAGGCCCTGGAGTCCGAGCACGACAACATCCAGGCGGCGTTGGAGTGGTCGTGGCGCGTGGGAGACGCGACGGCGAGCCTACGCATCGCGGTCGGAGCGGCCTGGTTCTGGTACTTGCGCGGCCACTGGGACGAGGCTCGCAGGTCACTGGAGCACAGCGTCGGCCTGCAAGGCGTCGAGTCGGCCCTCCGGGCCGAAGGCGGTGCATGGGCTGCCGTCTTCGCCTGGAGACGGGGAGACCTGGCTCGCGCCGCGCAACACGCACGGGCGAGCATGACGGTCCTGTCCGGCAGCGGGGACGAGGGCGAAGGACTCAGCCTCCTCGTGCTGAGCCTCGTGGCCATCTCCCGTTTCGAGCACGAGCAGGCGGATGCGTACGGCCGGCAGGCCCTGGCCGTCTTCCGCGCACAGCAGCACTCCTGGGGCGTGACCACGTCCCTGCTGGTGCTCGCTCACGTTGCGCTGAACCGGCAGTCCGGCGAGGTCGCCGAGCTCGTGCAGCAGTCGGCAGCTCTACTCGGACCTGGCACCGACAAGTGGGGTCAGGCGCAGGTTCTCGACCTCCAGGGGCATGAGGCCCTCCGCGCCCTCAACCTCGACCTGGCGATGGAGCTGCACTCCGCCAGTCACGCGATCGCCGTGGAGCTGGGAGACCGGGCCGGGCAGGCCAAGAGCCTGCTTGCGCTCGGCCACGTCCACCTGCTGCGGGGAGAGGAGGAGGACGCCGCCCGCACGCTCGCCGAGAACCGGTCGATCGTCGAGCAGCTCCAGGAACCCCACGACCTGGCCCACGCGGACCAGGGGCTCGCCTTGCTGGCCGTCTCACGAGGCGACGTCGCGAGCGGTGAGCTGCTCCTGGAGGACGTCGCACGTCGGCTGGCCGCGATGGGCAAGTCGCCGATGGGCATCTCCTACGCCCTCGGGATGGCAGACCTCTACCGGCGCGGCGGCCGGCCGGGGCTTGCCGCGGTGCTGCTGCGGCACGCCCTGTCGCTGCTGGACGAGGGACAGAGTCCGGCCCAGGTCGCCCGCACCCGTCAGGAGCTGTCCGCCCTCGAGAGCGCAACCGCCGACACCTCGAGCTCCCGACAAGAGCAGCCATGACCCGCCCCCAGGAGGACCCATGCCGGACAAGACTCACGACGCGTCCGTCGCGCAAGACAGCTTCCCGCAGGAAGTCGACGGCCTCCCCGACGCGGTGACGACCCCCGTCGTACGTCTCTCCGACGGCGATGTGCTGCCGTTGCGCATCGGTCCTGTCCGCAAGCGCATCTCAGGTGGCCTCGTGCGCATGCTCGCCTACAACGGGTCGATCCCCGGGCCCCTCCTGCGAGTCGGGCAGGGGACGAGCCTCACGGTCGAGGTGGTCAACGACGCCGATCTCGAGCAGACCGTTCATTGGCACGGGCTGCGGCTGGACAACCGGTTCGACGGTGTCCCCTACGAAACCCAGGACCCGATCCCCGTGGGCGGGCACTACCGCTGCCACCTGCGGTTCCCCGACCCGGGCCTGTACTGGTACCACCCGCACATCCGGGAGGACTACGGCCAGGAGATGGGGCTGTACGGCCAGCTCATCGTGGAGCCCACCGA
>DASVBF010000119.1:0-6575 GCA_036375975.1 Nocardioidaceae bacterium | reverse complement strand
CGCCGGCAACAACAGCAGCACTACCTACAACATGGCTGGCGGTGGCTTGTTCGCCGTCCGCGGAGTCTTCATGACTCCGAACGCGGACTCGATGATCCTCTCCGGTGGAGCGCTACTGGACCTGACGAATGCTCAGTTCATCGCCACGAGCATCCAGCTCAACGGAAACACCACCAGGGTGAAGATGTCTGTGGACCCGAACTCGGCGGTCACGTTGCCTCAGCTGACGCCCTTCACACTCGTCCGCTGACGGGGCGCCGACGAGGTCTGGGTCAGTCCTGATCCCAGGCCTCGTCGGACAGGTCGATCTTCTCGACGGGTCCGTCCGAGCGCTTGGGCTTCTGGGAGCCCGGCGGTGTCGCGAGGGCGGAGCTGAGGGCCTGGAGGAGTGACGAGGCGGCTGAGGAGAGGTGCTGCTTGACCTCGGGACTGATCTCCCGCGCCGCCGAGATCAGCTGGCAGACGGGACAGAAGGTGCATTCCTTGCCGCCGGTCGCGATGTGCTCGTTGATGGTCGAGAACGCCGAGGCTGCGCCAGTCGCGGCGCCCGACGCGGCGTCGGCCGACTCGTGGCCCTTCTCCCTCGCCCACTCCTGGAGGGCACCGAGGAGCTTGACGGCCTCCTCCCCGACGCTGCCAACCTGCTCCTGATCGTCGGTCATACCGGTTCCTCCACCGGGGCCGTGAACAGGATCTGCAGGGCGCCCTCGTCCACGCGGGCCCCAGCGACGACCTGCCCGCGCAGAGATGTGGGCAGGGCGATCAGGCGGCGATACGAGCCCACTGTCACCACGAGTTCATCTCCATGCCGCGCAAGGTCAACGTCCGTGCTCGTGACAAACGGTAGTGCGATGCGAAGCGTGGTCCCCCGGGGCGTTCGCCGTATGGTCATCGGCTCCGCCCCTGGCGGTCCCTCCACGGGGTCGGTCTCGCCGTAAGCCGCCGCGGCGAACGACGCAAGCTCCTGAACGCCGACCGGCTCGCAAGCCTTGTACGACGACCGCCAGATCGGCAGGTCACCGAAGGACTGCTCCACCTCTGCCAGCACCTCGGCCTGAGCGGCAACCCACTGCTTCCGCCAGGCGTCGGAGCCGGCTTCGGGGAAGACCCGGTTCGCGACCACCCCGTCCACTCGGTAGCCGTAAAGCGACAGGGTCGTCAGCGACCGCCGTGCCTCCGCCACGACGACCGTTTCGGGCGTGAGCACGAGGCGCACACTCGACCTGTCGCCGGTCAGGATGTCGTGCACTTCCTCGAGCTCGCGGTGCAGCCGCTCGATGGCGTCGAACACGGTGTCATGGGGCATCGGCACGCCGGCCGCCTTCGCGAGCACCGGCTTCAGAGCCTTGACGACTCGGCGCTCGGTCGGAAAGACCCTGTCCATGTACCAGCCGAGCGCCTCGGGAAGGGCAAGCAGCCGAAGTGTCTCCGCTGTCGGGGCGCAGTCGACCACGATCAGGTCCCACTCCCCCGAGACAGCGTGGGAGCGGAGCTCCAGCAGCGCGAGGACTTCCTCGGCACCGGGGATGACGGTCAGCTCCTCGGCCGTGATCGGGTCCACGCCTGCCGCGTCCAGGACCGACATCAGGTAGCCCTGGATATCGGCCCAGGACCGCTCGAACCTCCGCTGGGCGTCCACCTGCTGCACGAAGAGTTGGTCGTCGACCTGGGTCGGCTCGCTGCCGACCGGTAGGCCGAAGGCGTCCGCGAGAGAGTGGGCGGCGTCGGTCGAGAGCACGAGGGTCCGGTGGCCCCGAGACGCCGCCAGGGTCGCCGTACCGGCGGCGGCCGTGGTCTTGCCGACCCCGCCTTTGCCGGTGAAGAGGATGATCCTCACGCGGTCACGCGAGAGACTCGACGCGCTTCTTCAGGCCCTTGAGCGCGGTGTCGATGATGACCTTCTCAGCCTTGCGCTTGAGCATGCCGATCATGGGGATCGAGATCTCGACCGCGAGGCGGTAGGTCACCTCGGTGCTTCCGTCCTCGCGCGGGTCGAGCTCGTAGGTGCCGTCCATGCCCTTGAGCATCTTGCCCTCGACGAGCCACCAGCGAACGGAACGGTCACCGTCCCAGTCGTACTCGAGGGTGTACTGGTCCTTGATCGGGCTCGCATCGAGCTCGAAGTAGACCTGTTCGGCCCGGTCGGCGCCGCCACCCCTCACGACCTCGGCCTTCTTCACGCCCTGAGCCCACTCGGGATAGGCGTCGAAGTCGGAGATCACCCCCATGATCTCCGCCGGCCAGGCGTTCACCACGATGCTGGACGTCGTCTGCTCGGCCATGGTGTTTCGGTGCCCTCCAAGAACGGTGAGTGTGTGCGCGAGCGTACCGGATAGGAAGTGCCTCATCGCGGGAGTGTGACGGGGCTGACGGTAGCCCTCCTTGCGCGGCCCGGGGCTCGAGGGAAGGTAACCTGCGGCATGTGCACATCGTGACCCGCAGAGGCGACGGGAGGTGCGGGCGTGCGTGAGTACTCCGCACCGTTGACGGTCGACATCCCCGAGAGCGGCAACCTCACCGACGACATCGTCAGGAACGCCACCGAAGCCGCCGACAAGGTCTGCCTGAGCCGGAGACGCGGGGCCGACTGGGTACCCGTGACCGCGTCGGAGTTTCTCGACCAGGTGCGCGAGGTCGGCAAGGGGCTGATCGCGACGGGCATCGAGGAGGGCGACCGCGTCGCGCTCCTGTCCAAGACCCGCTACGAGTGGACGTTGCTCGACTACGCGATCTGGTTCGCGGGAGCCATCACCGTACCCATCTATGAGACGTCCTCCCAGGACCAGGTCGAGTGGATCCTCCAGGACTCGGCCGTTGCCGCAGTTGTCGCCGAGACGCCCGCCCATGCCGCCCGCGTCCGGGAGGCACAGAAGGCCATCGGCAGCGACGCGCGTGTGTGGGTGCTCGACGAATGCGCTGTCGATGCGCTCCGGGACAGCGGAGCCGCGGTGGGTGACGAGGAGCTCGAGGCGCGGCGCACCAAAGCCGGCCCCGACTCGCCCGCGACACTCATCTACACCTCGGGGACCACCGGTCGCCCCAAGGGATGCATCCTCACGCACGGCAACTTCATGTTCGAGCTCGGGGTGGCCCTCGACGAGCTCGACGACCTCTTCGACGTCGAGGACGCATCGACCCTGCTCTTCCTCCCGCTCGCCCATGTGTTCGCGCGGATCATCCAGATCGGCGCCATCAAGGCGAGGGTGCGTCTAGGTCACTCCTCCGACGTCAAGAACCTCATGGACGACCTTCAGACCTTCCACCCGACGTTCATCCTCGCCGTGCCCCGGGTGTTCGAGAAGGTCTTCAACACCGCCTCGCAGCGTGCGGCCGCAGACGGCCGCGGCAGGGTCTTCGACGCCGCTGCCAAGACGGCCATCGCCTACAGCAAGGCCCTGGACGGCAAGGTCGGCCCCTTGCTCCGAGTGCGCCACGCTCTGTTCGATCGCCTCGTCTACAGCAGGCTACGAGAGGCGCTCGGCGCCAAGTGCAGCTACGCGGTGTCGGGCGGCGCACCACTGGGCGAGCGGCTCGGCCACTTCTACCGCGGCATCGGGCTGCACGTTCTCGAGGGCTACGGGCTCACCGAGACGACGGCCGCCGTCACCGCGAACCGGCCCGAGCTGACCAAGATCGGCACCGTTGGGCGCCCCCTGCCCGGCACGACGGTGCGTGTCGCGGACGACGGCGAGCTTTTGATCCGTGGCGGTCAGGTGTTCGCCGGCTACTGGAACAACGCCGATGCGACTCGGGAGGTGCTCTCCGAGGACAGGTGGCTCAGCACCGGCGACCTCGGGGAGATCGACGACGAGGGCTTCGTGAGGATCACCGGTCGCAAGAAGGAGATCATCGTGACAGCCGGTGGCAAGAACGTCGCACCGGCAGTTCTCGAGGACCGGGTCCGCGCCCACCCCATGGTGAGCCAGTGCATGGTGGTCGGCGACGGTGAGCCGTTCATCGCGGCCTTGGTCACCATCGACCCGGAGTCCCTCGCGATCTGGTCGGAGCAGCACGGCAAGAGCGGCGACCTTGCCGACCTCACAACTGATCCCGACCTGGTCGCGGAGATCCAGTCAGCGGTCGACGAGGCGAACAAGGCCGTCTCGCAGGCGGAGTCGATCCGCAAGTTCCGCATCCTCTCCGGAGACTGGACGGAGGAGTCGGGCATCCTCACTCCCAGCCTGAAGCTGAAGCGTCACGACGTGATGCGGGAGTTTCGGGACGAGGTAGAGGCACTCTACGACCGCGCGTGATGGCCCGTTTCGACTAGATATGACGGCCCGTTTGCGCCTGAGTTATGCAGGCATTCCCATGCCCGAAACATATGAATAGACAGGTTTTCGAGACGGCCGCCCGTTCGGTATAGAAATCTATGTACTTGGGGCCGGGAGGGTGCCCCAGGAGGGCGAGAGACCGATCGGGCTCCGCCGTTCTTCCCAACGACACTGACTGGGACAGGCATGGGACGCAGAACGGTTCTTCTTCTTGTGGCCACACTCATTGCAGCTGTGGGCACGTCACTGGTGTTCCTGTACGTCCGGGGCGTCGACGCACGCGCGGCGCAGCAGTTCGACGCCGTCCAGGTGCTCAAGGCCGTGGAGGTCATCAAGCCGGGTGAGTCGCTCGCCGAGGCACAGTCGGCCGGCAAGATCCAGATGGGGTCGGTGGGTCGTGGAGACCTGCTGTCGGGGGCCACCACGAGCATCGGCGACATGAGCGGCAAGGTCGCGCTCACCACGGTGTACCCGGGCGAGCAGATCGTTCCGTCGAAGTTCGGCGACCCAGGTGAGGAAGAGACGCTGACGATTCCCGACGGGAAGATGGCGATCTCGATCAACCTGACCGACCCCTCACGAGTCGCCGGCTTCGTGAACCCGGGCGCAGAGGTGGCCATCTTCTCCACCTCGGAGGCCGGCGTGATGGGCAACGCGCAGCCGCAGACGCGACTGCTACTTCCGCGTGTGCAGGTCATCGGCGTCGGCACGACGACCGTCGTCTCGACCACGACCACCGACAAGACGGGTGAGCAGACGGTCGAGCAGCTGCCCCGCACGCTGATGACGCTCGCGGTGGACCAGGCCGACGCCGAGAAGGTCATCTTCGCCGCAAAGAACAGCGAGGTCGCCTTCGCGCTCCTCACCAACAAGTCGAGTGTCAAGGCCGGTTCCGGTGTTACTCCTTCCAACGTCTTCAGGTGATGCGACGTGCCTATCATCGTCGAACCCGTCGCGACCAATGCCGAGATGTTCTCGGCGGCTCTCGGCGTGCGCTCCAGGCTCGCCGCGAGCCTGGATGAGCTCAAGCGGACCCTGAGCGAGGACGTCAACGAGTACGCCGTCATCCTCGGTCCTTCCGTGGACCTGGAGGCGGCCGCTGCTCTCGCCGACACACTGCGGGTCACTCGTCCCGCGACCAGCGTGATCCTTATCCGTCGCCGTGTGGACACCAGCGTCCTTGCGGAGGCTCTGCGCTCCGGCATGCGCGAGGTCGTCGAGGAGCGTGACCTCGCGGGCCTCGGCGAGGCGGTTCTCCGAGCGGGCCAGGTCTGGGAAGCCGTTCATGGCCCCGCGGGCAGCTCACAGATCGGCCGGCAGATCACGGTCTTCTCACCGAAGGGTGGGGTTGGCAAGACGACTCTGGCCGTCAACCTGGCGCTGGGCCTGGCTCGCGACGGCAAGGAGGTCTGCCTCGTCGATCTCGACCTCGGGTTCGGCGACGTCGCGATCACCCTTCAGCTCTTCCCCGCACGGACGCTGGCCGACGCCATCCCGCTCGAGGCAGGGCTCGGTATCGACTCCCTGGAACCGCTCCTCACGCCCCACCGTGACGGCATCAACACCCTGGTCGCCCCCGTGCAGCCCGATGCCAGGGACTCGATTCCGGCCTCGCTGGTCGCGAAGGTGCTGCGGATCCTGAAGACCCGCTTCGACTTCGTTGTGGTCGACACCGCCCCGAGCTTCGACGAGCACGTGCTTCAAGCGATCGACGAGACCGACGAGCTGCTGCTCATCACGACGTTGGACGTCCCGACTCTGAAGAACGTCAAGATCGCCGTCGAGACGCTGGATCTGCTGAACTTCCCGAGGAACCAGCGACACCTGATCCTCAACCGGGCCGACGACAAGGTCGGTCTCAGCGCCGACAAGGTCGAGAGCACCTTGGGCATGCCGATCTCCGCGTCAATCCCCACCTCGCCGCAGGTTGCCAGCTCGACAAACTCCGGCGAGCCGATCTTCGTATCACTCCCTCGGCACGCGGTGAGCAAGGCCATCGCCGCACTGGCTGACGACCTGCAGGCCGTCCCGGTGATTCCGGAGCTGGAGGAGTCGAGCGAGCGCTCGGGACACGCAGCCACGCGCAAGCGTGGCCTCCTTCGTCGAAACGGTAGGTGACCCATGACCAGCTTGACTGACCGGCTCGCAGCGGCCTCTCGCGATCGGGTCCCACCGAGCCACACAGGGACACAGGCCGCACAGGACCCGAGCAAGACCAAGGCGCAGACCGCGATCGAGGTGAGCGAGGACCGCTTCAGCATGCTGAAGTCGCGGGTCCACAACCGGCTGCTCCAGCAGTTG
>DASVBF010000077.1:0-2057 GCA_036375975.1 Nocardioidaceae bacterium | reverse complement strand
GTCCAACGGCGTGGGCGACCTGCGCCACGAGCTGACCTTCGCCCAGCGGCACTCGGGCATTCCGGGGCTCCACCTGGTCCGCGGCACCAAGGGGTTCTCCCCGCTGCTCTGACCTGGCAGGCGTTAAGGTGCCGCCGTGGACCACGAGGAGTACGTCGAACGGGTGCTCACCGTGGTCGAACGGATCCCGCCCGGACGGGTGATGAGCTACGGCGCCATCGCCGAGGTCGTCGGTGTCGGGGGCCCTCGACAGGTGGGCCGGGTCATGGCCCTCGAGGGCGGCGGCGTGCCGTGGTGGCGGGTTGTCCGCGCCGATGGTGGGCTCCCGCTGTGCCACGACGGCGAGGCCCTTGCGCATCATCGACGCGAGGGCACCGCGCTACGCGGGTCGGGGCGCGTCGACATGGCGCGAGCGGCGTGGTGGCCCGACGCCACGGCCGACCCTGTCGGTCCGTTCTGATGTGATTGGTCCATGACGTCCTTCCGCCTCGTCCACCCCACGGCGGCGCGTGCCGCTGCGCCGGTGCTGGACTCTTTCCAGCGGTCGGTGGTGGACCACCAGGCGGGCCCGCTGCTGGTGCTCGCGGGGCCGGGCACCGGCAAGACGACCACCCTCGTGGAGGCCATCGTCGACCGGGTGGAGCGCCGCGGGGTCGCTCCCGACTCGGTTCTCGCCCTCACCTTCAGCCGGAAGGCCGCCGAGCAGCTCCGGGACCGTGTGACCGCCCGGGTCGGGCGCACCATGTCGACGACGCTGAGCTCCACGTTCCACTCCTTCGCATACGGCCTGATCCGCGCCCACGGCCCGAAGGGGCTTTACGACGAACCGCTGCGACTGCTCAGCGCACCGGAGCAGGACGTCGTCCTGCAGCGCCTCCTGACCCACGAGCCGGAGTCGGTGCGCTGGCCTGTCGGTCTCGACCGTGCTGTAGGCACCCGTGGCTTCGCCCGTGAGGTGCAGAGCGTCCTCGGCAGGGCCCGCGAGAAGGGACTCGAGCCTGCGGACCTGGTCGAGCTCGGTCGCGCGGAGGACCAGCCCGCCTGGGTGGCGGCCGGGCTCTTCATGGAGCAGTACCTCGACGTCCTGGACAGCGACAGCGCCATCGACTATCCCGAGCTGATCCACCGGGCGGTGGCCATCGCCGAGCGGCCGGAGGTTCTTCAGCGACTCCGTCAGCAGTACTCCTGGGTGTTCGTCGACGAGTACCAGGACACCGACCCGAGCCAGGTCCGGCTGCTCCGTGCGCTCGCCGGCGACGGACGCAACCTGGTCGTGGTCGGTGACCCCGACCAGTCCATCTACGCCTTCCGGGGCGCCGAGGTCAGAGGCATCCTCGACTTCCCGGACCAGTTCCGGACCGCTGACGGACGTCAGGCCCGGACGGTGGCGCTCCGGGTCACCCGGCGGTTCGGGCCTGTGCTCCTCGAGGCCTCCCGTTCGGTGGCGGGAGCCATCCCGACGAAGGGGGCCATCGGCTCCGAGCTCTTCCAGGCGTTCCGCAACCCCGAGCCGACCCGCACCCCGTTCGGTCCCGGGCGGGTCGAGGTCCGCACCTTCGACACGGCGAGGGCCGAGACGGAGCACGTCGCGGACCTCCTCCGCAGGGCGCACCTGGAGGACGGCGTGCCGTGGTCGCAGATGGCCGTGCTCGTCCGTTCTGGCCGCACCTCGATCCCGCCACTTCGCCGTAGCCTCGCAGCGGCCGGTGTCCCGGTCGAGGTCGCGAGCGACGACACTCCGCTCGTGCAGGAGCCGGCAGTGGTCGTCCTCCTCGACGCGCTGCGGGCCGTGGTCAACCTCGACAACGACGACCGGGGCCATCCCGACTACATCAGCGCCTCCCGGGTGGACGCGCTGCTCGGCTCGGCTCTGGGCCACCTCGACGCGACCGAGGTCCGTGCTCTGGCGCGGCTGCTGCGGGCAAGGGAGAAGACCGCGGCGAGCGCCGAGGACCGCCCGCCCCGCCCGTCGCCCGAGCTGGTGCGAGAGGCGTTGCTGGAGCCCTCGCTCGTCGAGAGGCTCGAAGGGCGCCCCGCCGCGAAGCTGTCCCGTCTCG
>DASVBF010000054.1:0-18224 GCA_036375975.1 Nocardioidaceae bacterium | reverse complement strand
CCGCCAGTGAAGTGCCTGAGGAACAGCGCAGCGGTGATCGCGCCCGGCCCCCCGGCGGCGTTGTCCGCGTCGGCGACCTTGGACTCGAGGCGCTCCTCGTAGTCGTCGACCAGGGGCATCCGCCACAGCGGCTCGCCGGCGGCACTGCCGGCTGTGGTGAGGAAGTCGGCGAGCGCGTCGCTCGTGGCGAAGAGCCCTCCGGTGCGCTGGCCGAGCGAGATCTTCATGGCGCCGGTCAGCGTCGCGACGTCGACAAGGACGTCGGGCTTGATCTCGGCGACCGCGTAGGCGAGTGCGTCGGCGAGCACGAGGCGGCCCTCCGCGTCGGTGTTGCGAACCTCGCTGGTGCGACCCCCGTAGTGCCGGACGACGTCGCCGGGGCGGAGTGCATTGCCGCCCACGGCGTTCTCGGCCGAAGGAACCAGGCCGGTGACCCTGACCTGGCAGTCCACGTCGGCGAGCGCACCCATGACGGCGAGGACGACGCCACCACCCGTCATGTCGCGCTTCATGTTCATCATCGCCTCGGCGGGCTTGATCGACAGGCCGCCGGTGTCGAAGGTGATGCCCTTACCGACGAGCACGACGTGCGGGGTGTTCCGGACGGCCCCACGAGGCGTGTAGTCGAGACGGATCAGACGCGGCGGCTTCGCCGAGGCCTGCCCGACCGCGAGGATGCCTCCGAAGCCCTCGCGGGTGAGGCGCTTCTCGTCCCAGACGGTGAGCTCGAGGCCGGCGGACCGCGCGATCTCGTCGGCGCGCTCCGCCATCCAGGCCGGGCCCTTCTCGTTCGCCGGGACCAGGGCGAGAACCCGCGACATCCACGCTGCACCGGCAAGGGCGAGTGCACGTTCGAGCGCCTGCTGGCGAGCCGCGGTGTCGGACACCCCGGCGAGGACCACCCGCTTGACGGGATGCTCCTTCACCCCCGCGGACCGCCGGTGGAACACGAACGAGCCGAGCACCAGCCCCTCGACGAGGGCTCGGAGCCCCGCGTCGTCCGCGAGTGCTGCCAGCGAGCAGGCGACGCTCTCCTTGCCTTTCACCCGGCGGGCCAGCGCGGCCCCTGCCTTGCGGAGCTCGGCCGGTGCCCCCTTCCCGACTCCGACGAAGAGCACGCTTCTCAGGCTGGTGTTGGCCAAGTCGTCCGGGGAGAGGACCGGGTGGTCGACCACCTCGCCTGCCTTTCCCGTCGCCTGATGATGCTCCAGGAGGGCGAACACGTCGAGCGGGAGCTCGTCGAGGAGCTCGGCGGCACCAGGCCCGAGAGTCGGTCCGTCCTCGTCCCTCATCAAGGGCAGGGCGACGACCTCCGCTCCGACGACTCCGGTCGGGGCAGCGCTGCTGAGTGCGATCTGCGGCGGTGAGACCTGGTTGGGCAGTGCCACCTGGGTGATTCCCCTTGGTCTGAGGCGATGACGGTGTCGCGATGAGCGGTCCCGACACTACTCATCGGGCTCGGGATGACAACCGACGACCCTGAGCCGTGGGCTCAGGGTCGTCGGTCTGCTACGGGTCGAGGCGCCCGGAGGACGGGCAGGTCAGCCGACAACCTCGTTGAGGGCTGCACCGAGGGCACCTGCCTCCTCGGCGTTGAGCTCGACGACGAGTCGGCCACCACCCTCGAGCGGGACGCGCATCACGATGCCGCGCCCTTCCTTCGTGACCTCGAGCGGGCCGTCGCCCGTCCGCGGCTTCATCGCCGCCATGCGCACACCTCTTCCTTGGTCCTGCGAGGCGCCCAGCCGGTGTGGTCCCTCCCACACCGAACGGAGGATCTTCCCGTGGCGCACCGCTTTGCTCGTCTAGTATCGCGCATTTCTTCCGGTTCGCCGACCAGGACCTGCCGACCGGTACCCAACGGCGACCTGCGGGCGACTTCCCCCGGATTGGGGCAGACTCCCTTCTGTGCACGCCAGGTCCGCGCTCTTCGACCTCTTCGGCGACCACCTCCGCTCCCGGGGAGGCCGGGCGCCGGTGGCCGCACTCGTGCGCATCCTCGCCCCGCTCGGGGTGAACGCGCCGGCAGTGCGCACTGCGATCTCACGCATGGTGCGCCAGGGCTGGCTCACGCCGGTCGAGACCCGGGGCGGTCGCGGCTACGCGCTCACGGCACGAGCACGCCAGCGCCTCGACGACGCCGCGGCCCGCATCTACCGGACCCGGGAGAGCGGCTGGAAGGGCGCCTGGGACCTTCTCGTGCTCGAGGGGACGCCCCCGCGCTCCGGGCGCGAGCGAGTCCGCTCAGGTCTCGGCTTCCTCGGCTATGCGCCGATCGGCGACAGCACCTGGATCAGCCCCTACCCGTCCGCCGAGGTCGAGACCCTCCTGGCCTCCGAAGGCGCGAGCGCGGTCCGCTTCGAGGCGTACGACGGCGACCCCGCTGCACTCGCCAGGCGGGCCTGGGACCTCGACGCGCTCGGCACCGCCTACGCCTCCTGGCACACCGAGGCGCGAGGCCTGGTCGAGAACCCCACCCATGTCGTGGGCACGACGGCATCCGAGGAGGACGAGCTCGCCTTCGTGGTCCGGTCCCACCTAGTCCACGAGTGGCGCAAGTTCCTCTTCACCGACCCGGGTCTCCCCGTGGAGCTCCTCCCGGCGGAGTGGCCGGGGAACGCCGCCGCTAGGTTCTTCGGGGAGGAGGCGGCGCGGCTCCTGCCCGGGGCGTCCCGGTTCGTCGACCGCTGCCTCGACCCGACGGATGCTGACCAGACCGAGAGTGGAGAGCGCCCATGACCGACCAGCCCGTGATCTACGCCGTCGCGGACGGGGTTGCGACGATCACGCTGAACCGCCCGGAGGCGATGAACAGCCTCGACGTCGCCACCAAGGTCGCGCTGCGTGACGCCGTGCTCGAGGCCGCCGAGGACCAGGCAGTCCGCTGCGTCGTCCTCACGGGGTCCGGTCGCGCCTTCTGCGTGGGCCAGGACCTCAAGGAGCACGTGGAGATCCTGAACAGCAGCTCCTCCGACGAGCTGTTCCGGACCGTCCCCGAGCACTACAACCCGACCGTCAAGGCCCTGGCGACGATGAACAAGCCGGTGATCGCCGCTGTCAACGGCGTCGCCGCCGGGGCCGGCGCGTCGCTCGCGTTCGCCTGCGACTTCCGGGTCCTCGCCGAGTCGGCGGGGTTCAACCTGGCCTTCACCGGTGTCGCGCTCTCGTGCGACACCGGTGCCTCGTGGACGCTCCCCCGGCTGGTGGGCCGCGCCAGGGCGCTCGAGCTGTTGTACTTCCCCCGCACCATTCCCGCGCAGGAGTCGCTCGAGCTGGGCCTGGCCACGAAGGTCGTGGACTCCGACAACCTCCGTCACGAGGTCGCCTCGATGGCACGGCAGCTCGCGACGGGTCCTACGGTCGCGTTCGGCGCTGTGCGGCGGTCACTGGAGTTCTCGGCCGGTCACGACTTCGCGAGCTCGCTCGACTTCGAGGGGCAGATGATGTCGCTGACGGGTGCCACGGAGGACCACGCGAAGGCTGTCGCGTCCTTCGTGGCGAAGGAGAAGCCGGTCTTCGAGGGCCGCTGAACGCCATGGCCCGAGCGGACGGCCCGGGTCAGGGGATCTTGCCGACCAGGAACAGAGCGGTCCAGACAGTTACGCCTACGAACAGGCCGACGTGGGCGAGCACCGAGAGCCCTGGGCCCTCTCCCCAGGTGTCGGCTGCCGGGCCGGAGGCGTGCCTGCCCTTCGCCGGCATCCAACGCGCGAGGATCAGCAGGCCAGCTATCACGGTGATCCACCAGGCGAGAAGGCTCACCACCCCCAGCAACGTGAAGCCGGTCAGCAGAAACGCCACCCACAAGAAGAGCGCCGGAAGGCCGGAGTAGGTGTGCATGTTCAGCACGTTGGTAGGGATGGAGAGCCGCCCCGCCGCCTCACTGCCGCCTGCCAGACGAACCCTCGTGAGCACAACGACGACGGCTGCCAGGGCGGTCAGCACATAGGTGGCTAGTAACGGGGTCACGAGGAGAGGATGCCCGATCCACGACCGGAATGGGACCGGTGGGGGTCAAACTGGACAGTAACCGGACATTTGGGCAGGGCTCGCTTAGGCTGTTCCGCTTCTCACCCAGCAGTCCAGCATGTGGTCGTTCACCATGCCGGTGGCCTGCATCAAGGCGTGGGCCGTCGTCGGGCCGACGAAGCGGAAGCCCCGCCTCTTGAGCTCCTTGGCCATCGCCTTCGACTCAGCCGTCGTCGCGACGACGTCGTCCGTCGAGCGGGGCGCGGGACGGTCCCGCTCCGGGGCGAAGGACCACAGGAGGTCGCTGAACGACTCCCCGAGGTCGAGGACCGCCCGAGCGTTCGCGATCGTGGCCTCGATCTTGGCCCGGTTGCGCACGATGCCGCTGTCCTGGAGAAGATCGAGCACGTCCTCCTCCTCGAACGCCGCCACCTGGACCACGTCGAACCCGTGGAACGCGGCTCGGAAGGCCTCCCGCTTGCGGAGGATCGTGATCCACGACAGGCCGGACTGGAACGCCTCGAGGGTGAGGCGCTCGAACAGCGCCCGGTCGCCGCGGAGCTCGCGCCCCCACTCCTCGTCGTGGTAGTCGAGGTACTCCGGGGTCGACCCGGCCCAACGGCAGCGCAGCCGACCGTCGGCCCCGAGGAGGAGTCCGTCCGAGTCACCCACTGCTGCCACCTCCGGCGAGCCACTCCGCGCGCCGGGCCAGACGGCGCAACGCCTCGGCGACGCCGCGCTGCATCGTCCACCCGCCCAGCCGCCAGAGCAGGGCCCCGAACGGACCGAGGGGAAGCGTCAGGCGCTCCCACCACACGAACATGCACGCGTCCGTGCCCCGAGGTGACACCGCGAACTCGCCGTCCCCGCGGACCACCGCACCCCGGTGGAGCACCTCGCACCGGGCGGAGCCGTCGGCCTCCTCCTCCCAGGACGTGACCGTCATGGGGTCCCAGAAGCCCACGGGCCCGATCCCGGTCCAGGCGCGGATCCTTCCGCCTACCCCCCGAGCGGCGCCGCCACCGACGACCTCCACCCGCGTGAAGGGGATCCACTCCCCCTGCCGGGGCCAGTCGGTGACGTAGTCCCACACCACCTGCGCGGGGGCCTCGACACGCACCTCGGCCCGGACCATCGCCGTCGCCATCAGCCCTCCTCGCCACGGTCAGGCGCGTCGGGAGGACTCTCCCGCCGGCGGCCCGGCTCGGTCTGGGTGGCGTCGAGCTCACGGGCGAGGCGCTCGAGCAGGGAGTCCACCTCGGACATCCGGTAGCCGCGGAAGGCCGTCGTGAAGCGCACCTTGCGGAGGTCCTCGCCGTCGAGCGGCCGCTCGGCCTGGACGCGGACGTCACGCCGGTCGTCGTACACCTCCGCCATGGAGCCACCGCGCCCGGCCGCGACCACGGCGATCGCCCCCAGCAGCAGGACGACCAGCACCGCGAAGAACCACGTCATCGTGAGACCTCAGCCTCCGTTCGCGGTGTTCTGGAACTCCTCGTCCTCCGGCGCGGTGAGGCGGTGCCGCACCTGGGCCTCCTGGAAGATCCGGACCACCTCGTCGACGTCGTCGGTCACGTGGAACATGTCGAGGTCCGGCTCCGAGACGTTGCCGCAGGCCACCACCGTGTCACGCAGCCACCTCACCAGGCCGGCCCAGTAGTCGGAGCCCATGAGGATGATCGGGAAGGAGGTGACCTTCTGGGTCTGCACGAGGGTCAGCGCCTCGAACAGCTCGTCGAACGTCCCGAAACCCCCGGGGAGCACGACGAACCCCTGGGCGTACTTGACGAACATCGTCTTGCGGGCGAAGAAGTACCTGAAGTTCACGCTGACGTCGACGTACTCGTTCATGCCCGCCTCGAACGGCAGCTCGATGCCGAGGCCGACGGAGATCCCGTCGTTCTCCAGTGCGCCTTTGTTCGCGGCCTCCATGATTCCCGGCCCTCCGCCGGTCACCACGGCGAAGCCGGCCCGGACCAGCGCGCACCCCAGGCGCTCGGCCAGCGTGTACATCGGGTCGTCCCGGGTGGTCCGCGCGGAGCCGAACACCGAGATGGCCGGCCCGAGCTCGGCGAGCGAACCGAACCCCTCGACGAACTCGGACTGGATCCTGAGGACGCGCCAGGGGTCGGTGTGCACCCAGTCGCTGGGACCCCGGGAGTCCAGGAGCCGCTGGTCGGTGGTGCTGCGCTGGAACGCGCCTCGCCGCATCGTCGTGCGGCCGCGCTGCTTGGTCGGGCCGAGCGGGGCGTCGTCGGTCATGACGCGAGGCTATCCCGCGCTCCGGCCGGCTCCAGCCAGGTTCGCAGCTGCTGCTCCACCCGCTCGAGATGCTCGAGGGGGACGTGCTCGTCCTGCTTGTGGGCGAGGTGGGGGTCACCGGGACCGAAGTTCACCGCCGGGATGCCGAGAGCACTGAAGCGCGCCACGTCCGTCCAGCCGAACTTCGGGTTCGCCTCACCTCCGACGGCCTCGAGGAAGGCCGCCGCCGCAGGCACGCCGAGGCCGGGCAACGCCGCGGGGGCGGAGTCGGTGATCTCCAGCTCGAAGCCCTCGAAGACCTCGCGCAGGTGCGCGGCCGCCTCCTCCTCCGACCGGTCGGGAGCGAAGCGGTAGTTGACCGAGACCGTGCAGCTGTCGGGCAGGACGTTCCCCGCGACGCCGCCACGGATGAAGACCGCGTTGAGGCCTTCGCGGTACTCCAGGCCGTCGATCACCGGGCGTCTCGGCTGGTAGGCGTTGAGGCGCTCGAGGACCTCAGCGGCCCGGTGGATCGCGTTCACCCCCTTCCACGACCGTGCTGTGTGGGCGCGCTCGCCGCGCGTGGTGACGTCGGCCCGCATGGTGCCCTGACAGCCGGCCTCGACGACGGCGTCGGACGGCTCCATGAGGATCGCGAAGTCGGCCCGGAGCAGCTCGGGGTGGCGGTCGCCGAGCAGCTTCAGCCCGTTGCGCTCGGCCTCGACCTCCTCGCAGTCGTAGAAGAGGAAGGTGATGTCCCGGTTGGTCACCGGCATGGTCGCGGCGATCCGCAGCGCGACCGCCACACCACCCTTCATGTCGCAGCTGCCGAGGCCGTGCAGGTCCTTCTCGTCCCGACGGGCCGGCAGGTTGTCGTTCACCGGGACCGTGTCGAGGTGGCCGGCGATGACGACGCGCTCGGCACGCCCATGGTCGGTGCGGGCGACGACGTTGTTGCCGTATCGGCTGACCTCGAGATGCGGCAGGGCCCGCAACCGCGCCTCCACGGCGTCGGCGATGGCCTCCTCGTTGCCGCTCACCGACTCGATGTCGACGAGCTGCTCCGTGAGGGTGACGACGTCGGCCGTGAGGTCCAGGGAGGTCATGCCCGTCATCCTGTCACCGCTCGAAGACGCAGAACTCGTTGCCCTCGGGGTCGGCCATCACGTTCCACGAGATCTCGTCGTCTCGCGGGCGGAGCAGCGTCGCACCGTGCTCGCGCATCGCCCCGACGGTGCCGTAGACGTCCCAATGGATGCGGTTCTTCACGGTCTTCGGCTCGGGGACGGGGACGAAGTCCATGGTGGTGATCGGCAGGCCCGGGACGTTCTGGAGCCACCACCAGCCCTTGTCCTCGTCGCCCGTGGCCTCGACGCCGAAGGCGTCCGCCCACCACCGGGCGACCGCACGCGGGTCGGCGCAGTCCACCACCAGGCCATGGATGCGGTAGTCCGGCAGCTGGTCGGGCTCCCTGAGGAAGGCGCAGAACTCGCCGCCCTCCGGGTCGGCCATCACGGTCCACCTGAAGCCGGACTCCTCGGCCGGGAGTACGACGCTCGCGCCCCTCGACTCGAGCTCCTCGACGGAGGCCGAGTAGATGTCGAGGTGCACGCGGTGCTTGACGCTCTTGGCCTCGGACACGCGACACATGGCGATGCCGTGCCCCTCGCTAGGGCCGAGGAGGTCCCCTGGTCCGTCGTCGGGGCGGAGCTCCAGCCCCGCCACGTCCGCCCAGAAGCGGCCCAGCGTCTCCCCGTCGGTGGTGTCCATGCACAGTTCTTTCCACCGTGCGACAGCAGCCACAGCGAACCTCCCTCCCGGATGCCGGGACGTCACAGCCCCGTCCCGTGCACCTTGCAGCGTTTCGCTACCTTGTCATACGTGACCACCACCAACCAGCAGCAGTCAGACGCGTCCGTGAAGAACCCCGGCGAGGTCGTCGACAAGAGCTCCGAGAGCTCCGCGGAGGGTGGCACCGAGACCCCAGTCCCGGGGAGCGCCTGGGGGTTCGGGCTGGCCACTGTCACCGGAGCCGACGGCGACGGAGCCGTGCTCGACACGTGGTACCCGACACCGCAGCTCGGCCGGGCACCGGAGCTGGTCGAGCCGCCTGCCGAGCTGACCTCGCTCGAAGGGGTGGACGATGTCCGTGGCGTGCGGAGGGTCGTCGTACGCACGGTCGTCGCGGACCTGCAGGCTCCGCCTGCCGATACGCACGACGCGTGGCTGCGGCTGCACCTGCTGAGCCACCGGCTCGTCGCGCCCCGCACGATCTCGATGGACGGGATCTTCGGGCTGCTCTCGAACGTGGTCTGGACGAGCGAGGGTCCGTGTGCGGTCGAGGGGTTCGAGCAGACCCGGCTGCGGCTCAAGGCCTCCGCCCGACACCTCAGTGTCTTCGGGGTCGACAAGTTCCCCCGGATGACGGACTACGTGATGCCGACCGGCGTGCGTATCGCCGACGCCGACAGGGTCCGGCTCGGCGCCCATCTCGCCTCCGGCACGACGGTGATGCACGAAGGCTTCGTGAACTTCAACGCAGGCACGCTCGGCGCATCGATGATCGAGGGCCGGATCAGCGCGGGCGTCGTGGTCGGCGACGGTTCCGACGTCGGCGGCGGCGCCTCGATCATGGGCACCCTCTCCGGGGGCGGTAGGGAGGTCATCTCCGTCGGCGAGCGCTGCCTCATCGGCGCGAACGCCGGAATCGGCGTCTCCCTCGGCGACGGGTGCGTCGTCGAGGCGGGCTGCTACGTCACTGCGGGCACGAAGGTCACCGTGCGGGACATGGACAACAAGCCGAAGGTGATCAAGGCCGCCGAGCTCTCCGGCGTCGACAACATCCTCTTCCGCCGCAACTCGGTCACCGGCGCCATCGAAGCGGTCCCGTGGCAGGGGGAGGGCATCGAGCTGAACGCGGCACTGCATGCGAACGAGTGAGCCCGGCTCGACGAGAGGGCGCGCGTCGCGAGGGCGACGAACCGAGGCCGGCGGGGCTGCGCGTGTGCTCCTCGTCGGCCTGACCTTGCTGGCGGTCCTCGCAGTCGTCGGTTTCCTGGTGCTGCGCGGCGTGGGGCCGTTCCCTGCACCAGAGGGCTGCCGGGCCAGGGTCGGCGACGTGGACGTCCGCCTCAGCACCGAGCAGGCGGAGAACGCCACGACCATCGCCGCGGTCGGAGTACGCCGGGGACTGCCTGCACGAGCCGTGTCCATCGCGCTCGCGACGGCCTACCAGGAGAGCAAGATCCGCAATCTCGACCACGGCGACCGGGACTCTCTCGGCCTGTTCCAGCAGCGGCCGTCGATGGGATGGGGCACCGCGGAGCAGCTCCAGGACCCGTACTACGCGACGAACAAGTTCTACGACGAGCTCGAGAAGGTCCATGGCTACCACCGGATGCGGATCACCGAGGCGGCCCAGGCGGTACAGCGGTCCGGTTTCCCGGAGGCCTACGAGGACCACGAGGCCGACGCCCGCGCCCTCGCCTCGGCGCTCACTGGGTACTCCGCGGGCGGGCGGTTCAGCTGTGTCGCCTACCCGAGCGGCGACCTCCGGAAGCAGCGGGTCTCGGCGAACGGGCTCACGCCGAGGGCCAACGCCGTGCGACGGAACCTGATCAGGGCCTTCGGCGGTCTGCCGTTCGGCGGGTTCGCCCCGGGAGGCATCAGCACCGGACATCAGGCGGGTTCGGCGCACTACGACGGCCGAGCCCTCGACATCTTCGTCCGGCCCGTCGCCGAGGCGAACAGACGCAAGGGCTGGGCGGTCGCGCAGTACCTCGTCGCGCACTCCGAGCGGCTCCACGTCGACCACGTCATCTTCGACGGGAAGGTCTGGTCGTCCGGCATGCGCTCGAACCAGGGCTGGCGGAGGTACGACCCTGGCAACCGTCCCGGTGACCGAGCCGTGCTCGAGCATCGCGACCACGTCCATGTCGACGTCGTCGAGGGCGAGTAGGACGCTCCCGTTCCGGGGACGCCCGGCAAGACTTGCGCGACTTGTCCGGAATGTTAGGGCTTCAACCGTTCAGACGAGTCAAGGTTGTCCGGACAGCCATTGTGATGGTCCGTTCGGGTGGCGGACGCTGTGGTGCCTGGACATTCGCGCCCGCCGGCCATTGGAATAGAACCGCACATTCAGCGCGCGAGGGGACAGCCGTGAACAGTTCGATGATCTACACCATCGGAACCGCGCTGAACCGTGCCCAGGACAACTCCGTGCCGGTGGAGGTCCTCGTCGAGGGCAAGTGGATCCGGGGCTATGTCGTCGCCGTCGACGGGCACGGCGTCGTCCTCCAGGAATCCGAAAGCAAGCACTCGGTCGTCCGGATCGAGAGCGTCTCGGCGGTCACCATCTCGGACGCCCCGCCGCACCGGAAGGCGATCCCCGACCGGGTGCACGCCATGCCACCCCGCGCCTCCTGACCTGCGCCTAGGAGAGCCGGCGCACCGCCTGGTCCACGCGCTCGTCGGTCGCGGTGAACGCCACCCGCACGTGCTCGGCGCCCGCGGGGCCGTAGAACTCCCCCGGCGCCACCAGGATGCCGTGCTCGGCGAGGCCGGCAACGGTCCGCCAGCAGGGCTCGCCCCTCGTCGCCCACAGGTAGAGCGCCCCCTGCGACTCGTCGACCCGGAACCCGCTGCTCTCGAGAGCCTGCTTCAGCTTTGCCCGCCGGGCCGCGTAAAGCGCGTGCTGCGCGTCGGCGTGGGCGTCGTCGTCGAGGGCAGCCTTCATCGCCACCTGCTGCGGGCCGGGCATCTGCAGGCCGAGGTTCTTGCGGACCGCGATCAGCTCGCCGATCACGGCAGGGTCTCCGGCGGCGAAGGCACACCGGTAGCCCGCCAGGTTGGAGCGCTTGGACAGGGAATGCACGGCGACGATGCCGGCGTGGTCGCCGTCGCTGACGTCGGGGTGCAAGACGCTGACCGGCCTCTCGTCGTCCCAGCCGCACTCGATGTAGCACTCGTCGGAGACGAGCAGGACGCCGCGCTCCCGGCACCAGGCGACGACCTTGCGGAGGTGGTCGACCGGCAGGACCTTACCGGTCGGGTTGGAGGGCGAGTTGAGCCACAGCATCGACACCCGCTGCGGGCCGATCGCCGTGAGCGAGTCGCTGGCCAGGGACCTCGTGCCGGCCAGCCGCGCACCCACCTCGTAGGTCGGGTAGGCAAGGCGTGGGTACACCACCAGGTCGCGGGCGCCGAGGCCGAGGTGGGTCGGCATCGAGGCGATCAGCTCCTTCGAGCCGATCACGGGCAGGACGGCGTCGAGGCCGAGTCCGGTGACGCCGTGCCGTCGCTCCAGCCAGTCGATGCACGCCTGGCGGGTCTCGGGGCGGCCGATCGTCAGAGGGTAGCCGGGCGAGTCGGAGGCGCCTCTCAACGCCTGCTGGACGACCTCCGGCGTCGGGTCGACGGGCGTCCCGACCGAGAGGTCGACGATGCCTTCGGCGTGAGCGCGCGCCCGCTCGGCGTACTCCGTGAGCTTGTCCCAGGGAAAGTCCGGAAGGCTGCTGGAGACGGCACGTGCCGCCCACCAGGGTGTGGCGGGCGGCACGGCGGCCATGTCCGGCCGGGTCACTCTTGGTTCTGCGGCGGCAGTGCTGCGATCAGGGGGTGGTCCTTCTCGATCACACCGAGCTTGGCAGCGCCGCCCGGGGAGCCCAGGTCGTCGAAGAAGTCGACGTTGGCGTTGTAGTAGTCCTTCCACTGCTCCGGGGTGTCGTCCTCGTAGAAGATCGCCTCCACCGGGCACACCGGCTCGCACGCACCGCAGTCGACACACTCATCCGGGTGGATGTAGAGCATCCGCTGACCTTCGTAGATGCAGTCGACGGGGCACTCGTCGACGCAGGCCCGGTCCTTGACGTCCACGCAGGGCTGCGCGATGACGTACGTCACCTTGTTCCTCCTCGATGGATACTGATCAGGCGTCCAGCGCCCAGGGTGATCCGCTGCTGCCTTGTACAGCCTAGTATCACGGTCGCCCGAGTCCAGATTGCACCCGGTCCAACCCGAAAGACACCCCTACCGTTGACCTCAGCGAGCAGCCGACCCCCGGGTCTCGGCCCCCACGTCGTGGGCCTACGTGTCGTCGTCCGAAGGGTCCTGAGAGGCGAGACGGGGCCCACCGGCGGCCCGGCCTTCACCGACGTGCTCGGCGTCATGGAGTCCTGGTCCGGGACGGAGGCGACCGTGCGCACCGAGGCGGGCGACCTCGTGCGGATCCGGGTCGCCGACATCGTCTCCGGCAAGCCGGTCCCACCCCGTCCCTCCGTTCGGCTCCGCGTGCCTGTCGAGGTGGCCGAGCGGCGGGCCCTGGCCTCCTGGCCGGCACTGGAGACCGCACCGCTCGGCGAGTGGCTGCTGAGGGCCGCGGACGGTTACAGCGCACGGGCGAACTCCGTGCTCGCCGACGGGGATCCCGGGGTCACGTTCGGCGACGCCGTGGCCCGGGTACTTGCCTTCTACCGTGAACGCGGGCTGCCGGCCTGGACGCAGGTGGTGGTCGGCTCCGACGTGCACCTCGCGTTCGAGTCGCACGGGTGGGTGCTGGCCCGGCCCGGTGAGGCGGACTCGCTCTTCCAGCTCGCCTCGGTCTCGTCCGCCCTCCGCGTCCTACGGCGGTCGCTGCCGCTCGACCCGCCGCCGGTGACCGTCTCGCCCCGCGTCGACGAGGGGTGGCTCAGCGGCGACGAGAGGGCGGCTGCGTACGGCGCCGCGGCGATCGCCGTGCTGGAGGGGCCCGCCGAGGTCGGCTTCGCGTCCGTCCGAGCGCCGGGCTCCGACGAGGTCGTCGCCGTCGGCCGGGTCGCCCGAGGGTCAGGTGCCGTCCCGGGCGACGACGACTGGGCCGGGGTCACGAACATCTGGGTCTCCCCCTCCCGGCGCCGCCAGGGCCTGGGGACGGTCGTCATGGGTGCCCTCCTCGACTGGGCGGCCGAGCGAGGTGCCACCACGGCGTACCTCCAGGTGCGCGAGGACAACGCCGCGGGCCTCGGGGCGTACGACCGCCTGGGGTTCGTGACCCACCACGCCTACCGCTACCTGACGCCTCCCGGTGGCTGAGCGCCCGGTCAGAGACAGCCGATGGCGGCAGAAGCGTCGGCCGGCCCGGGGTGACCAAAGGCCTCCAGCACCCAGGCGATGGCCTGACGGTCCATCGGGATGCCGACGTGGTCGGCGGTGTCCGCGGGGCAGTAGTCCTGGAGCGTGATGTTCGTGCTGCGGTCTCCGGAGAGGAAGCCGGAGGTGTACGGCACCACGACCTCGTCGTAGCGCGTCACCACCTGGGTGTAGTCGACGTCGCCCGGGGTCTCGTCGGGGTTGTTGAGGTCCTGGAGGAAGGCCGAGCCCGCCATCTGTTGCTCACAGGCTGCGCACCCGGGCGTCCCGAAGGCGTCCGCGACGGTCGTCCCGTGGTTGGAGGGCGAGAGGCCCACGAGGTCCTCCACCCGACCGTCGCCGCCGAGGTACTTGATGTAGTACCGCGGCATCATCCCGCCCTGGGAGTGACCGACCATCTCGACCCGGGCCGCACCGGTTGCCGTCAGCACCTGGTCGACGAAGCCGGCCAGCTCCGCTGCCGAGTCCTCGATCGGGCCGGTGGCGCGATCGCCGTAGTCGAGGGAGAAGACGCAGTAGCCGTCGGCCTTCAGGGAGGACGACAAGGCGTCGAGCAGGGAGGACCGGTCGCCGAACGTGCCGTGCACCATGACCGCGGGGTACGGCCGGTCGGCCGTCGGCCGGCAGGTCCAGTCGTTGGCGCCGACCGGGTCGCGGTCGAGCGTGGGGTAGGACTGTTCGACCGCCTGCACCGGACCGGTCACGCCGACGAGCAGGAAGGTCCCGACGACGGCCGCGAGGACCATGGCGAGGACAGCGCGCATGCACATGCAACGACGTCCCGCCGGGGGCGTTACGGCGGGACGTCGTGAGGTCTGCGGAGGCTTGCGAGACTCAGGCAGCGGAGACGAGCTGGTGGGTCATCTCGGCAGCCTCGCCTGTGGCAGCCCCAGCCGCCCCGGCCGCCCGCAGTGCCACGAGGTGCACGGAGGCGAACCGGCCACCGGGACGGTCGAGGGTCGCTGCCTGGAGCTCGACGTGCCCCTCGTCGGTCAGGAACGCATGGGCGCTCCAGTGGTGGAACGCCAGAGCCGTCCAGGCGCGCTCGACCGCGAGCATGACCTCCTCCTCGGAGACCTCGCTGCGGAAGACGCACAGGCCGAGCACCAAGCGGTCCGGGTCGTCCGAGCCCTCGATCTCGACCTCCTCGAAGATGCCGGAGGCGGTCAGCTCCTCGCGCAGCCCCGTCTCGAGGACCGCCCGCACCTGCGAGGTCACGGGAACGGCGTTGAGCTGAAGGCCGCTACGGAGAGTCTGGAAAGCACCGATTTTCATGCTTCAAGCATGCTCGGGCCACGCCTACGGAGCTGACACCGACGGGTAACACGATGTCCACATCACCGGAAAAGTTCGGATCGCCCGGAACGCGAGGTCTCACCCGTTCCGGTCGTTCTCGCACACCACGGTGTCGGAGGGCAGGTAGGTGGTGTGCATCGTCTCCTTGCGAACGAGCTCGCTGCTGCCGTGCCGGCGGAAATAGCGGTACACGTTGATGTCGAAGCCGCCGTACCCCTCGTGCGGCACACAGTCCCGCCCTCGCAGGTGGCGGGTCTTCTCCTTGGTGATGTCGTAGCGGCGGGAGACCCCGGCCGTGATGTCCCAGTACTTGGTCGACCACATCCGGACGTGCATCTCCCCGTAGGAGGACGACGTCGAAGGCACCACCCAGGCCTGGATCAGGACGCCGTAGGGCGTGGTGTTCTTGAACTTGAGGTCCACGGTGGGCCAGGCAACGGTGGCTTCGCGGCCGACCGGGTAGCGGTCGATGTAGAACGAGTGCGGCTTGTGCTCGACATCCTGCAGGCCGGCGAAGAACGCCCCGTTGAAGAGGGTGGTCGCCACCTGGGAGACACCGCCGCCGTAGTCCTCCTTGTAGACGCCGTCGCTGATCATGAACCCCTTGGTGAAGCCGTTCCTCGCGGTCCGCTCCCCGACCGTGTCGTTCAAGCTGAAGGTCTGCCCGGGACGCAGGACGGTCCCGTTGACCAGCTCGGCGGCCCGGCCCTGGTTGATGTTGCGGTACTCGGCGTCCGGGAAGTACGTAGTGAACGAGGACACCGGCTCCCTGATCTGGAGCTTGCGGGCGTCCTCGGTGGTGAAGTCGGGGTGGTCGACGACGGTCTTCACGTCGAGAGTCCGCTTGTCGTCGGGCTGGACGACCAGCGAGAGGAACCGCCGGGTCACCTCCTTGTGGTCGAAGGTGATGCCGTCCTTGCCCGGGACCACCGTCGGCTTGTTGTCGACGAGTCGCACGGTCGCGGGCTCGGGAGTCGGGGAGACAGCGTCCACCGCGGGGTCGATGGCGGCCACCAGCTTCTTCTTGTCGAGGTGTGGCACCAGGGAGCCGTGGTTCTCCCGCATCGACAGGGCCGGGGCGTAGGCCTCGGGGCGTACGACCGCGTCCTTGCCGTCGAGCACGAGGACGACCGGGGCGGACATCGCCGGGTTGGCGAAGTCCTCCATGGCCGCCCGGACCTCCTTGTCGGTCACGTCGGGCTCGACGTCGTCGACCTCCAGGGACACCGGCTCCGCGGAGTCCCCCGCTGGGGCCGGGTAGGAGTCGACGACGTCGGACGCTGCGGCCTCCAGGTCCAGCTGCTTGCCCACCTTCGGGAACCGCGGATGGGCAGCACCGTCACGGAAGGTGATCCGGCCCTCGACAGGGCGCTTCTCGACCTTGTCGGCGAACTTGCCCACGGCGGCGTCGAGCTTGTCCTCGTCGACCTTCACGACGGCGTCGAAGTCGTCGCCACCGGCGAAGTAGTCCCATATGCGCGCCGGGCTCCAGCTGCGGCCCCCGCCCGCCTGGGCGACGGACTCCTCGTAGTCGATGGCGAGGCCGGCGCTGTCAGGACGGATCCTGGCGCGCTTGCCGCCGGCGGAGAGCACGATCGGCGCCTCGGCGCGCGGGCCGAGCTCCCTCTCGAGAGCGGTCTCGGCGGCCGCGGGTTCGAGCCCGCCGATGTCGACGCCGGCGACCGTCGTGCCGTGAGGGACCTTGTGCCCGGTCAACGCGAAGCCAGCCAGGTACAGGACCCCGAAAAGCGCGACGGGTCCGACCAGCAGCAGGCTCACGGCACGCCGGTCGGCCATCTTGTCCTTGAAGGGCAGGTCAATCACAACGGAGCATCCTAGGTGGACTGTTTGGGGCGGTTTGAACCGTACTCGACCGCTGGAGGGCGTCCCGAAAGGATGCCCGTGACGAGAACCACGAAACCAGCGACGATCAGCAGCCAGCCGTAGCTGTCCGAGGCGACCACCACGTCACCCTCCGGCCTTCCCGCCACGGCGAGCACCAGCGGGACCAGCCAGCCCACCGCGAAGGCCAGCGCCGCCCGGGGAAGCCACAGGCGCAGGGCCCGGATGGTGACCAGGGCTGTGCCGACACCGAGGATGAGGCCGACAGGGGATCTGTGCACGGCGATCGCGGCGATGCCGGCAGCGAGACCGAGGACCAGGGCGGCGAGGTAGGCCAGGGGCCTCATCCGAGGCCGGCGAACAGGTCCGTCTCGAGGCCGTCCTCGTTGACGGGTCCCTTCTCCCCCTTGGCGAGGCGGAAGTACTCGGTGCCCCAGACCTCGTTGCCCACGTTGTTGGACAGCGCGAAGAAGGGACCGTCGACCGCGATCTGGGTGGCGTGCGCCCGCATCGCGGCGAGCTTGGCTTCCGCGAAGTCGTTGCCGTCCACCACGGCGTCGAGGTGTCGATCGGGTGTCACCCAGAAGCCGAGGTCGGCGTCGGGGTCCATGCCTTCGAAGGAGGTGGTGTCGCCGGAAGCCCGGAGCCTTCGTAGACCCTCGCGCATGCGGGTCTCCGACATCGCCGCCCAGTAGATCTTGGCGATTCCCCACGCCTGCCCGAGGTCCTCGCGGTACGAGCGTGCGGCAGCCAGCTGCGCGCCGTACATCGCGACGCGGTGGGCCTGGATGTGGTCCGGGTGGCCGTAGTTGCCGAACTGGTCGTAGGTGACCAGGACCTGCGGGCGCACCTCGCGGATCACCTTGACCAGGTCGGTGGCCGCCTCGAGGAGGTCCGCGCGCCAGAACGTGCCGTCCTTGACGTCGTCACCCGCCGTGGCATGGCCGTCCTCGTGCCAGACCATGCCGGAGTCGCGGTACTTGCCCTGGCCGCCGAGGAAGCGATAGTCGGTGACGCCGAGCTCCTTCATGGCAGCGGCCAGCTCGCCGACCCGATGCTCGCCGAGCTTGTCGGTCTTGTCGGAGGCGAGGTGCTCGAGGCCGGGCACGAGGATCTCGCCCTCCTCCCCCAGCGTGCAGGTGACGAGGGTGACCTTGGTGCCTCGGGCGACGTACTTCGCCATGGTGGCGCCGTGGTTGATGCTCTCGTCGTCAGGGTGCGCGTGCACCAGCAACATCCGCTGTTCCATGACTGCCAGCCTAGGCCCGCCCGCTCAACCTCCGGTGAAGTGGCCCTTGATGCGCCGAGGGCCGTCCGGCAGGTCGAGAGGTGGAGGTACGTCGACGTGCCCGGCCCGTCCGGTCGCCGCGTCGTGGTCGACCCACCCGTCGTACTGCTCGACCAGGAGCTCGAGCACGAACCCGGGTGCGTCGGTGAGGACCGCCCACGGGTGGTCCTCGTCGTCGTCCTCCCCGGCGAGCCGCTCGCGTCCCACGGTCGCGTCGAACCCGTCGTGGACGAGCCGGGCGGCGACGGCACGCGCGTCGTCCTCCTCGTAGAACACCGCTCGCAGCGGGCTCATGGCAGCTCCTCCTCGGTAGCAGCGGGGCGGCTGCCGTCGAGCCGGATCCGGCGCTGCTCGCCGCGGACGGGCAGGTCGGGCTCGAGCCACGGCACCCCGTGAAGCTCCTCGGGCCCGAGCCAGCGCACGGCGTCGTGCTCGTCCTCGCGCGGGATCGGTTCGCCCTCCG
>DASVBF010000275.1:0-4478 GCA_036375975.1 Nocardioidaceae bacterium | reverse complement strand
TGGCGACAATGAGGTCATGAGCACCACCCCGATCATGACCGACGCGGCGTTGGTCGCCGCGGTCGCGGACGGGGAAACGGGCGCCCTGCGGGAGCTGTACGAGCGGCATGGCCCCTGGCTGCACGCTCGCCTGCTCCGCCGCTGCAACGATTCCGAGGTCGTCGTCGAGGTCGTGCAGGACACCTTCGTCGCGCTCTGGAAGGACGCGCGGCGTTTCCGTCACGACGGCGAGGTCGGTGCGTGGCTGTGGGGCATCGCGTTCCGGCGGATGGTGTCGCGGCTGCGCTCCCGCAAGGACGTGGTGCTCCTTCCGGAGTGGGACGTGTCGGCGATGCCGCGGCCGGTGCTTCCGTCCGCCGAGGACGAGGTGCTCCTCGGCGTCGAGTACGGCGACCTGGCCGCGGCACTGCGACGCCTGTCCCCCGAGTTCCGCTCGGTGGTGCAGGCCGTCGTGCTCGACGGCCTGACCACGAAGGAGGCTGGACGACTCCTGGGCGTCCGCGAGAACACCGTGAAGTCCCGGCTCCACCGCGCCAAGGCGCAGCTGAGGACCGCGCTCACCGAGCCGCAGGAGGGATGGCAATGACCACCGGGACCCAGGGCTGGCACACCGGCCCGGCGCTGCTGTCGAGCTACCTCGCCGGCGCCCTCGACGCCATCACCGGCGCCTCGGTCGAGCAGCACGTCAACCGGTGCCAGACCTGCCGGACGGCGGTGGCGTCGCTGCTCGAGCCGCAGCTGATGGAGCGCACCTGGGCCGGCGTTCGTGACGCTGTGGAGCGCCCGCCCCTCCCATACCCCCTCCGGCTCGTCCGACGGTGCGGGCTCCCGGAGCCGACGGCGGTCCTGCTCGCGGCCGCGGCCTCCCTGCGCGGGGCCTGGTTGGTCGGTGCCTTCCTCTCGGTGTCCTTCGCAACCCTCGCCGCCAACGTCTCCGGCGGTACGGCGCTCGCGCCGTTCCTCCTCGTCGCCCCGCTGGCCCCCGTGCTCGGGGTCGCTGCCGCCTACGGCCCGCGCCAGGACCCGCTCGAGGCGCTGGTCGCCACTGCACCGTACGGACGCACCAAGCTGGTCCTGCTGCGCACCATCGCGGTCCTGGTGTCGGTGCTACCGGTCACCGCCCTGCTGGGCCTGGCCGTTCCCGGGCCCCCGTGGCTCGCCGCGGCGTGGCTCGGCCCGGCCTTGGCGCTGGTGCCGGTGCTGCTGGCACTGGCCGGCTTCGTGGGCCCAAGGGTCGCGGCCACGATCGTGTCGCTCGGCTGGTCCTCCGTCGTGGTCGCCTCGACGCGCGGCGGCCTCGATCCGACCTGGCCCGTCGAGGCCGCGCAGCAGGGTGTCTACCTCATGCTGGGCGTGGCCGCCTGCGCCGTCATCGCGATCCGATCCGGGGTCCATCGGCAGCGGGGGGTGGCGTTGTGAGCGTCCCCACGAGCACGATCGAGCTGGCCGGCGTCGGCAAGCGGTACGGCCGCAAGCGCGCTCTCGACGACGTCGACCTCGCCTTCGACCGCGGCGTCACGGGGTTGCTCGGCCCCAACGGCGCCGGCAAGACCACGCTGCTGCGCATCGTCGCCACCTCGATCGCCGCCGACAGCGGGCAGGTGCGATTGCTCGGACTTGACCCGCACGGCTCCCACGCCGACGTGACCGCGGTGCGCCGGGAGCTCGGCTACCTGCCCCAGGAGCTCGGCTACCCCTCGGACATGACTGCCTTCGGGTTCGTCGAGTACGTCGCCGTGCTCAAGGAGTGGAACGACCGCGAGCGCCGCGTCCAGGAGGTGCGAAGGGTGCTCGACCTCGTCGACCTCACCGACCAGGCCACGACCCGGGTGAGCCGGCTCTCCGGCGGACAGCGTCGGCGCGTGGGGCTGGCGCAGGCGCTGCTGGGTGACCCGCGGCTGGTCGTGCTCGACGAGCCGACCACCGGCCTCGACCCTGCGCAGCGCGCCGACCTCCGGCGTACGTTGTCCGCCCTGGGCCACCGCTCGACGGTGTTGCTCTCCACCCACCAGACCGAGGACGTCGCGGCGCTCTGCGAGCGCGTGGTCGTGCTGGCAGGCGGGACCGTCCGGTTCGACGGAGCCGTCACCGACCTGGTCGGCACCGCGATGGGTCGGGTGTGGCTCGCCGACGAGCCCGGTGAGGACGCGCTGGTCAGCTGGCGCACCGGCACTGGACGTCACCACGTCGTCGGCGGTACGCCGCCGGCGGGCGCGGACCCGGCGGAACCGACCCTCGAGGACGCCTACCTCCTGATGCTCGGGCCCGATGCGCGGCGGCTCGGCGCACCTGCATGACCCAGTCCGAACCACACCCGGAGCGATCATGAGCAGTCTTTCCGTGCCTGCCTCCGGCATCGCAGGTCACCGTGCGATGGCCGGCATCGAGGCCCGCCGGATGGCCCGTCACCCTATGTTCCGGCTGGGGGTGGTGCTCGGCTTCCTCGTGCTGACGATCTTCCTGGCCCTCAACTCCGACGAGTCCGTCCCCGTCGTCCTGACCCTGCCCCTGCTGGGTGCGTTCTACATCGGCCTGACCAGCGTGATCGCCGCGGCGCGGCTCACCCGTTCCACCGAGGTCGCCGTCGAGGCCGTCGCCACCGCACCCGGCACCGAGGCCCGTCGGACCGTCGCCCTCGCCGCGGCCGGTATCCCACCGTTCCTGGCCGGTCTGGTGTTCTCGCTCGCCGTCGTCGTCGTCGCGCAGGTGCGCGGCGTGGCCGCTCAGGAGTGGTGGTTCGGCACCCTCCCGGACTGGCAGGTGTGGAGCATCGTGCTCCTGTGCCCGGCCGCGTGTCTCGGCGGTGCGCTGCTCGGCGTGCTGACCGGCCGCTGGCTGCGCTTCCCCGGCGCTTCGGCCGTCGTCGTGGTCGCCCTCATCGTGGTGAGCCTGCTCGGCCAGATCCCGCTCCTGGAGACCGCGAGCTCCGAGTGGCGGCTCTGGGTGCCGTGGGCGATCTTCCACACCGGAGACAACCCGGACGGCACCCAGACGCTGATCGCGGGCAACCCCGCCGCGTACCTGGGCTACCTGCTGGCCCTCGGCGCCCTCGCGGTCCTGGGCGCGATGTGGCACGACCGCAGCGCCCGGACGCCCCGGTTCCGCGCGGTCATCGCGGCCGTCGCGGCGACCGCGTTCGTGCTCCTCGCTCTCGCGGTCACGACCGGCCCGCACGACAACCAGGTGTCCGACCCGAACCCGTCGAGGGTGACGAGTTGATCGCTCGCCTCTGGTACCTCCGGCGCGGCGTCGCCTGGCTCCCTGTGCTCGGGGGGTGCGGCGCCGCCGCCGTCACCGCGGTGCTGCTCGTGCGGTGGCCGGACGGAGCCGGCGTGCTCGCGCCGGCGCTGCTCGCCTGCTGTGCCGCAGCGGCGGCGTTCGTCTACGACGAGGACGCCCTCTCGGTGGTGGCCGTGACGCCGCGCGGCGCGAGCTGGCGCCGCATCAACCGGCTCGCCGTGTTGCTGGTGCCGCTGTCGGTGTGGGCCCTGGTGGTGACCCTGCGACCCGGCGACGTCCCGTTCACCCGGCAGGGGTGGTGGCTGCTGGGCGGAGCCACCGTGCTGCTCGTCGCGGGCTCGGCGGCCCTGGCCTCGCGACGACTCGTGCCGACGCCCGGCGCGCTGCTCGCGCCGGTGGTGGCGTTGGCCGCGGTGGCGCCAGTGACACTCTCGGGGATGTTCAGCTGGGGCACCCTCTACCCGATCGGCGACTTCTCCGACACCGTGCGGACGATCTGGCTGGGGGTCGCGCTCAGCGGCGCTGCAGTCTGTGTCGTGGCCCTGCGGCCGGGACTGCGCCCCTGATGAACGCTCCGGCACTGGCGCATCGGGTCATGACGGGATACGCGGCGATGTCGCAGGTCGTCGCAGCTTGCGTCGAATGCCATCAGTGGGTGTCCTCACCGGTGTTCTGCACGCGTGTATAGACGATGTTCTCCGCCGGGTCGGGCGAGTCACGGTCGGGATAGTGCCAGGTGCCGATGTACTGGGAGTGGTCCTCGTTGAGGGTGGCTTCGAAATAGGTGTCTGAGTTCTTATCGCCAAAGCTGACGCGTATCTTCCGGTCGTCGAACACCCAAGCGTAGGTGGCCTCGTCGCCCATGGTGTCCATGTACCGAGCTAGCAGGATGTCTCGGTCGTGGTCATAGGCGATGTGCTGGATGACCCTCATTCTTGAGTCGCCCACACTGAAGTCGACGTAGGGCGACCAGGAGACGACCCGCGTGCTTGGGTTGATACTCGGCGTTGCCCGTGATGTCTGGCCCATGCACTCGCCAGCTGCCGACCAAGAGGTCACTGAGCTCAACGAGCTTGGGGTTTGGTTGATCTGCCGCGTTCGGGCTGTGCCGGTCAAGATGGTTGCCATCTGGACTCTCTCTGGTCATGCATGGATCTCGTTGGATGCGCGCAGTCGTTCGGAGATGGGCTCGAGCAGGCCGATCAGCTGGTCGAGCTCGAGCGGGTCCAGTCGTTCGT
>DASVBF010000161.1:0-2298 GCA_036375975.1 Nocardioidaceae bacterium | reverse complement strand
GACGTGGAGATGGCCCACGAGGCGACCGTCTCCAAGATCTCCGAGGACCAGCTGTTCTACCTGATGAGCCGCGGCATGACCGAGGACGAGGCGATGGCCACGATCGTCCGCGGGTTCGTCGAGCCGATCGCCCGTGAGCTGCCGATGGAATACGCGCTCGAGCTGAACCGGCTGATCGAGCTGCAGATGGAGGGGGCTGTCGGCTGATGTCGGCTGGACTTCAGGGAGCGATCGAGTCTGCTCCCATCACAAGGCTGCACGAGCACAGGTCCTACGACCCGGCGGATTTCGCCGTGCCCGGCGGCCGCGAGGAGGAGTGGCGCTTCACCCCGCTGCGCCGGCTGCGCGGACTGCACACGGACAACCCGCCGGCGCCGGCCGGCACGGTGACCGTGGAAGTCGACCCGGCGCCTGAGGTCAAGATCTCTACGGCCGAACGGTCTGGCGGTCTGCCCGGACGCAGCTTTATCCCGGCCGACCGGGTGAGCGCCCAGGCGTACAGGAGCTTCGACGAGGCGACCGTGATCACGATCCCCGCCGAGGCCGACGCGTGGCGGCCCACCGTCGTCACCGTGACCGGCGAGGGGGGTACGGGTTACGGGCACCTGCTGGTGCAGGCCGAGCCGTTCTCCCGGGCCGTGGTCGTGCTCGACCACCGGGGCAGCGCTACCTACGCCGGCAACGTCGAGCTGGTGGTCGGGGACAGCGCCTCGCTGTCCGTGGTCAGCCTGCAGGACTGGGCCGACGACGCGGTGCACCTGACGTACCACTACGCCACGCTCGGCCGGGACGCCAGGCTGCGGCACGCCGCCGTCACGCTGGGCGGCAACCTGGTCCGGCTGGCGCCTTCGGTCAGGTACACCGCTCCGGGCGGCGACGCCGAGCTGACCGGGCTCTACTTCGCCGACGCGGGCCAGCACCTGGAGCACCGGCTGTTCGTCGACCACGACGTGCCGCGCTGCCGCAGCAGGGTTACCTACAAGGGCGCGCTGCAGGGCGAGGACGCGCACGCGGTCTGGATCGGCGACGTGCTGATCAGGCCCGAGGCGACCGGGACCGATACCTACGAGTACAACAGGAACCTGGTGCTGACCGACGGCACCCGGGTCGACTCGGTGCCGAACCTGGAGATCCTTACCGGGGAGATCGTCGGGGCTGGGCACGCCAGCGCCAGCGGCAGGCTCGAGGACCATCACCTGTTCTACCTGATGGCCAGGGGCATCCCGTTCGCCGAGGCCCGCAAGCTGGTGATCCGCGGGTTCTTCGGCCAGATGATTGACACCATCGAGGTGCCCGAGCTCCGGATGCGGATCTCCGGGGCCATCGAGGCGGAGCTCGAAAGGTCGGTCTCGTGAGCGATTTCCAGCGGGTCTGCTCGCTGTCGGAACTGCCCGCCGAGGGCGTCATCGGCGTCGAGGTGGACGGCGAGCCCGTCGCCGTGGCGCGTGCCGACGGCGAGGTCTTCGCCCTGCGCGACGTGTGCTCGCACGCCGAGGTGCCACTGTCCGAAGGCGAGATCTACGACACCACGGTGGAGTGCTGGCTGCACGGGTCCTGCTTCGACCTGCGCACCGGTCAGCCCACCGGGCTGCCGGCCACCGAGCCGGTGCCCGTCTATCCCGTCAAGATCGAAGGCGACGACGTCTACGTCGCCGTGGAGAAGGAGTCATAGTGGCGACCCTCGAGGTCCGCGACCTGCACGTCAGTGTCGAGGAGAGTGCTGGCGTCCACCGGGAGATCCTGCGTGGCGTGAACCTGACCGTCCGCGAGGGCCAGACCCACGCCATCATGGGCCCGAACGGCTCCGGCAAGTCCACCCTGGCCTACGCGATCGCCGGCCACCCCAAGTACCTGGTCACCCGGGGCAGCGTCACGCTCGACGGCGAGGACGTGCTGGCCATGACCGTGGACAACCGCGCCCGGGCCGGGCTGTTCCTGGCCATGCAGTACCCGGTCGAGGTGCCCGGCGTGTCGGTGTCGAACTTCCTGCGCACCGCGGTCACCGCGGTCCGGGGCCAGGCACCGAAGCTGCGCGACTTCGTCAAAGAGCTGCGCGCCGCGATGTCCGCGCTGTCCATCGACCCGGCTTTCGCCGAGCGCAACCTGAACGAGGGCTTCTCGGGCGGGGAGAAGAAGCGGCACGAGATCCTCCAGCTCGAACTGCTCGACCCCAAGATGGCGATCCTGGACGAGACCGACTCCGGGCTGGACATCGACGCGCTCAAGGTGGTGTCCGAGGGCATCAACCGGTTCCGCGAGAAGCCGGGCCACGGGGTGCTGCTGATCACCCACTACACC
>DASVBF010000224.1:0-2754 GCA_036375975.1 Nocardioidaceae bacterium | reverse complement strand
GTTCCTGCCCCTCGACGGCCGGGTGCACCTGCCCGACGCCGCGGACCTGGAGCAGATCGAGAAGGCGATCGTCGGGCACGTGCGCCGGCACGCCGGGCAGGTCCCCCAGCGACCAGGGCAGCGGCGCCCGAAACCTCCCCGACCCGGCCTTCGGCCATCGCCGTGACGACCTCGAGTGCCCGGTCGCGTCGGGTGCAAGGGCGGTTGAACGCGCCAGGAACCCCGGCCGCGTACTGCGGCGATCGGCAGAGCGTGCTCTCACGGTGCCTTGGTCACGGGTTTCGACCGAGCGGCCGCGCTCGGGGCTGCCGTGCCGCTTATCGCCGCCGACATCGCCACGGGCGACTCATCCATCGCCACGCGTGTCGAGGCATCTCACGCCGTCTTGGTCACGCCTCTGGTCACGAGTTCCCAAGATCTCGGCGACGCCAGCCTCGAGAGGAACTCACGACGACACCGCCTCAATAATTGAGGACGTGTGTTCCGTGAGAGGCGTTCGACGACTACCACGACCTCATCAGCGAACGGATGTTCGCCGAACAGTCGCTCGACCCGCTTCGGGAGCGGTACTGGCTTGCGATGCGCCGACCATGTTCCGCTTCCACCGCCTCGTCGTTCCGATGCGCGAAGTATGCGGCAGCCTGCTGCGACGCGAACAGTCCAAGGTTGCCGAGTAGGTCTATCCCTACTTTCTGGATGTCCACGACTACATCCTGGGCGTTATCGAAGACCTGGACTCACAGCGCCAGGTCGCCAGCACCATCCTGGAAACCGACCTTGGCCTCCGCGACCACCGCCAGAACCTGATCGTGAAGAAGGTAACTGGTTGGGCCGCGGTCATCGCCGTACCACCTGTTTCGACGGCTCCACTGGCTCTGAGGCGGACCGGCCGGTCCGGCGCGTGACCGATCAGGATGGTCAAACGGCAGCTCGCTGTCCCGGTGACCTTCGCCAATGTACGAGCAGGAAACTCGGCCATAGTCCGTCTGTGCTAGGAGCACGAGATCGGGCTAGATCGTTCGTCTACCTCCCGGGGGGTGTTGGTGTCTGGCGGCGTGTCACGGCCTTGCCTAACGTCGGAAGGAGAGATCCAGCGGTCGTCACAGAAACAGAAAGGAGCACGAGGAAGGCTCTCTCAGACGCCTTGGCGACCGTGTCCGCCCAGGCGAAGGAAGCTGGTGAGGAGTCATTCAGCAGGTTGCATGGCCGCCCAACCGACGTACAACCAACGTCAAACCCACGTACAACCAACCTCGAGAGGGAGGAGCAATGGATCTACTCACGCAGTTCGAGAGCCTGGAGAAACGGACCTCAACCGGGCTCGCACATGTGCGGGCCGCGAGCACCGAGTCGCGGGAGAAGCTGGAGCAACGCATCGGGCAGGCTCAGGTCGACCTCGGAGAGACGGATGCCAAGCAGGAGGTCGGTGGGGCCGCCGCCCAGGGTCAGAGCAAGTGGGCTCAGATGAGAGCCGACGCCAGCGCGAAGATGGAGGACATCAAGGCGAAGATCGACAAGCGGAACGACCAGATCGACGCGGATATGGCTGCTGCGGACGCTGACTTCGCTGAGGCCGAGGCGTCCGACGCGATCGGCTACGCCGAGTGGGTCGTGGACAACGCCAGGCTCGCGGTTCTGGATGCTCTGGACGCGCGGGCCTACGCCGGCGAGCGTGCGAAGGCGGCCGCCGGGAACCCCTAGACGAGGGTGCACGTCCGGCATCGGCCGCATGTTCTGTTGTTAGTGGGACGACCAGGTGCCTGGCGGGCCGTCCCCAACGCGCCCGGCGCGGCTCAGCCCCCTCTACCTGCCGCTGTCGCTGCAGGTAGAGCCAGCCCCTCCCGGGGGGCGGAGGACATAGCTGGGCGCCCGTCAGGCGATCGCACCAGGTCGGGGATCGGCACAGAGCCTGTTGCCAGTACAGCAGGCAAGGAGGAGCCCAAGGTGAGCGACTACCCCCTCATCAGCGACCACGGCCTCATTGGAGACCTGCAGACGGCTGCTCTCGTCGCCAAGGACGGGACTATCGACTTCTTCTGCACGCCGCGCTTCGACTCGCCCAGCATCTTCGCGTCCCTGCTCGATGCGCGGAAGGGAGGGCGGTTTCGGATCACGTCGACACGCGACGACGCCACGACTAGCCAGATCTACTTCCCACAGTCGGCATGCCTGATCACTCGGTTCATGAGTGATGCCGGGATAGCGGAGCTCGTCGACTTCATGCCCGTCGACAAAGCGAGGACCGTTAGAGACGACCATCGGATCGTCCGGGTGGCGCGGTGCCTGCGGGGAGAAATGCCCTTCCGGTTGGAGTGCGAGCCACGCTTCGACTTCGCCCGTCAGCGCCACAAGCTGTCACTCACGAGCGAAGGCGCCGTCTTCCACGCGAATGGGCAGGACGTCGTTCTTCACGGCGCCGCCGGCGCGGAGCGCTCAGGCGACGATGGCGTCCGCCTCGACTTCAGCCTCAGAGCGGGTGAGATCAGGGGCTTCATGCTTGAGACTGGAGCGAGCCGAGTGCCGCAACCGGTGTCCCGCATTGAGGCGATGGCGCTGTTCGACGACACGGTCAGCTACTGGCGGAGCTGGCTCGGCAGGTGCACCTACCAGGGCCGGTGGCGGGAGATGGTTCATCGCTCCGCCATGTCTCTCAAGCTCATGACCTACGCGCCGACGGGTGCCCTCGTTGCTTCCCCGACGTTCGGTCTCCCCGAGCAGCTCGGCGGTGAGCGTAACTGGGACTACCGCTACACC
>DASVBF010000208.1:0-2644 GCA_036375975.1 Nocardioidaceae bacterium | reverse complement strand
TGTCGACCGTTCGGCCGTAGCCCAGGGCGCGGGAGCCGCAGGCGTTGTTGCCGATCATGCCGCCGACGGTGCAGCGGCTGTGCGTGGACGGGTCCGGGCCGAAGCGGAGGCCGTGACCCAGCGCCTGCTTCTGCAGCGTGGCGTGGACGGTGCCCGGCTCCACGAGGGCGGTCCGCGACTCCGGGTCGAGCTCGAGGACCCGGTTGAGGTGTCGGCCGGTGTCGACGACGATGCCGGTGCCCACGGCGTTCCCGGCGATCGACGTACCGGCGCCGCGCATGGTCAACGGCACCGCGTGCTCCCGTGCGACCGCGAGAGCCGCCGCGATCTCGTCGGCGTGACGGGGACGTACGACGACCCGGGGGACCACCCGGTACAACGAGGCGTCCGTGGAGTACATCGCCCGGGCGAGGGACGAGTCGTCGACGTCCTCGACGCCGCTGCGACGCAGTGCCTCGGCGAGCTCGCTCACCACAGTTCCAGGGACCCGCGCAGGATGCTCGCGGCGTCGTCCTCGGTGACCTCGCGTGGCGCCGTGGCGAGCAGCCGCTGCTGCTTCATCGTGCCCTCGACCAGGTCGTCGACGTCTGCCTCGGTGTAGCCCACGGCGCCGATTCCGTTGGGCATCGCGATGTCGCGCATGAGCTCGGTCAGCACACCGGGGAGGAGGTCGCGGAGGTCGTCCGGTCGGGACGTCCCCGGCGCGAGCAGCTCGGCGGCGCGCACGTGGCGCTCCGGGGCCGCCTCGAAGGTGAACCGGAACGCCTCCGGCGCGGTGAGGCAGACCGCCATGCCGTGCGGCACCATCGGCTCGTCCTCGGGGTAGTCCGCCGGGCGGAAGTTCTTGACCCGCCCGGCGATCGGGTAGGCGTTCGCGTGCGGGATGTGCACGCCGGCGTTGCCGAAGCCGAGCCCGGCGAAGGTCGCCGCAAGGGCCATCTCGCCCCGCGCCTCCTCGTCGTCGCCGTGCCGCACCGCGCGTCTGAAGGAGCCCGCGAGGAGCGACATGGCCTTCTCCGACCACATGTCCGCGATCGGGTTGGAGCCGCAGTACGGCACCCGCTGCTCCGGACGCTTGGCCTCGAAGGAGTCGTAGGGGCGCGCGGTGTAGCTCTCGAGCGCGTGGCACAGGATGTCCATGCCCGCGGCCGCGGTGACGCCCGCGGGCTGGCTCACGGTCAGGCGCGGGTCGACGACGGCCATCGTGGGCCGCAGCCGTGGGTGACTGATGCCGGTCTTCACCTTCTGCTCGAGCACGTCGAGGACACAGATGGTCGTGCTCTCGCTGCCGGTGCCGGTGGTGGTCGGCACCGCGACGAGCGGTTTCAGCGGCCTCTCGGGAGCCCTGCCCCCGCCGACCGGAAGGTTGACGTAGTCGATGAGCTCGCCGGTGTTCGAGGTCAGCAGGTTGACGGCCTTCGCGGTGTCGATGGCCGACCCGCCGCCGACCGCGACGAACGCGTCCCAGGGCCCGTGCTCCCGTGCGAACTCGATCGCCGCCCGCAGGCTCTCGTCGGTCGGCTCCACGTGGGCAAGGTCGGTCACGACCGCGTCGATGCCGAAGCCGCGAAGCTGCTGGGCAACGCGGTCCGGGTGTCCGGTGGCGGCGACGCCGGGGTCCGTGACCACGAGGACGCGCCGAGCGTCGTACTGCTGGAGGTCGTAGCCGATCTCGTCGGCCGCGCCCGGCCCGAACTTCAGAGCCGGGGCGCCGTACGTGAAGACGGTCTCATGGGTCATCGGCGTTCTCCTTCCAGAAGTGAGATGGCGTGCCTGGCCGCCGAGAGCAGGTCGAGCCGCAGCGCTTTCTCGACGGGGATCCACGCCGCGCGCGCTGTGGTGCCGCCCTCCTCCACCACGTGCGGGTCGACGTCGCGGAACTCCGGGTCGATCTCGGCCTCGAAGATCAGGTGGATGCCGTGGTAGTCCTCCACCACCCCGTCGGAGCGCGCTCCCACGAAGTGCGTGTGGTGCACGTCGACGACCCGACCGGGCTCGATCCGCAGCCCGGTCTCCTCGTGAACCTCTCGCCGCAGCGCGTCCCTCGGGTCCTCGCCGTGGTCGATACCCCCACCGGGCAAGGTCCAGCGGCCCTCGATGCGGGTGCGCGACGACATCTGGGTCAGCAGCACCTCTCCGTCCCTCGTGAGAAGGGCGTACGCCGCGATCCGTTGTCGCTCCGGCGGAGCAGCATCGGGCGGACCAGCATCGACAGCCATGCCGCGAGTCTATTCAAAGCGAAACAGGCCCCGGCTCCTCACGGAACCGGGGCCTGCTCTGTCCTGCGGCCGAGCCGACTTCCTCAGTTCTGGTAGGAACCGAAGTCGAAGTCGTCGAGCGCCACGGCCTGACCACCGGCGGTGTTGCCGAAGTCGTAGTCGTAGTTCTCGTAGCCGGTCACCGAGTACGCGTTGGCACGCGCCTCCTCGGTGGGCTCGACCCGGATGTTGCGGTATCTCTCCAGGCCGGTGCCGGCCGGGATCAGCTTTCCGATGATCACGTTCTCCTTGAGGCCGAGCAGCGAGTCGGACTTGCCGTTGATCGCCGCGTCGGTCAGGACGCGCGTGGTCTCCTGGAAGGACGCCGCCGACAGCCACGACTCGGTGGCCAGCGACGCCTTGGTGATGCCCATCAGCTGCGGACG
>DASVBF010000183.1:0-8847 GCA_036375975.1 Nocardioidaceae bacterium | reverse complement strand
ACCGCCTCCTCGCGAAGGGCCTGCCTGAGGGCTGCGCCAGAATGCCCGCCGTCAGCACCCAGCGCTGGAACCCGTCGACTGTGCGGTCGCGGGTACGAACTCCAACCGCACGGCGTCGCTACGCGGCACGACGATCGCAACACCAGTGCTCGGCGTCCACGCACGCGGCAGCAATAGGTATTGATCACCTGACTGCAGCACTAGGACCAGACCGTCGTACCGGAAGTGGTAGGCGGCCTCCGGGTCGGAGCAGCGTACCTCGACAACCCCCGTAGCATGCAGGCTCAGACTCTTGTCACTGAAGACCCGCGTACTCGGCGCCTGCGCCAACTCGGAGACCAGTTCGCGCGCTCGCGTAGCGCCCAGAGCGGCCGAGTAGTCGTTCGCAGCCCAGAACAGGCCAAGTCCGACCAGTAGGAACGTGGCCGTCCACTCAGCGAGCGGACGCCAGTCGTTACCATCACCACGCTTGCCGACGCGTCCCCAAGACCGACGGTGCGCATGTGCGGCGTGGGAGAGTAGGAGCACACCGAGCACCAAGCTCAGCGGTGCCACGACCAGCGCGCTGTTGAGGACGGTGTGGGTTCGGGGGAGCACCCCCGTAATGCCGTTGACCAACAGCAACAACCCGACCACCGCCGAGACCCGGACACTGACGTGCGAGAGCCGCACGCGCCATGCCGGTGCGAGCCGGTCCGGCAGAACTGCGCGACCCCACATCACAGCGAGGCACAGGACAGCGATCACCATCAACGGGAAGAAGAGCCCGTCGACGCTTCGCATCAGATAGTCCTGCGTGGTCAACCCGAGGAGCGTGGAGTTCACCCCCAGGTAGTCGAAGAACCAGTAAGCGAAAGACCACCCGAAGTAGAAGAGCAAGGCGGTCAACAAGGTCGCGGGCGCTACCACCTTGCCGAAGAGCTTGCCGACCCGGGAGATGTCGGCCAGCTGCGGACTCCCGGTCGTAGGCCTGTCGCCGCCCAGGGGCGGCGAAGCAGTGGGAATCGGCCCCGCTGTCACGGGCTCGTGGCCTCTTCAGTCGGAGCAGCGGTCGATGACTGGACATCGGGTGTGGATGAGCCGCCGTCCCCCGTCGTAGAAGAGGAAACGTCTGGGGGCGGTGCCTCGCCGCCCGGAACGGCCGAGGGCTCTTCACACGGCGACGAGCCGGAGACCACCTTCACGATGCTTCCCCGCTCCACCACAGTGTCCTGTGCCGGTTCGGTCCTCACGAACTGGCACAGTGTGAAGTTGGGGTCCTCGCTCACAGTGTCGACGAGGTGAACGCAGAGGCTCCCGCCGCACTGCCTCGTCAGGTCCGCTACGAGCTCTGGCCGAACCTCGTCGAGCGGCCGCCCCTGGTCGTTCAGGAATCTGGGGATCTTGACCGGCGATCCGACCGCGCTGCCCTTGCCGTTGTTATTCGGGAGACCAGGCACATTCGGCCCTTCAGAGGCTCCACTGTTTGCGCCGGAAAGGTCACTGACCCCTTGGCTGGGACCGACGCCAGAGACGGTTCCAGGGCCCGCCCCTGAATCGTCACCAGCACCTCCGCCGGAGCTACCCGCGGAACTAGCGCGCTCCTGGGCGCCGGTCGTGGTCGCCGTATCCGCAGTGCTGGTGCAGCCAAGTATCGACAGACACAAGAGCGTGATCACTGACAACTGCCGCAGAGAGCGCAGCACGGTCCACCTCCCCCTCGCCCAGGGCCATCCGGGCCGCAAGGCCTGCCTATGCCGAGCGCCTGATTCAAGCTTTGCGAGGCCCTTTAGGCCCAACGTCCGCCGATGAGCGCAATGGGTCAATGGCTACTAGTGACTAACCCGTTGACGGCGTCATGCCCTCGTATCGAGGCGACGGCAGGCTGGCGGCCCGCACGGCTCATCACACAGCCCCTGTCACACACCGAAAGGGCCTCTGACCAGCACGCTTGCCGGTCGGGGGCCCTTCGCCGTTGTCCGGTTGTCTCTAATCGATTCCGTGGGTCAGAACGGCAGCTGGTCCGGCATCCGCGTCGCGGTCCAGTTCCGCCTGCCGCTCACTCCCTTGGTGGTGATTGTGCCGGTCATCGTCTGATCTGCATTGAGCCGTCCCTGGAAGGTGGTGGTCCCGTCACCGAAGGCGATGGTTCCCTTCGCGAAGCTCAGCCCGGTCAGCGGCTGCTAGGAGGCCGTCAACGGGGCCTGCCCTCCACTGCCCGAGCGGATGTCCCGGATGTCGGAGGGCAGTCGGTGGACGATTTCGGAGGCGAGGGAAGGATCGGACATGGTCGCACCCCATTCCAGGCGCTGTTGTGACGTGTGAGTTCGGTACTAAGGGCAGTTGGGCAGCTGGCTACCACACGGGTCGCGATCACCGGGCTAGGACCCCTGTGAGGGTGAACGTCCTACGCGGGAGCCCGCGCGTCGTACCTCAACGGCGGGGTTCCCCAGATCCAGATCGAATGTGTCGGCACCTGCGACGAACGCAACCGTGGCAAGTGGCAGGAGGGCCTCTTCGTCGAGGACTGGCCCGTGTGGTACCTCAACGGAGTACGCAGCCAGACGCCGTTCTGGAGCCCGTACGAGCCGGACGCCTTCCCTGAGTCGGATGCGTGAGGGAGGGGACGATTCTGCTCGATCCAACGCATCAGCCTGTCCAGTGGCAAGTTCAACAGCTTCGCTGGTTGGCTCGGGCACCAGCATGCTTCCGGCAACGACCACGGTGATCCTGGACGGGTCGACATCGACTACCTATTGCGGTGACTAGGACAGACTCGACGCCGGCCCTCCCCGGCCGATGACTTCGGTGCAGCTATGCAGTCATAGTGCTAGCAGCCGCACCCAGCGGCGCACCAACATCAAGGGAAGCGAGCAAGCATGGCCACGTTGATGACCATCTGTTGCGGCGACCGCTCCCGGGCCAAGGCAACTGCACAAGTTGTCCGCGATGCGTGAACGGCGACCCCGGAAGGGGGAGGGAGCGGAAAGCGAGGCCTCGCCGCCGACCGTCACCCCGGTTCTCGTGGCCGAGTTGCTCGCCGAAGGCGAGCGGATGCCGGTCTACGTGCACATCGTCGACCATCCCGACGCGCGCGTGCTCGTCGACACCGGCATGACGCAGGTGCACCCGGCGGTGGCCGACATGGATCCACGCCTGACTCCACTGAGCGCGCGGGCCGACTTCGACCTGGCCAGCATCGACATCGTCATCAACACGCACCTGCACTTCGACCACTGCGGCGGCAACCACCTCTTCACCGGCAGGCCGATATACGTCCAGCGCGGGGAGCTCGACGACGCACGCAGCGAGGACGACTACACGATTCGGGAGTGGGTCGAGGCGCCCGGCGTGCAGTACCTACCGGTCGACGGCGCGCTCGAGTTGCTGCCGGGGGTCCGGCTCGTCCCGGCGCCAGGCCACACGCGAGGCTCGCAGGTAGTCGTCGTCGAGACGGGCGGGCATTCAGTCGTCATCGGGGGCGACATGGCGGTCTTCTTCGCCGAGCTCGACGAGCCGCGCACCGAAGGCCAGCGGCTGGTCCGCGCGCTCGACCCTGAGGAGGTCTGGCTCTCGCACGAGCACGAGCCGTGGCGGCCGTAGGTTGACCAGCACGTCTACGTCGAAGTAGCGAGACATCCGGACGACCGTCGTTCGTCTTCCGCCGCGTCCCACCCCGCGGCCCCTGGGCGACGTTCGCGACAACGAGAAGCGATGCACTCAACCGATAGTTTGCGCATCCAGAGTTCCGCTCATCGGCAAGGACGTGGACAGCGGCGCCCACTGAGGGTGATGCCCTTAAGTGCAAACTTGAGCCCACCGCCGATCCGACTGCCCAAGTTCCGGACGTTCTAGAAGGTGAAGTCGTTCGGTGCGCCTTCGCCTACGCGACCATCCACTGCTTCGCGCAGGATGTCTGCGTGGCCCGTATGGCGGGCGTACTCCTCGATCATGTCCAAGAGCATCGCGCGGACAGTCGGAGTGCGCCCGTCCGGCCAGGTGAAGGACGCGGGTCCGTCGAGACCACGCTCGTTGATCACGTCGGCGACGACCTCGCGTGACCGCTCGACCGCGTCTCGCCACACTCCGTAGACGTCTTCGGGAGCGTCCAGCGCGCCGGTGCGCCATTCCCAGTCAGGATCGGCGTCGAAATCAGCTGCGTCCCAAGGAGCGCCGTACTCCTGGCCGGCGAGCTTGACAGCTAGCCAGTCTGCCTCGACCAGTGCCAGATGCTTGACGAGACCACCGAGTGTCATCGCGCTCGCTGCCGTGGTGGCGCGCAAGCCCTCCTGGTCGAGATCCGACGTCTTCCACGCGAAGGTCCGCCGGTTCCGTTCGAGAACTGACAGCAGGGACTCGGCCTCGGCGGTTGCTGAGGAGTCAAGCTGAGACTCGGCATCACTCACGATCGGAGGCTAGCCCATTCCCTGGGGTACCGCTCAGCGACATCGCGCCGGCGGGGCCGACTACTTCTCGGTCACCAAGTACTCCGAGGACTACACATTCTCCGGACAGACCGTGTGGCTGACCTTCTGGCACCGACCACTGCATGCCATGACAGATGCCTTTACCGCCGCAGGATTTCGCGTCACTACCATCAGCGAACCGTCTCACTCTCCAAATACTCCTCCGGAACTACTACCCGAAGGCTTGGAAGAAGGCAGGTCGTTCCTGTGCTTCCTCTTCTTCGTCCTCGAAGCCACCTGACACCGAACTCCCACCGGACCCCGGAGCCGCGTGGATTGATTGGGCCTTCGCCGAGTAACCGCTCATCAGCAGGACCGCGCCTCACCATCTGCGGCATGTCGGTGCGTCTGTTCCAGCCGCGGGCCGCAGGCCGATCACTGGCCGACCAGCTACGTTCCATTCGCCAACTGGTGGTCCCACAGTGGGAGGGGTCGGGCGAGGGCGATGTGCTGCATCACGCTTGGGACCTCAGAACGTCGATCTCGCAACCCGGCGAAGACGGGTCGAAGCCGTGCTCGATCAGCCAGCGGATGGCCGTCAGGCTCCGCAGCGACCAGTAGGCGCGGATCACGTCCCGATCGACGCCGGAGCCGTAGCCCGCTATGACGTCGCCGAGGTGTTCAGGGTGTCCGAGCGTCAGGATGGCGAGGTCGTACATGGCATCGCCCTGGCCCGCCTCGGACCAGTCGAGCACGCCGGTGATCTCGTCACCGTCGACGAAGACGTGATCGAGCTGCAGGTCGCCGTGGGTGAAGACCGGTGTCCATGGTCGGAGCGCAGCCTGGGCGATGTCGCGGTTACGCATGACCAGGTCAGCAGGAAGGACGTCGTTCGTGAGGAGCCATATGCACTCGCTGTCGAGACTCGGGGCCTGCTCCGAGTTTCGATGAGATTGCCACGGCGGCACCGGCGCGTCGTGCAGCGTGCGTACGGCGGCACCCGCCGCGGCCCATGCTGTCGGGGAGGCGGTCGACGGCTCGCCGAGGCGACCGAGTGCCGTCCCTGGGAGAGCGGCAAGTGCGAGCACGGGCGGCTTCCGCCACAGGACCTGGGGAGTAGGAATCGGTGCCGTCCGCATCGCTTCGACCTCGACCTCGGCGCGCGTCTGGTCTGCGTCGATCTTGAGGAACACCTCGCCGACGCGGAGGGTCGCGCGCTCGGTATGGGCTACGACGACCTCGATCTCCTCCACGTCGTCATTGTCGTGAGAGGTCACCGACGTCCCAACCGGTTTGTTGCGGGACAAGACCAGTACCACCGCCCGGATTGCCGGCACGCTCTCAGGCGCATGAACTTAGGGTGCTTAAGGGGGTCCCTCCGGCGGTACGTTCGATTTCCCGTAGTACGGCGCGGATGTGACCATCCACCTGGGACCTCAGATGTTCAGCCCACGGTGCCTCCTCCGCGTACGTGGAGGTGAGATACAGGTGAAGGGCGTGCTTCAGGACCGGTCGATCTCGTGGTGGCAGTCGAGTGAGCGCCCACGTCGCTGCGGACTCTTTGCTCATCACGTGTCCCGTTGCCGTAGTGGCCCAGATCCGGGCCATGGTGAGCACCACGTTGCGAGTGTCCTCGTGCAGGTCACTGAGTAGCGATGGGATCGCATCCAGACTGCCTCGGACTCTATCCGAGACAGGCACTGGGTCCAGCAGCACTTCGGGGGCGGGCCCGCTGACGATGTTCCGGCTGGCGAGCACCTGCGGGATCTCGATGGCGAGGTTTGGCATGAATTTGGGCCGCGGTGGCCCACTCGTCTCGATCTCGGCGCGGAGCCAGTCGCCGTAGAGGAAGTCGGCTTGTGGCGGGTACCGCCATGGACGAACCTGCGAATGCACCAGGATGGTGAGTTCGACAGAACGTCGACCGTCCGCTCCCGGTCCGGAGAGGGGAAGCAACCCGGCGACCACAGCGCGTCGTTCGACCTCGTTCAGACTTCGACTTGTGATCACGAGCACATCGATGTCGCTCGCTGGCCTCAGTCCGCCAAGGGCGGCGGAGCCGTGCAGGTACATGCCCAGCACCGCGTCCGCTAATGTCTGTTCGACCAGAGTCCGAACCTCATCCACTTGAAGCACCGTCTCAACTTCGCAGCCCGCGCTCGAAAATGCATCTCATTAGCGCTTGATCGCTCGATGCGCGCGAGAACGGGCCCGTCCGCTCATCGGCAGATTCGAATCCTGCACCTGCCACCCAGCGACAAGGGTCTCTGACCAGCGCTTTTGCCGGTCGGGGGCACTTCGTCGTTGGCCGGCTGAGTCCGGGGATATCGCCAGGTGGCTCCCCGGCCTCCAATAGGACCGTCTCCGGGTTGACCTCAACTGATTAGTCCGCGGCTTCCCGCTCGATGATCGACTTGAGGTTCGTCAGTTCCTTGTCAGCCTCACGGGGGTTGAGGATCACCCGGTCGACGACTCTCCCGACCATCCGGCGTCCTGGTGGCCAGCGGGTCTTCGCGGTGAGTTCGAGGTGCGTGCCACCTGCTCGGGCGGTAAGTCGGGAGGTGAGCTCGAACTGCATACCGAGGTACGCGTCAGTCCTGGTCACGAGTCGAGCAGGAACGGCCGAAGTGACCACCGTTGTCCGTGCCGCAAGCGGGCCGCGCCTTGAGACGTATGTGGAGCCGGCCTCTCCGGGATCGCCGCGCGCGTCTTCAATGAGCGGCTTTCCCGTTTGCCACTCCGGGATGCGGTTCGGATCGACATATGTACGCCACACCTGCGCGGGAGTCGCTCTGATCCAGACCGAGTACACGTATTCACCCATGTGACCCCTTGGTGCACAAAGACGTGTTCAGATGATAGGCGCCTGGTGCGTTGGAGGGCAGGTTCGCCACGTGGAGCGCGATCGGCATGACCGCGGTGTTCCGGTCACCTCATCCCCGGAGGAGGTAGCCCTGTTGCAGACCTCGATCGCCACCTGACGTCCCTGGATCGTGGTTAGCGAGACCATCCGCGGTTCCTCCTGCGGCACAAGGGGGAGGTCGTAGGGCGAGCGGGGCCTATCCGCCGAGGCGGCTCTGGTCTGCCTGAGGGCGAGGATCCCCGGCTGCGGCGACGACAGGTCGACCCCGAAGGCCGCGGCCAGCTGCTCCCGCGTGGCATCGGTGGCGACGGTCACACAGGCTGCGACGCCGAACCATGCCAGCTCCTGGTTGATCCAGTCGTACGCCGACGGGTCCGCGGTGGGCACGGCCGGAGCCTAGCGAGTAGGGCCTCGGTGGAGGCCGCACGCCCGGCAACGGCTGACCCGCCCATGCCGCATCTCGCACTGATCGGGCCGACCCGCTTTCACGCTCCGCGGTAGATCCGGATGTGGCAGCGAGCTTGGTCTGCGCAGATGAGTGCATTCGGAGTTCTATCGCTCGCAGGAGACGGACGCCAACCAGCGGGTCAACGTCTCGGTGTATAGAGCACTGATTCTCTCCATCTCGGGACGTCCTCCTTCGGTGGGCAAATGGTCCGCACCGTGCAGGCGGACCAGAGTGAGGTCTTTGAGCGCACCGCGTTCCCTGGCCGCCCGCCATGCGGCTTCACTCTCCTCTATCGGCATCCATTCGTCGGTCTCTCCGTAGAACGCCAGAACCGGACACGTGAGGCTGGCCAGCAGCGGTCGAGGGTCGAAGTCCATGTCCCGCCACGAGCCAGGTGACGGAAGGGTGCGGGGTAGGTACGAGAGGGGAAACCACGGGCGTGCCGCGGCGCTGTCGAGTTGCGCCTGTGCCGCCGACCGCTCCTCACCACTACGAAGGAACCGCTCGTACTCCAGTCGGGTAGATGTGAGGTGGGCGACGGCGGCGTCATCGTAGCCGTACTTGCGCAGCTGCTTGGCGCAGCCGTCCCGCATCTGCTCCGCCGGGGACGCACCGCAACACGACACGCAGATCAGGAACGTGACGATGCTGGGATCAGTAACGGCAGCCAGTGGAGCCGCCCATGCACCCTGGCTGAAACCCCAGAGTCCTACGGGTGCATCGTCGACAATCTCGCGGAGTCGGCGGAGCGCAACGAGAGCGTCGGTGGCCTGACGCTGCAGTGGGACATCATGTCCATCAAGGGACGGCCTCCGGTCATAGCGCAACACAGCGACGCCTGTCGGTGGGAGAACTTGCGCCAGGTGCTCATAGAGAAAGTAGGAACGCTCACCGGCCTCGGCCCCATGGAGCACCACTACTCCAGAGCGCACTTCGCCTGCCGGGAGCGCCAGAGTGGCTGGCAATTCAACGCCGTCAGACTGGATGGCTAACTCCATGCACGCAGTCCATCACGAGTACGTGAAGTGCTTCCAGCGACCGCTCATCGGCAGTTCCGCGCTTCCACTCTTCGCGGCATAAGCGCGTGGCCCCCGTGGCGCGCGATTAATCCCGGTGCGGTGGGTCGGACGCGCCACTAGGGTGTGGGCCCA
>DASVBF010000023.1:0-8620 GCA_036375975.1 Nocardioidaceae bacterium | reverse complement strand
GCCCACCGCCAGCGCGATTGACCCGGGCGGCCTGGCGCTCACCCGCCGCACCGCCTACGACAGCACCGGCCGGGTGACCGCCACCAGCATGCCCAGCGAGACCAGCACCACCGCGGCCACCGCCGGCATCACCAAAACCATCTACTACACGTTCGACACCTCCGCCGCTGACCCGGCGTGCCAAAACCACCCCGAATGGGACGGGCTGATCTGCAAGACGCTGCCCGGCGGGGCAATCACCGGCGCCACGGTGCCCGGCCCCACCACACTGCCCACCACCACCACCACCTACAACCAATGGGGCCAGCCCGCCACGGTCACCGAAGCAGTCGGCGCCACCACGCGCACCAGCACGATGAGCTACGACCCGGCCGGCAGGCTGCAGGCCACCGGGGTCACCGGCGGGGTCGGCGCCGGAGTGGACGACACCTACACCCACTACGCCACCGCCACCGGGCTGGTCGACTGGGTCGAATCCCGTACCACGACGAGTCCCGTCGGGACGGGGGCGCCGAAGTCACGGATCACCCGCGGCTACGACGACCTCGGCCGGCAGATCTCCTACACCGACGGTGCCGGCAACACCGCCGCCACCCGCTACGACCAGCTCGATCGGCCCACCCAGGTCAGTGACTCCGCCCCGTCCACCACCACCTACAGCTACGGCACGTCGACGACCGGAGACCCACGCGGGCTGCTCGCGTCGCTGACGGACTCGGCCGCGGGCACCTTCACCGCCGGGTATGACGCCGACGGAGGCATTGTGAGCCTTGGCTACCCCGGTGGGGTGGCCATGACGCAGGCCAGCGACCCCGCCGGGACGCTGACCGGCCGGACCTGGACCAAGGCCGGGCTCGCGGACCCGCTGCTCGATGAGACGGTCGGCGAGTCCGTCCACAGCCAGTGGCTCAGTCATCAGGGCAACTCGGCCCAGACCTATGCCTACGACAGGGCCGGGCGGCTCACCGGCGTGTTGGACACGGTCGCCGACCCGGACGGCAACCGGACCTGCACCGCCCGCGCCTACGCCTTCGACAGCAACTCCAATCGGACGGGGTTGGCCACCACCGTCGGCGTCGGGGACGGGTCCTGCCCGGCGCTGCCGGTTCCCGGCACCACCGGCAGCTACGACTCGGCGGACCGGCTGCAGACCGCCGGCTACGCCTATGACACGTTCGGCCGCACCACCGCGATGCCCTCCGGCACTGTGATCGGCTACTACAAGAACGACCTGGTCCAGCATGTCTCCGGCTCCCACCCCGATCCGGGCAACCCAGGTGCGACCCAGGACCAGACCTGGACCCTGGACCCGGCCGGCCGCTTCTCGGCCTACACCGTCGTCACCAGTCCGGCCCTGGCTAGCGACGGCACCTCGACCAACCATTACGGCGGCGACGGGGACAGTCCCGACTGGATCAACGAGAAGGACCCGGCCGGCGCGCCGGTCATCACCCGCAACGTCACCGGCCCCGCCGGCGACCTCGCCGCGGTCAGCCGCGGCGGCGCGGTGGTGCTGCAGCTGGCCGGGCTGCACGGCGACATCGCCGCCACCCTCGACCTGACAACTGCCGCCGCGGTTCTCCAGGACACCGACGAGTACGGCAATCCACGTGATAACACCGCCCCGGGCCCTCGCTACGGCTGGCTCGGCGCCGACCAGCGCTCCGCCCAAACGCCCACCGGTCTCGTCCTCATGGGCGTCCGCCTCTACAACCCGGCCTCCGGTCGGTTCTTATCCACTGACCCTGTCCGCGGCGGCGCGCTGAATGCCTACGATTACGCGACACAAGACCCCGTCAATAAATCCGATCTTGATGGCCGCTGCCTTCTTTGGTGCGACATATTCGACTTTCCCAGCATGCACGACGGCAATGGGGGCTGGCACAAAGTCAAGAGATCTAATTATGAGATTGGGCTGGAAGCAGAACTGCGCGCTTTTCACACCCTCGTCAGGATCTATGGACGGTCGCGAGTATTCTGGCACAAGAGGATCCATGGTGAGTGGGGACTTCGAATCGCCGATGTTGCCGTCTACATGGGAACGAACTCGAGAGGGCATGAGATCTTTCAGCTATACGAGGTCAAAGCAAACTCGGGACGGCGAACAAAGCAGCAGAGGGACGCGGACGACGCGATTGCCCTGGCGTTTGGCTGGCATACCGTGGTCTGGCACTACAAGGTGGACCAGTACAAGTGGGTTTGCAGGTACAATTGTCGGGGCACTCCCTACGCTTGAGAAAGCATGCTAGTGACACAGGATCTAGATCAGGTACGTCAGCGCTTTCTTGCCCTCAAGTCTTCCCGACTGCGTGATCAATTCCTGTCAGACCTCTTCGCACATGGTGATCCGGTGTCATCGACGCAGGCGGTCGGGCAGCTTTTGAGGGGCGAGCAGCGGCCATCTGTTCTGGTGGCTATCTTGAAACATGCGCGCAGCGCCGGGGTAAAAATTCCTCTTTCCGACGTGGCCCCTCTGCTCGAAGTTGCCAACTCGGACGTTCTCCGCGCAACCAGTCCGATCGCGGTGGCTCTGGGGCCTGCGGGCGAACAGGCGGTCATCGAGGCGGTAGGTCGACATCGACCGTCAATACAGCCGTATTTGCTGGCCGCCCTCCGTCATGGCTCGGATCCACGCGTGACCGAAGAGTTGCGTCGGATTGCCGCCGACAGCCGGCAAAGCCGAGATCCGCGAATCGTGGCAATGAGGGCGTTGGCGCGGCGAGAAGGGGCCGGCCTGACCGAGTTCTACGTTTCCCTTCTGACGGACCCAAAAGCGGATATCCAGAATGTTGCGATGACCTGTTTACTGAGCGTTGGAGCGATGGATCGAGGTCGGGAGGTGCTTGCCTGGCTAAAGCGACAGAAGCGGCTTAATGACCAGTACCTACCTACGGGGTTTCGACTCGCCGTGGCCTATCTGATGTGCGCGTTCGGCTCCGAGCACCAACTAATGGCTGAGGTCGTCGATCTCGTTAGAACGAGACAACAGGAACTTGAACTGCAGGATCGCGACTGGCTCGGCCGCGTCGCCCCTGACGTTTTGGGTCCGCTGGCGACCGCAGAGGTGGTTGTTCGCGCCGATTGCGTCCAACTCCGCGCGGAATCCCCCCTCGGTCGCACGTAGTCATCGCGAGTCATGATCGGTGCGCGACGTGCGAGAATTCATGACGACCAGAATGATGGTACGAAGGCCAGCGACGGTCAGCCACGCAACACTGACGTATATCCCAATAACTACTCCGCGCCCTGCGCCGTAGTGGCCCGCACCGGGAAGACCGACCTGCCCGATGCTGACCGCGACCGCAACGAACGCTAGTGTTGTGCAGAGCATCCGCAGACTGCCGTAATTTGCATTGATGTCGGAAGTCCTGAGGTCAAGCCAGTGCAGAATCAAACCGGCAACTCGCCGCTCCCCCCAGGCGTCACGCAGTGACTGCCGGCCGGCATAAACACACTCAGGGTCGGAACAAGAACGACCTCTGATTGTCGGAGGTTCGCGATCTCTTCGGCGCATGATCCGCCAGTTTCACACTGACGTCTCGCTTTGTCACGGGTCATATGCCGCCGATGACGCATCGCGGGTGCTGGCCGGATACCTCGCCCGTCTCCGCGGCGGACCTGGCCGGCCCGCTCATGGTCGAGAGCTCACCATCGGCCTGGATCCACGCGAACGGTGCGGACTCGCCGTGTTCCATGGAGATCATCGGTACGGCCCACGGGCCAGGGGTCCAGGACGGCGGTGCCCCGAGGGTTCCGTCAGACGCTCCGTGCTCGGCACATGAAGGCCCTGCGGTGTGCGGAGAGTGACTGCGCCCACCGCGCGTGCGTACCGGCTCTTGGCGCGTCCCTGGGTTGGCGATTCAGCGTCCGCCTGGGTCTGACGAATGGTCTCGGTGGCGGACCACTCAGCCCCCTCGGTCGTAAGGATCTTGCAGAGCACGGCTTTCGTGTCGCTCGGCGGCGTGGGCGGGTGGTCGGTCGCAGGGTCGAGGGTGGCGTCGGTGACGACGTACAGGGTGGTGTCGTCGCGGGCGCGGGTGGTCATCACGTACAGAGCCTCGCGGGTGAGTCCGGGGGTAACGATCGGGTGCTCGGTGTCGACGGTTGTGCCCTGTGCTCGGTGTGCGGTGGTGGCGTAGGCCAGCTCGACGTGCTCGGCTACGTAGCCGGCCGGCAGCAGGATCCGCCCTCGGTGACAGTGGTGCTCGACGACGAGTGATCCGTCCGGGCGGCGGGCCTGGATGCTCCAGGTGTCGCCGTTCTTGACGAAGTCGCGGGTGCCGCGGACGCCGAGGAGGCGGTCGTTGCGGCGGGTGACGATCCAGTCGCCGACCCCGGCGATGTTGCCGTCGCGCAGTTGAACGCCATCGGGTTCGACCTGGCCGTCGGCGATCCGGTCGAGGCGGGCCCGGGCGGACAGAGCCGCGACGTCGACGATGCTGGCGGCGGTCATGACGCAGGTGCGGCCGGCGAGCATGTCGGTGCGCCAGCCCTGGTAGGCGGCTTCCACCATGTCCTCGATCGTCCCGGACCGGATCCGGTCGTCCCGCTCGAAGTAGCCGAGGCACTCCGGGTCGCCGGCCCGCAGCTGGAGGCTGGCGGCCGCCTTGTCGGGGTCGCGGAAGCGGTGCAGCGCGGCGAGCTCGGCCGCGCCGGTCTCGTGTGCGACGAGGCGTACCCAGCCGCCGCCCTCGACGGCGTCGAGCTGGTGGGGGTCGCCGAGTCCGCGCACGGTCGCCCCGGCTCGGGCGGTGCGTTCGGTGAGCCGGTCGGCGAGCAGGGTGCCGGCCATGCTGACCTCGTCGACGAGCACGACGGTGTTCGGATCGAGCCGGTAGAACGCGTCGTCCTCGTCCGAACCGCTGCGCCGGCCCGCTGACTGGTCGCGACGGTCGAGCTCGAGCAGGAACTTGTGCAGGTTCTCCGCCCGGGTGCCGAGCTCGGCGCCGAGCACCTGGGCGGCCTTCGCGCTGGTGGCCAGCGGGACGAGCCGTCGGCCCTGCGCTTCGAGGACGGCGGCGAGGGCGGCCATCGCGGTGGTCTTCCCAGAGCCGGCCGGCCCGATGCCCAGCCGAAGGGCACGAGGGTTGGTGGCGAAGTCGCGGACGACGGCGCGTTGCCCGGCGTCCAACGCGCGACCGGTTGTCGCCTGCCACCGGTCGAGGACGGCGTCCACGAACGCCGGGTCGTGCGAAGCGAAGGCGGGGACTCGGGCGCGGGCCACCAGCCGCTGCTCGGCGGCCAGGATCGCGGGGGTGGTGTAGCGCTCCGAGGCGTGCGGAACGAACACCGACTCCCCGTCCGAACGCCGCAGTTCGGGCGGGTCGTCCACCAGCTGAGGCGCGGCGATGCGCACCGACACCTCCGGTCCGGTGGCGGCGACCACGACCGCCTCGACCAGTCGGTCACGATCCGCGCGCGTCGGGCATAGCAGCCCGCGCGAGGCGCGCTCGGCCTCGGCTTGCAGGTTCCACCGCGACCAGGTGGAGCGGGTCTCGGCCACCGTAGCCAGCACCTGCAAGGACAAGGACTCGACAAGGTCCGGGTTCACGGCGGCACTCCTGGTCGGCTGGGCGATCGCGTCGCGCAGCATCTGTGCCACGCCGTCGGCGCCGATCACCTGCTCGGCCTCGGCCCGCCACCCGGCCAGCTGATCACCGAACGCCCGGGTCGGCGGCTTCCCCTCCCGGGTGTCCAGCGTGGCCTGCTGGGCGAGCTTGACCTGCACCGCCCGGGGCGGGGTGCGGCCGTGCTTGCCGCGGTAGGCGGCCAGCAGCTCGCCGTACCGGTGCTCGATCAGTTGCCGGCGGCGGGAGAAGTGCCGGATCAGTTCGAGCGGGACGCCGGCGACCTCGCGCACCGGGCGCTTGTCGCGGCCGGTGGTGTCCCGCCGGTCGACGAACCGCACCCTGAGCCGGCGGGTCAGCGCGTCCTCGAACCGGGTGTTGTACCGCTCGCTGGCCGCGACCCCGGCGTGGAACAGGGCTCGCCCGTCCAGCGAGCGCCACACCCCGTCGACGCCGCGGACCTTGTTGGACACCGCCAGGTGGGTGTGCAGGTCGGGGTCGCCGAGCCGGGAGTCGCGGTGGTCGAACGCCGCGCAGATCAGCCCGCGGGTCTCGATCTGCGCCTGCCCGACGTCCCCGGCCCGGGTGAACGCGGCGTGCCGCTCGAGCCAGCCGAGCACGTCGGCGACCGCCTCGTGGTGCGCCTCCTCCACCGCCCGCCTGATGGCCTCGTCGCCGAGCGCCCACAGCAGGCTGGCGCTCTTGACCGGGGTGAACACCAGGTCGTAGCCGGCCACCGCCTTCCGGGCGGAGGAGGCGTCGTACGCCGGGAACGCCCGCCCCAATCGGGCGACCTGCTCGGCGTGCTGTGGGGTGGCGTCGGCGGCGAGCCGCTCGGCGATCAGCTCGTCGGCGTCCGGGTGCAGGCCGCGGCCGAACAGGGCCTTCATCTGCGCCTCGCTCACCCGGCCGGTGACGCCGAGCGCCGCAGCGCCGCGGCCGGTCCACCGGCCGGGTGGGTTGCCGGTGGCGGTGTAGTAGTCCGCGAGGTCCCGGCCGCGCTCGCGGTGGTGGTCGTGCGAGGCGACCTGGCGGGTCAAGTAGGTGTAGCCGTCCCCGGCGGACAGCTTGTGCACCGTCATCATCCGGCGTCCGCCTCGCTGGCGAACTGGCGCAGCAATCGCCGGCCATAGCCGTCACTGATCCCCAGCTCCCGGGCCAGCACCGCCCCGGTAACCCGCTCCCCACGCGCGGTCCACTCATCGAAGACCCGTCGCGCCCGCGGCACTAGCTCGCCCGTCGAGGTCTGCGAAGTCACCGTCCGCCGACGCGGTCGAGGCGTCTCGGCTGCGACCGCGAGCGGCCGTAATGGCGTGGGTGTCGCAACCGACCGCTCGGTGCGCGCGGAGGTCGGAGCCGAGGGGTTCGATGACTGCGGTGGGCTCTCGAGCGCGGTGCGGATCTGGCGCATCAGCAGCTCGAAGGACAGCACCAGCGCCAGTGGCGGCACCGCGGCCACCAGCCGTGCCACCGGGGTCGGCGGGGCGTGCATCACGTTGAACGCGACCGACACGGTCGAGAACAGCAGCACGAGCGCCCACGGGTAGGCGGTGCGTCGTCGCTCGAGCACCGCGTGCAGCACCGCCAGGCTGGCCACCACGATGAACCCGTCGATGATCAGCGGCCAGACCCACGCCAGCCCTGGCGGCACGCCGTGGGTGACCGCGAGCTGGTGCAACGCGCCGTAGGAGAGGGTGAACCCGGCCACGGCCAGTGCCACCACCCCGCTGGTGCTCAGCCGCCGGATCCGCCGGGTCGCACGGTCGCCGGTCAGCACGCCGCGACCTCACCCTGACGAGCGAGCAGCAGCTCGTGCGCCCGGCGGAGCACGGTCCGACGGGTCACTGGGACGCCCTCGGCCGCGAGCTGAGCCCGGGCGTCGCGCTGCAGCAGCACCCGCAGCCCGTCCTGAGCGTCCAGGGCCTCCTCGATCGCGGCCAACTTCGGGTCGCCAACCGACGGTGGCGGCGCGGGCTCGTCCCACCACGGCCCTGCCTCCGCTACCCGCATCGGGCTGCGTGTCGCCGGGTCGGCGGCCACGCTGAGCAGGGCTCGTGGCGCGGCCGTCGCCGGCCAGCCCCGGCCGCGGACGGCGAGCTGCAGCGCGGCCAGCACCGGCTGCTCGCCCCACCGGCCGGCGGCGGCGCCGGCCTCGCGGCGCCGCCGCGCGACGCCGGCGAGGAAGCCGGGCCAGTCGGTGATCCCGCACTCCTCCACCAGCCGCCCGTGCTGCCCGTCCCACGACGTCTCTCGCGCCGGCCTGGGTGGAGGTGGTGGGGTCTTCCTCTCGGTCAAGTGCTCTCGGTCATGCCGCATCCCTGCGGCTACCCCCGCCGCATCCCTGCGGCCAGGGGTGGCCCGATCCGTGCGGCCAGGGGTAGCCGCACCGGTGCGACCACCCGCAGGCCGATCGACGGGGGTAGCCGCATCCGTGCGGCTAGGTGGTGCGGTGCGCACGTGGTAGCGGTTGGTCAGCCGCTGCGCCCCGTCGTACCGGTGCTCGACCACAACGGCGCCGATCCCGACGAGCTCCTTCATCGCCCGGTCGACGGTGTCGGTGGACTTCTTCCGCAGCCGGCGGGCCAGCGTGGCCCGGCCCGGCATCCGCGCGCCCGAGGACTGGCCGTAGCGCAGCAGCACGGCGTACAACCGCAGCGCGCAGTCGCTGATCCCGGCGTCAAGCACCCACTCGGGGACGATCGCGAACCGGCCCTCCAGAACCAGCTCGCCCGCGTCAAAGCGGCCGTCGGAGTCAGCCACGGCGCACCCCCTTGTGTCGGTAGGCGCGCTGGCAATGCGTAAACGGACGACACGCGATCAGGTACGGCCGGACGCACCGGCTTGGACAAGCCCGGCCACGTCGCCGCAGGTCACGGACGTTCCGGCATGAGGCAGGACCGCCCGTACGGCGGTCAGCCCGTCTTTTAATCCGCGGGTTGTGGGTTCGAGTCCCACGGGGCCCACTAGCGTTCCTGGACGTCCGCGGCTCTGGTCACGGCCAGCAGCCAAAACACCGCGGCCAGCAGTGACGTGCCGAACTCGGCGAAGAGCAC
>DASVBF010000132.1:0-29705 GCA_036375975.1 Nocardioidaceae bacterium | reverse complement strand
CTCGCGGCCGGACATCCGGCCCCAGACCTTGTCGTAGGCCTTGCGGGCGGCCTTCACGGCGGCGTCGACGTCGGCCTCGTCGGCCTCCGCGATCTCGGCGAGGACCTCCTCGGTGGACGGCGAGATCGTCTTGAACGCCTTGCCGTGGCCGTCCACGAAGTCACCGTTGACGAACAGGCCGTACGACGGCTTGATGTCGACGATGCTGCGCGACTCGGGGGCGGGGGCGTAGTCGAAGGCTTGCTTGGCGGACTTCTTGGGAGTCATGGCGATCAGTCCAAGGTGAAGTAGTCGGGACCGGAGTAGCGGCCGGTCTTCATCTTGGTGCGCTGCATCAGCAGGTCGTTGAGCAGCGTGGAGGCGCCGAACCGGAACCAGTCGGGGTCGAGCCAGTCCTGGCCCGCCACCTCGTTGACCATCACGAGGTACTTGACCGCGTCCTTGGTGGTGCGGATGCCGCCGGCGGGCTTGACCCCGACCATCTGGCCGGTCTGCTCGCGGAAGTCGTGGACCGCCTCGAGCATGATCATCGTGACCGGGAGCGTCGCGGCCGGCTGGACCTTGCCGGTGGACGTCTTGATGAAGTGGCCGCCCGCCAGCATCGCCAGCCAGCTGGCGCGGCGCACGTTGTCGTAGGTCTGCAGCTCGCCGGTCTCGAAGATGACCTTGAGGTGGGCGCTCCCGCAGGCCTCGCGGACGGCGACGATCTCGTCGAAGACCTGCTTGTAGTGGCCGGCGAGGAACGCGCCACGGTCGATGACCATGTCGATCTCGTCGGCGCCCGCCTCGACCGCGTCCTGGGTGTCGGCGAGCTTGATGTCCAGGGCGGCGCGGCCGCTCGGGAACGCCGTGGCCACGGCGGCCACGTTGACGCCGCTGTCGCCGAGGACCTGCTTCGCCGTCGCCACCATGTCGGGGTAGACGCACACGGCGGCGGTCATCGGGCAGGACGGGTCCGCGGGGTCGGGGCGCATCGCCTTGGCGGCGAGCGCGCGGACCTTGCCGTGGGTGTCCTGGCCCTCGAGCGTCGTCAGGTCGACCATCCGGATCGCGAGGTCGATCGCGAACTCCTTGGCCGTGGTCTTGATCGAGCGGGTCCCCAGCATGGCGGCGCGTGCCTCCGCGCCGACCTGGTCGACACCGGGCAGGCCGTGGAGGAACCGGCGCAGCGAGGCATCCGACGCTGCCGCCTCCGCCAGGTCCCCGGCCCCTTTGCCTGGGCTTACGACGGTAGTCACCGACCCAGCATATGGCGGTGCCCCCCTCTGCGAAGAATCGCCGACACGCGGGCAGAATCGTTCTCATGGCATCGATACGGAGCGGGGCAGGACGGGACGAGCCTGTCGAGCGGTTCAACGCGACCAGCGGCCGGTTCGTCGGCTCGCTGACCCTGGTCTCGGTCGCGGTGATCGTGGGGTACGTCGTCGTGGACGCGCACACGCTCGACGGCCTTCGCGTCGCCACAGGCGCGCTGTTCGTCGGGGTCCTCGTCTGGCTGACCCTGCTTCGGCCCCGGGCGACGGCGTACCGCGACGTGCTGCGGCTGCAGAACTCGGTGCGTGACGTCGACGTGCCCCTCGCCCTCGTCGAGGACGTCCACGTGGGCCGGATGCTCACCGTGTGGGCAGGCGAGGAGCGGTTCGTCTGCGTCGGGGTGGGAGCGCCGTTGCGTGAGCTGGCCAGGGGCAGGAAGGGCGGCCCTGGCAGCCTGCGCGGCTGGGATCGCCTCGAGGAGTACAGCCACCAGCCCACGCCGCCCCGGCAGCTTCCGACGGCGAGCTACGCGGAGTTCGTGGAGGGCCAGATCCTCGCGCTGGCCGAGGACGCGCGGCGGCGCTCCGGGGCCAGCGGCACCGCCCAGGACCCGGAGCCCGGGCACGAGTGGGCCTGGGCCGGCATCGTCGCGCTCGCCGTGACCGCGGTGGCGTTCCTGGTGACGCTCCTGCTCTAGATGCCGAGGGCCGCGGAGAGATCCGCGCGGATGGCGTCGAGGCGACCCGCCGCAGCGATGCGTGCGGCGTCGACGGCGCCTTCGTCGTCGTCCTCGACCGGCACCACGACTTCGAGGTAGCACTTGAGCTTCGGCTCGGTTCCCGACGGGCGTACGACGAGCCGGGCCCCCTCGGAGAGGCGGTACCGGAGGCCCTCCGTCGGGGGGAGGTCCGGACCGCCCTCGGTCAGGTCGTCGACCTGCTCGACGGCGAGGCCACCCAGGACGGCGGGAGCAGCCGCGCGCAGCCGCGCCATCGCATCGGCGATCTGTGCAAGGTCCTCGACGCGCACCGCGAGCTGGTCCGTGGCGTGCAGGCCGTAGGTGCGCGCGATCTGGTCGAGCTGGTCGGTCAGTGTGCGTCCCTCGCTGCGCAGCGTCGCGGCGAGCTCGGAGAGTCGCAGCAGCGCGGACACCCCGTCCTTGTCCCGGACCAGCTCCGGGGCGGTGCAGTAACCGAGCGCCTCCTCGTAGCCGAAAGCCAGTCCGTCGAGCCGGCCGAGCCACTTGAAGCCGGTGAGCGTCTCGCGATATTCCTGCCCGTGCGCCGCGGCCATCTTCCCCAGGAGCGAGGACGACACGATGGTGGTGGCGTAGACACCCCGCACCCCGCGGCGCAGCAGGAAGTCGGCGAGCAGCGCGCCCACCTCGTCGCCCCGGAGCATCCGCCATCCGTGAGGGCCGGGTACGGCGGCCGCGCAACGGTCGGCGTCGGGGTCGTTGGCCAGGACCACATCGGCGCCGACCTGTTCGGCGAGGTCCATGGCGAGGTCCATCGCGCCGGGCTCCTCGGGGTTCGGGAACGACACCGTCGGGAAGTCCGCGTCCGGCGCGGCCTGGGCAGCGACGACGTGAGGTGCCGGGAAGCCGGCTCGTTCCAGCACCTCGGCGACGATGTCGCCGCCGACGCCGTGCAGCGGGGTGTACACCGCGGTCAGCTCACGCGGGGAGCTCTGCGCGACGAGCGCCGCCACCCGAGTCACATAGGCGTCCGCCACGTCGTTGCCGAGTCGTTCCCAGCCGTCCCCCCGGGCGACCGAGGCCATTGGTCCGACCGCCTCGATCCGGTCGGAGATCTCTCGGTCGGCCGGGGGCACGATCTGGCTGCCATCGCCGAGGTAGACCTTGTACCCGTTGTCCTGCGGTGGGTTGTGCGACGCCGTGACCATGACACCCGCCACACAGGCCAGCTCCCGGATCGCGAAGGCGAGGACCGGGGTCGGCAGCGGCCGGGGGAGCACGAGCGCCCGAAGGCCTGCTCCTGCCATGACCTCAGCGGTGTCGCGCGCGAACGCCTCGGAGTTGTGCCGGGCGTCGAACCCGATCACCACGGGGTCCCCGTCGTGCGCTCCGTGGTCCCGAAGGTACGCCGCCAGGCCGGCAGCCGCCCTCGTGACGACGACCCGGTTCATCCGGTTCGGACCGGCGCCCAGCGCGCCGCGGAGGCCCGCCGTACCGAACTCCAGAGGCCCCCGGAACCGGTCCGCCAGATCCGCCGCGTCGACACCGGAGGGGTCCTGTTCGACCCGCTCGAGAACCCTCTCGAGCTCCTTGCGCGTCTCCGGGTCCGGGTCCTCCGCGGCCCAGGCGCGAGCCCGCCCGATGAGGCTGTCGGAAGCGGCAGGATGTGTGGAAGCGGTCATGACCGAAGGCTAACGTCGGTCCGTTGACGGGCTCGGGAGGCCACGGCGTGGGGAGGCGTGGTTCGCGAGACTCCGGCGGCGCTCGGTGCCTCAGGCGCGATCGAGAGCGGGGCGGTGGAACGAGTCGCCGGCGTACGGCCCACCGACGTACTCGCCCTCGAACCGGTCGGTGTCGGTGATCGGCGTCGCCTCGATCCTCTCCGCGAAGACCTCCGCGTCGTCCTGGGGGTCGTAGCCCAGGGCGCGCCCTGGAGCGAGGTCCCACCAGGCTCGCGTGTTCGCGGAGATGCCGTAGACAACCGCGAAGCCCGGATCCGGCGCGGTGAGGCAGGCCTCGACCATCCGGACGGCGTCGTCATGGGACAGCCAGGTCGAGAGGTGCCTGCGGGTCTCGGGCTGCGGCAGGAAGCTGCCGATGCGCATGGCAACGGCGTCGATGCCGAAGCGGTCGACGTAGAGCCGGAGCAGCGCCTCCGCTGCCACCTTGCCGACGCCGTAGAAGGTGTCCGGACGTGCCGGCACGTCGTTCCCGAGCAGCTCTTGTCGCTTCGTGCGGCCCACGGCGTGGTTGCTGCTCGCGAAGACGATGCGGCTCACCCCGCGCTCCACCATCGCGTCGAGGAGTGCCGCGGTGGTGACCACATGCGAGGCGAGGATCACGGGCAGCGACTCCTCGTGAGGGATGCTCGCCAGGTGAACGACCGCGTCGATGCGGCCGGTGTCCTCGAGCCGCTCGAACACCGCCGAGACGGCGTCCGGGTCGGCGCAGTCCACCGTGAACCAAGGGCCGGTGAACCCTTTCGGCTCGGCCGCCATGTCGAGGCCCGCGACGGCGAACCCCCGGGCGAGGAGGCCGGCGCAGACCACCCGGCCGATGGAGCCGGCGGCGCCGGTCACGAGGACCGTCATCAGACCTTCTGGACGATCGCGCCGAGGAGGTCGCCCATACGGGACGCCGCCGCGTTGCCTGCCGCGAGGACCTCCTCGTGGTTGAGCGGCTCGCCCGTGATGCCGGCAGCGAGGTTGGTCACCAGCGAGATCCCGAGGACCTCCATGCCCGCCTCCCGCGCCGCGATCGCCTCGAGCGTGGTCGACATGCCCACGAGATGGCCGCCGATTGCCCGGACCATCGCGATCTCTGCCGGCGTCTCGTAGTGCGGGCCCCGGAACTGCACGTAGACCCCCTCATCGAGGTCCGGCTCCACCTCCTGGCAGAGGGCTCGCAGCCGGGCGCTGTACAGGTCGGTCAGGTCGACGAAGCGGGCACCCTCGATCGGTGAGGTGCCGGTCAGGTTGATGTGGTCGCGGATGAGCACGGGCGTCCCGGGACGCCAGGACTCGTCGAGGCCCCCGCAGCCGTTGGTCAGCACCACCACGCTGCAACCCGATGCCGCGGCGGTTCGGACGTTGTGGACGACGGGGCGGACGCCGAGGCCCTCGTAGAAGTGGGTGCGGCCGAGGAAGACGAGGAGGTTCCTGTCACCGGCCCGCACCGAGCGGACCCGGCCGGCGTGGCCCTCGACGGCGGGCGGCGCGAAGCCCGGCAGCTCGGTCGTGGTCACCTCGGCGGTCGCCTCGCCGAGCGCGTCGACCGCGGGGAGCCACCCGGAGCCCATGACCAAGGCGACGTCGTGGTGTTCGACGCCGGTGAGCTCGCGCAGGCGTTGCGCGGCCCCGGCGGCGAGGTCCTGGGCGCTGAGGGAGGAGGTGCTGGTCGTCGTCACCGCGGCAGCGTAACCCTGTCGGCCCCGGCCGTGGCGACAGACGCGGCGTTCACAGGCCGATGGAGCGGCACGGGCGCGCGCGCAGCGCGGCGACATAGTCGTCGGGGGCGTCGGCCGCCTCGGCGGCGTCGGCGAGGATCCCGACGGTGCTGGCCGACGGCAGCCCGCCCTCGTAGGCATCGAGCACGTAGGCCCACGCGACATGGCTGCCGGCCATCGTCGCCACGCGCACCCGGGTCTTGCGGTACAGGCCGGCGCTGGCCATCTCGATCTCGTCGAGGACTGCCATGTCCTCGTCCGTGACGTCGTAGAGCGCGACGAAGACCTGCTCGAAAGGATCCTCGACGATCGTGACCAGCGCGCCGTCCCAGCCGTGCTCCTCGCCGCCGAACGTCAGTCGCCAGCCGGTGAGCCATCCGGTGCTGCGGAGTGGGGAGTGCGGGCAGCGCTCGCTCATGCGGGTGGGATCGAGGTTCGACCCGTAGGCGGCGTAGAGAGGCACGAAACAGGAGGGTATCGCGCAGATGGAACAATGGCGCGCGTGAATCGGGTAGTGATCGTCGGTGGTGGACCAGGTGGATACGAGTCGGCGCTCGTGGCGGCGCAGCTCGGAGCCGACGTCACGGTCGTCGACTCCGACGGGATCGGCGGGTCGGCGGTCCTGACCGACTGCGTCCCGAGCAAGACCCTGATCGCCACTGCCGAGCTGATGGCGGACATGGGGGAGGCGGCCGAGCTCGGCATCTCCCTGCGCGGCCCGGAAGGCAGCCTCGGCGGTGCTCTCGGCGTCGACCTGCCGCGGGTCAACGAGCGGGTGAAGGCGCTGGCCATGGCGCAGTCCAACGACATCGAAAGACGGCTCACCCGTGAGAAGGTCCGCGTCGTCAGCGGCCTCGGCCGTCTCGACGGACCGCAGAAGGTCGTGGCGGACCTCTCCGACGGCGGCACGGAGGTCCTGGAGGCAGACGCGGTGCTCATCGCCACGGGGGCGAGCCCGCGCACGCTCGAGAGCGCCGAGCCCGACGGGGAGCGGATCCTGAGCTGGGACCAGGTCTACGACCTCACGGAGGTTCCCGAGCGGCTCGTCGTGGTCGGCTCGGGTGTGACGGGGGCCGAGTTCGCCGGCGCGTACAACGCCCTGGGCATCGACGTCGTGCTCGTGTCGAGCCGCGACCGGGTGCTCCCCGGTGAGGACCCGGAAGCGGCAGAGGTGCTCGAGCAGGTCTTCAGGCGACGCGGCATGACCGTCCTGTCGGAGTCCCGCATGGAGTCTGTGACGAGGCAGGGCGACGGGGTGAAGGTCGCGCTGACCGACGGCCGCACGGTCGAGGGCTCGCACTGCCTGCTCGCCCTGGGCTCGGTGCCGAACACCTCCGGGATCGGCCTCGAGGAGTCCGGAGTGAACCTCAAGGACGGCGGCTTCGTCAACGTCGACCGGGTCTCCCGTACGTCGGCCCGCGGGATCTACGCCGCCGGCGACTGCACCGGGGTGTTGATGCTCGCGTCCGTGGCAGCGATGCAGGGGCGCATCGCGATGTGGCACTTCCTCGGCGACAAGGTGACGCCCTTGGACCTGAGGACGGTCTCCGCGAACGTGTTCACCGCGCCCGAGATCGCCACCGTCGGCTGGAGCCAGAAGGCCGTGGATGCGGGCGAGATCCAGGCCGAGACGGTGATGCTCCCGCTCTCGGGCAACGCGCGGGCGAAGATGCAGGGCGTCCGCGACGGCTTCGTCAAGCTGTTCTGCCGCCCGGGCACCGGCATCGTGGTCGGGGGAGTCGTGGTGGCCCCGCGCGCCAGCGAGCTGATCCACCCGGTCTCGATCGCGGTGTCGGAGAACCTGACCGCGGACCAGCTGGCCCAGGCGTTCACGGTGTACCCCTCGATGAGCGGGTCGGTCGCGGAGGCCGCGCGACGGCTGCACCGCTACCCCGGCTGACCATCGGCGTGCGCGGCCCGGGGTCAGAAGCCCCCGAAGTCCCCTCCGCCGAAGTCGCCGAACCCGCCGCCGTCGCCACCGCCCCAGTCGCCCCAGCCGCCACTGTCGCCGCCGGAGTCAGCGCCCCCGCCGTCGCCCCAGCCGCCGTCACCGGAGTCTCCGCCGGAGTCCCCGCCGTCTCCGCCGTCGCCCCCGCCGCCGTCACCGGCGTCCCCGCCGTCGCCGGCGCCGAAGTCGGTGTCGGCTCCCTCGACGTACCCGCCGTCCCAGGTCGGTGAGAGCAGGGTCAGGAGCAGGAACGTCGGCAACAGGTTCGAGGCCGCGTAGGCACCGAAGTAGCCGGTCGCCCACGGCGAGTAGGCCGGACCCGCCTGCCAGTACGGCACCCTGCGGTAGCCCTCCTGGACGGTGCGGATGTCCGGCTCGGCCCCCTGCTTGACCCGGTCGGCGTCCGCAGCGCAGACCGGGACCTCCCGGGCCAGCCCGCCCGGCGGGGCCCACTCGATGTCGGTGGTGGACGGGCCGTGCGCCGGGTTGAAGAAGCAGGGCGGCCGTCGTACCGGCAGCGTCTCGCCGTTCCTGCGCGCCAGCACGCAGGCGACGGCATACCGGCCATCCTCCAGGGACTTCGTGACCTGCTTGATGTGGTCCGGCTCGGTAGCAGCCTGGAGCGTCTCCTTGGCCGCTTCGTACGAGTCGAGGGCACGTTGGTAGTCCTGCCGCATCGGCTCGTCGAGCGGGGTCGTGAGCATCTCGACGTCCAGCCGCTGGAGCTCTTCGCCGAAGCGCGTCACGTCCTCGTCCGCGACCTTGCGCACCGCCGCGAGCTCCGCATGCCTGCGCTGCTCGAGCTGGGTCTGACGCCGGCGCGTCGAGACCGCGGCCACGGCCGCGATGACGCCCACGATCACGAGAAGAACCACGAGAAGGTCCATGCCGCAGAGCGTACGGGAGCGGCCGAAACCCGGACGGCTGTCATCGATAAAAGCAACAAAATAACAGGAACGTAATTACAGAAATGTACTTGATGGCGATTCCGGCATTTCTGGGACGGCAATACGGACTTGCCCCTAATTTGCTGTTCACAGGCGCAACACAGTTCACATCGGTCCCGCCGTGAGGGGCTGGCGAGGAGAGAAGCCGGGATGGGCTCACGCAGACAGGTCATCGGTGCTGCCGTGCTCGCAGCGGCTGTCCTGCTGGGACCTCTGGCAGGCGTCGTGACCCGGGACCGGGCGGAGGCCGTGTCGACCGACCAGTCCTACTGGATCCCGGTCGGGAAGAAGATCGTGGTGGACGGCCACGGCTACGGCCACGGCCACGGCATGTCGCAGTACGGCGCGCAAGGTGCGGCGCTGAAAGGCCTTTCCTACAAGGAGATTGCCAACTTCTACTATCCCGGAACGTCCTGGGGCAAGGTTCGTGGCAAGGTGCGCGTGCTGGTCAGTGCGGACACCTCCGACGACGTGGTGGTGAGCGCCACGTCCGGGTTGACCGTGCGTGCGCTCGGCGACGGCTCGACCCATCTGCTGCCGGCGCGAGACGGCCTCACGAAGTGGCGCCTCAACGTCCGCGACGGGCGCACGATCCTCGAGTTCTACTCCGGCAGCTGGCAGCGCTACCTGGCCCCGTGGGCGCGGCCGATAAGGGGCGACGGGGAATTCTTCGCGAATGGCCCCATGACCTTGTGGACGCCATCCGGCGCGAGGAAGTACCGGGGAATTCTGCGGGCGGCCTCGCCGAGGGCCGGGTCGAAGTCGCGGGACACCGTGAACATCGTCTCGATGGACCAGTACGTCATGGGCGTCGTGCCGTCGGAGATGCCTGCCTCCTGGCAGCCCGAGGCGGTCAAGGCCCAGGCGGTGGCCGCGCGCACCTATGCCACCTGGTCGCGCAACCAGAACATCAACCGCTACTACCAGATCTGCGACACCACGTCGTGCCAGGTCTACGGCGGAGCGAGCGCCGAGGACGCGCGCAGCAACGCCGCTGTGCGGGCGACCGAGCGGGAGGTCCTCACCTACGGCGGCAACCCCGCCTTCACGCAGTTCTCCTCGAGCAGCGGGGGCTGGACCTCCGCCGGAAGCGTGCCGTACCTCGCCGCCAAGGCAGACCCGTACGACGGCTGGGGCGGCAACGCCGTGCACGACTGGTCGGTGACCGTCGACGCCGGGGTGCTCGAGCGCAGCCACCCGTCGATCGGAACCCTCCGGCGGATCATCGTGACCAGCCGTGACGGCAACGGCGAGTGGCAGGGGCGCGTGAGCTCGATGGTCCTCGACGGCACCGAGGGCGACGCGACGATCTCCGGGGACAGCTTCCGGTGGGCCTACGGCCTCCGGTCCAACTGGTTCTCGATCGAGCCGACCGCGATCATGACCCGCTGGAGCCGCATCGGCGCGGCCGACTCCGAGGTGGGCGCCGTGCGCAGCAGCGAGCTCGCCGTCTCGGCGGGCGCCGTGCAGCGGTTCGAGCGCGGCCGGATCTACTACGCCAGGCGGACGGGGGCCAAGGAGCTCTACGGCAAGGTCCTGCGGACCTACCTCGGCTTCGGAGGCCCGAGCTCGAAGCTCGGCTTCCCGCGCACCCCGGTACGCCGGCGTGGCGACAACCGCCTTGCGCGGTTCGAAGGGGGTGCGATCTACATGAAGAGCCCCGCCGAGCCGGTGGTCGTCACCGGTGCGATCGACAGGCGCTTCAACGACGAGGGTGGACTCCGGAGCGGCCTCGGCTGGCCCACCACGTCGAACTACGCCGTGCGGGGCGGCGAGCGGGTCGATTTCGCCCACGGCTCCATCGTGTGGACCCGCAGCACCGGCGCGACCCGGGTCGTGTGGAGCTGACGCGAGCGATCAGCCGCCGGAGATCACCAGGACCAGGTCGCCGCCCTCGAGCGGCCGCGTGCCGGTGATCGCGACCCGCTCGACGGTGCCACCGACGGGTGAGGTGATCGAAGCCTCCATCTTCATCGCCTCGATCGTGGCAACCGTGTCGCCGGCCTCGACCTTCGCCCCCTCCTCGACCGCGACGGTCACCGCGCCGTCGAAGGGAGCGGCGACCTGGCCAGGCTTCGAGGTGTCGGCCTTCTCCTGCGCCGGGACGTCGGCCGCGACCGACGTGTCGCGCACCGCGATCGGCCGCAGCTGGCCGTTGATGGTGCACATGACCGTGCGGTAGCCGCGTTCGTCCGGCTCGCTGACGGCCTGGACCGAGAAGATGAGGCGCTTGCCCTCCTCGAGGTCGACTTCGTACTCCTCGCCCGTGTCCATGCCGTAGAGGAACATCGTCGTGGGCAGGACCGAGAGGTCGCTGTACTTCTCGCAGGACTCCTCGTAGGTCGCCGTCGGGCCAGGGAAGAGGAGCCGGTTCAACGTGCGCCGGCGGTCCTTTGCCAGCCCGTCGCGCTCCTCGTCGGCGAGCTCGGCGACGGGAGCCTTGACCTTCCGACCGGCGAGCGCCTTCGTCCGGAACGGCTCGGGCCAGCCGCCGGGCGGGTCGCCGAGCTCCCCCGAGAGGAACCCGATGACCGAGTCCGGGACGTCGAACTGCCCCGGCTCCTCGGCGAACTCCTGCGGGTCGGCGCCGACCGCGACCAGGTGCAGCGCCAGGTCGCCCACGACCTTGCTGGACGGCGTGACCTTGACGATGTTGCCGAGGATGTCGTTCGCCGCGGCGTACATGTCCTCGATCTGCTCGAACTTCTCGCCGAGACCGAGCGCGATGGCCTGCTGGCGCAGGTTGGAGAGCTGGCCGCCGGGGATCTCGTGGGTGTAGACCCGGCCAGTCGGTGAGGGCAGGCCCGACTCGAAGGGGGCGTAGACCCGGCGCGTCGCCTCCCAGTAGGGCTCGAGGTCGCACACCGCCTCGAGGTCGAGGCCGGTCTCCCGTGCGGAGTGGTCGGTCGTGGCCACGAGGGCGGAAAGTGGCACCTGGCTGGTCGTGCCGGCCATCGAGGCGCACGCGGCGTCGACCGCGTCCACACCGGCGTCGATCGCCGCAAGCAGCGTGGCGAGCTGCCCGCCCGGGGTGTCGTGGGTGTGCAGGTGGACCGGAAGGTCGAACTGCTCGCGCAAGGCGGTCACGAGGGTGCGGGCCGCGGGGGCCCGCAGCAGGCCGGCCATGTCCTTGATCGCGATGACGTGGGCGCCGGCCTCGACGATCCGCTCGGCGAGGCGGAGGTAGTAGTCGAGGGTGTAGAGCTTCTCGTCGGGCGAGGACAGGTCGCCGGTGTAGCAGAGCGCGACCTCCGCGACCGTCGTACCGGTCTCGCGGACCGCCTCGATGGCCGGTCGCATCTGCCCGACGTCGTTCAGGGCGTCGAAGATCCGGAACACGTCGATGCCGGTCGCCGCCGCCTCCTCGACGAAGGCGCGCGTGACGTCGGTGGGGTACGGCGTGTAGCCGACCGTGTTGCGTCCGCGGAGCAGCATCTGCAGACAGATGTTCGGCACCGCCTGGCGCAGCGCGGCGAGCCGCTCCCAGGGGTCCTCGGCGAGGAAGCGGAGCGCCACGTCGTACGTCGCTCCGCCCCACGCCTCGAGGCTCCACAGGTTCGGCGTCATACGGGCGACGTGGCCCGCGACCGTCAGCATGTCCCGCGTGCGCACCCGGGTGGCGAGAAGCGACTGGTGCGCGTCGCGGAAGGTGGTGTCCGTGACGGCGACCGGGCTCTGCTCGCGCAGCTGCCGGGCGAAGGCCTCGGGGCCGAGCGCGAGCAGCTGCTGGCGGGTTCCGTCGGGCGCGGGGACGTCGAGTGCCAGCTCGGGCAGCTTGCTCGCAGGGTCGACCGTGACCGGAGCCCTGCCGTGTGGGTGGTTCACCGTCACGTCGGCGAGGTAGGTCAGCAGCTTTGTGCCTCGGTTCGCCGAGGAACGCGCGTGGACGAGGTGCGGGTGGTCCTCGATGAACGACGTGGACAGCCGGCCGGCCCGGAAGTCCGGGTCGTCGAGCACGGCCTGGAGGAACGGGATGTTCGTCGCGACGCCGCGGATCCGGAACTCCGCGACGGCCCGCCGGGCCCGCTCCACCGCGATCTCGAAGGTGCGGCCCCGGCAGGTCAGCTTCGTGAGCATCGAGTCGAAGTGAGCGCTGACCTCGGCGCCGGTGTAGGTGGTGCCGCCGTCAAGGCGGACACCCGCGCCACCGGGGGAGCGGTAGGTCGTGATCTTGCCGGTGTCGGGCCGGAAGCCGTTCGCGGGGTCCTCGGTGGTGATCCGGCACTGGAGGGCTGCGCCGCGCAGCGTGACGCCCTCCTGGCTCAGGCCGAGGTCGCTCAGGGTCTCTCCGGCCGCGATCCGCATCTGCGAGCTCACCAGGTCGACGTCGGTGACCTCCTCGGTCACGGTGTGCTCGACCTGGATCCGGGGGTTCATCTCGATGAAGACGTAGGAACCGTCGGGGGAGAGGAGGAACTCCACGGTGCCCGCGTTGCGGTAGCCGATCTCCTTCGCGAAGCGCACGGCATCCGCGCAGATCCGGTCGCGCAGCTTCGGGTCGAGGTTCGGCGCCGGCGCGATCTCCACGACCTTCTGGTGGCGTCGCTGGACCGAGCAGTCCCGCTCGAAGAGGTGGATGACGTTGCCCTCGCCGTCGGCCAGGATCTGCACCTCGATGTGGCGGGGGTCGACGACCGCCTGCTCGACGAACACCGTCGGGTCGCCGAAGGCGCTCTCGGCCTCCCGCATGCAGGTCTCGATGGACTCGCGCAGCTTCTCGGGCTCGTCGACCCTGCGCATGCCCCGGCCGCCACCGCCTGCCACCGCCTTGACGAACAGCGGGTAGGGGATTCCCTCGGTCGCGGCAACCAGGGCGTCGACGTCGGTGCTCGGCTCGACGGACTCCAGCGTCGGCACACCGGCCTGCTTCGCCGCGGCGATGGCGCGGGCCTTGTTGCCCGTCAGCGTGAGTACCTCGGAGGTGGGACCGATGAAGGTGATCCCGGCGTTGGCGCAGGCCTCCGCGAGCCTGGGGTTCTCCGACAGGAAGCCGTAGCCGGGGTAGACCGCGTCGGCCCCGGCCTTCACCGCCGTCGCGACGATGCCGTCCGGGTCGAGGTAGGCCCGGACCGGGTGGCCGCGCTCGCCGATCTCGTAGGCCTCGTCGGCCTTGAGCCGGTGCTCCGAGCCCCGGTCCTCGTACGGGAAGACCGCGACTGTCTGGGCGCCGAGCTCGTAGGCGGCACGGAACGCCCGGATCGCGATCTCACCCCGGTTGGCGACGAGAACCTTCTTGAACATCGCCACGGCGGGAATCAGTCCTTGATCTCGCAGATGACGGCGCCGTTGGTGACGGTCGCGCCCACCTCGGCGCTCAGCCCGGTGACGGTCCCGCTCTTGTGAGCCTTGATCGGCTGCTCCATCTTCATGGCCTCGAGGACCACGACCATGTCGCCCTCGGCGACCTCCTGGCCATCCTCGACACCCACCTTGACGATGGTGCCCTGCATGGGTGAGGTGAGGGAGTCGCCGCTGACCGCTGCGGACGACTTCTTCTTCTCGCGCTTCGGCTTCTTCGCGCCGGCCGCGGCAGCACCGGCACCTGCGGCCGCCGCGAAGCCGGCCGGGAGGACGACGTCGAGGCGGCGGCCACCGACCTCGACGGTCACGCTCTGCCGCTCCTCGGGCTCGCTGCCCTCGGCGTCACCGGCGTAGGGCTCGATCTGGTTGTCGAAGTCGGTCTCGATCCAGGTCGTGTAGACGTCGAAGGAGCCCTCGCCGGACGGGTTCGAGGCACCGACGTAGGCCGGGTCGGAGACAACCGCCTGGTGGAAGGGGATGACCGTCGGCATGCCCTCGACGACGAACTCCGACAGCGCCCGGCGGGACCGCTCCAACGCCTGGCTGCGGTCGCGGCCGGTGACGATGAGCTTGGCGACCAGCGAGTCGAACGAGCCCGGGACGGTCTCGCCCTGGTCGTAGCCGCCGTCGAGGCGTACTCCCGGGCCGGCCGGCGCGTGCCAGCGGGTCAGCGTGCCTGGGGCCGGCATGAAGTTGCGGCCGCCGTCCTCGGCGTTGATGCGGAACTCTATGGAGTGTCCGCGCACCTCGGGGTCGCCGTAGCCGAGCTCCTCGCCCGCCGCGATGCGGAACATCTCGCGGACCAGGTCGATGCCGGTGACCTCCTCGGAGACACAGTGCTCGACCTGCAGTCGGGTGTTGACCTCGAGGAAGGAGATGGTGCCGTCGGCGGCGACGAGGAACTCGCAGGTGCCTGCGCCGACGTAGCCCGCCTCCTTGAGGATCGCCTTGGACGACTCGTAGAGCTTGGTCACCTGCTCCTCGGACAGGAACGGCGCCGGGGCCTCCTCGACGAGCTTCTGGTGGCGGCGCTGCAGCGAGCAGTCGCGCGTGGAGACCACGACGACGTTGCCGTGGGTGTCGGCAAGGCACTGGGTCTCGACGTGACGCGGACGGTCGAGGAACTTCTCCACGAAGCACTCGCCGCGGCCGAAGGCCGTGACCGCCTCCCGCACGGCGGAGTCGAAGGCGTCTGCGACGTCCTTCAGCTCGCGGGCGACCTTGAGGCCGCGGCCTCCGCCGCCGAAGGCAGCCTTGATCGCGATCGGCAGGCCGTAGTCCTCGGCAAACTTCACCGCCTCGTCGGCGTCGGCGAGCGGGTCCTTGGTGCCGGGGGCCAGCGGGGCGCCGACCTTCTCGGCGATGTGACGAGCCTGGACCTTGTCGCCGAGGGCGTCGATCGCCGCCGGCGGCGGGCCGATCCACACGAGTCCGGCGTCGATCACCGCCTGGGCGAAGCCGGAGTTCTCGGCCAGAAAGCCGTAGCCGGGATGGACGGAGTCGGCGCCCGAACGCTTGGCGGCGTCGATGATCTTGTCGATGGAGAGGTAGGACTCGGCCGGGGTGGCACCGCCCAGGCTGTAGGCCTCGTCGGCGAGCCGGACGTGGAGGGCGTCGCGGTCCGGGTCGGCGTACACCGCGACGCTGCCGATGCCGGCGTCCTTGCAGGCACGGATCACACGCACCGCGATCTCACCGCGGTTGGCGATCAGGACCTTCTGCAGTGGCTTGATCTCGGGGGTGCCGGACACACGTGCTCCTGGGTCTCTCGGATCGTCAGGGTGGTACGGCGGGAGTCTAGGCCCTCGCCGTCGCCTCGAACGCCCCGTGCCCATGTGACGGTCATCCCGAACGGCCCTTCTCACTGGTCCAGCCATCCGTTGCCCGCAGAGCCTTGGCGAGTAATGCTGATTACATGATTACAGAGGAAGAACGGGAACGAATCAGCGGCTGGTTCTCCGGCCGGCTGCCGGAGGAGTGGCGACGCACCGGACCCGAGATCGCCGTGGACCGTGAGGAGATCACCGTGATGCTCGACCTCCCCGACGTGGAGCTCGAGGAGGGAGCGGGCGAGGCCGCTGTGGCGGAGGCCCGGGCGGGGAGGGCTCGCGGCTTCCGGGAGGACACCCGCGAGCGGCGGATCTCGATCGCCCGCGAGGCCGAGCACCGTTTCCGGCGGAAGGTCTCCTGGGGCGTCGTCGTCGGCGACAGGCGCGAGCTGTTCACCCACGTCGCGGCTCCCGTCATGACGCGGCTGCGGCAGCCTCAGCGCCAGGTCCTCGACACGCTCATCGAGGCGGGCGTCGCCCGGTCGAGGTCGGAGGCGGTCGACTGGTGCGTCCGGCTCGTGCAGCAGCACGCGGACAGCTGGCTGACCGAGCTGCGCGAGGCGATGACGCACGTCGCCGACGTGCGCGACAAGGGCCCCGCGGTCTGAGCGACAGGGCCTTGGCTCGGCTCAGCGCAGTGAGGCGACCGTGTCGCGGAGCCCCTCGTCGAGGCCGCGGGCCGACCACCCGAGCTCCTGCTCGGCGCGCGCCGGCGTGCCGAGGTAGGTCGCAACGGAGGCCCGCAGCGACTCGCCCGTGTAGTCGGCGGGCAGCCGGACCACCTTGCCGATGGCCGTGTTCAGTGCCGCTGTGGCTCTCACCATCGACACCGGCAGTGTGAGCGGACGCTTCGTCCCCGCGATCTCGGCCACTGAGCGCAGGACCTCGGCCAGGCTGGCCGGAGGACCGGCGAGCATGTACGCCGCACCCGGGGCGCCCTTCTCCATGCCGGCGACATGCCCGCGGGCGACGTCCTCGACATGCGCCCAGCACATGCCGCCGTCACGGGGCGCGACCACCCGCTTCCCGCGAGCGGTGCGCTCGATCATTGCGCCGACCTGGCTGGTGTCCCCGGGTCCGTAGATGACCCCGGGCATGAGGATGACCACGTCGAGGCCGTCGGAGGCGTACTCGACCGCGATGTCGTGGGCGGCTGCCTTGGTCCGGTCGTAGACCGAGAGGTGCCTGCCGGTGAACCGGTAGGACTCGTCGACGACCTCGCCACGGGTGTCCGAGTTCGTCGCCAGAGTGCTCGTGTAGGCGACCCTGCGCACCCCGTTTCGACGGGCCGCCTCCAGGGCGTTGCGCGTGCCCTCCACGTTGACCCGCTCGCCGAGCTCGGGCGTGCGGCTGCCCACCTTGTACCAGCCCGCGACGTGGAACAGCCCGTCCGCTCCAGCGCAGAGCTTGTCGAGGGCCGGGGCGTCGTCGAGGTCGCCCGGGACCAGCTCGACACCGGCGTCGGCGAGGTCTCTCGCACGCGAGGGGTCACGGACCAGGGCGACCACCTCGTGGCCGGCGTCGAGCAGCTGGCGGGCGAGCACGCCCCCGAGGAATCCGGTGGCACCGGTGATGGCGTAGCGCATGCTGCGATTCAACCAACGGGACGGTCCCCGGACGCGGGCCGTCCGAGGCGTGAGAGGTCCTCGCGGCAACGACGCTCGACCTCGTCGAGCTCGGCGAGTGTCTCCTCGATGTCGCGGCGTCGCTGCTCCAGCTCTTTGCGGCGAACCTCGATCTGCTCCAGCAGGTAGTGCAGCTGGCCCGACTCGCCGGGCTGCTCGTCGTACATGTTCACGATGGTGGCGATCTCGTCCAGCGAGAAGCCGAGGCGCCGGCCGCGGAGGATCAGGGCCAGGCGGACGCGGTCCCGGTTGTGGAAGACCCGCACCGTCCCGCGCCGCTCGGGGGAGAGCAGCCCGAGGTCCTCGTAGTGCCGGATGGTGCGCAGAGTCACCTCGTACTCCTCCGCCAGCTCGGCGATGGTCCAGGTAGGTGACGCGTCCGGTTGCGTGATGTCATGCACGGCTCTAGAGTGCCTTACGTTTACGTAAGCGTAAACCATCGCCCCCTTCTGAACCGGTCCGTTGGACCACCACGGAGCACCGAGGAGCGTCATGTCGTTCGAGCTGTCCCCGGAGCACGAGGCGTTCCGCCGCAGCGTGCGTGAGTTCGCCCAGGCGGAGATCGCCCCGCACGCCGCGCAGTGGGATCACGACCACCACTTCCCGACGGACGTCGTGCAGAAGATGGGCGGCCTCGGGCTGTTCGGTCTGACCGCCCCTGAGGAGTACGGCGGCGCCGGTGAGCACGGCGACTTCACGAGCCTGTGCGTGGCGATCGAGGAGATCGGCCGCGTCGACCAGTCGATGGGCATCACGCTCGAGGCAGCCGTCGGGCTCGGCATCAACCCGATCCTGACCTTCGGCACGGACGAGCAGAAAGACAGGTGGCTGCCCGACCTCGTGGCCGGGCGCACTCTCGCCGGCTTCGGGCTCACCGAGCCGGGGTCGGGCTCGGACGCGGGGGCCACCAGGACGAAGGCCGAGCTGGTCGACGGGGAGTGGGTGGTCAACGGCTCGAAGCAGTTCATCACGAACTCTGGCTCCGCCATCACCTCGGTGGTCACGGTGACGGCCCGCACGGGCACGCGGGACGACGGCAAGGCCGAGGTCAGCACGATCATCGTGCCCTCGGACACGCCTGGCTTCACCGCCGAGAAGGCCTACCACAAGCTCGGCTGGCACGCTTCGGACACCCACCCGCTCACCTTCGAGAACGCCCGCGTCCCTGAGGCGAACCTGCTCGGCGAGCGCGGGCGGGGGTTCGCGCAGTTCCTCGCGACCCTCGACGACGGCCGGGTGGCGATCGCGGCACTCGCCGTCGGGGCGATCCAGGCCTGCCTCGACATGTCGGTGGAGTACGCCGGGGAGCGGACCACCTTCGGGGTCCCCATCGGCACCAAGCAGGGGGTGGCCTTCCAGGTCGCGGACCTCCAGGTCATGCTCGAGGCCTCTCGCGCTCTGACCTACAAGGCAGCAGCGATGAAGGACGCCGGCCGGTCGATGACGGAGTTCAAGCAGGCAGCCGCGATCGCGAAGCTCTACGCCACCGAGTCCGCCGTCACCGCCACCCGGATCGCGACGCAGATCTTCGGCGGTTACGGGTTCATGGAGGAGTACCCGGTCGCGCGCTTCTACCGGGACGCCAAGGTCCTCGAGATCGGCGAGGGCACCTCGGAGGTGCAGCGCATGCTGATCGCGCGCGGCCTCGGACTGCCCGTGGAGTGACCCTGGCGTCGGCGGGTGGACTGAGCCGGTGCAGCCCGCCGGAATGAGCCGGAATGTCGGGCACGTACCCTGGTCGCCATGGGTCGCCGCCTCAACCGCCTCGCCACCGAGGCCGCCAAGTTCCTCACGGTCGGCGGGGTGGCCACGCTCGTCTCGCTGCTCATCTTCAACGTGCTGGTCCACGGCTTCGTCTGGTACTCGCCCGGGCCGCTGCACCAGTGGCCGCTCACCTCGTATGTCCTGGCGAACCTCGTCGGCATGGTCGTGAGCTACCGCGGCAGCAGGTCCTGGGCCTTCCGGCACAGGGAGGTGGTCGGGGCAGCCGGGGGAAGGGTGGCGTTCTTCGTGATCAACACGGTCACCATGGCGATCCCGCTCCTGCTCCTCGCGGCGAGCCGGTACCTCCTGCACTTCGACAACCTGCTGGCGGACAACGTCGCCGCGAACGTCATCGGCCTTGCCCTGGGCACGGCGGCCCGATTCTGGGCGTTCCGTCGCTTCGTGTTCGTGCGGCCCCGCCGGGAATCGGCAGTACCAGAGCGGGAAATGGCGTCCTGACGCCTTCACGGGCCTGCGGAGCCACTAGGCTCCGTTCATGGGGTTGCTGGTCCGTCTGATGCTGACCCTTGCCGTGGTCGCGCCGGTGCTCGGTATGACCTCGTGCGGCACGTCACAGGCCAACGACACGGTCGTGCGCATCACGGCGATGGAGGCCGTGAAGGTGATCGCCGAGGGTGACGACACGGTCGTCGACCTTCGCCCGCCGGGAGCCTTCGCCGCCGGCCACGTGGCGGGGGCGGTGAACATCGACGCATCGGCTCCCGGCTTCGAGGACCGCGTCGCGGCGCTCGACGAGAGCGCCACGTACCTGGTCTACGCCCGCACCAAGGTCGACTCGGCACGTGCCGCAGACCGGATGGCTGAGCTCGGCATCGACCGGATCCTGGATGCGGGCTCTTTCGGGCTGCTCGCCCTGGCCGGCGCCGACCTCGAAGGCTGACCGCGGCAAGCGCGTGCGGCGTCAGGCTCGGCCCGCCGGGAAGCGCTCCCACAGGTCGGTCCACCGGACCCCGAGCTCGGTGAACATCTCGCGCAGGAGCGGAAGGCCGATGCCGACGACCGTGTGCGGGTCACCGTCGATGCCACGCACGAAGGCCCCACCGAGCCCGTCGATGGTGAAGGCGCCGGCCACCTTCAGCGGCTCGCCCGTGGCGACGTAGGCGTCGATCTCCTCGTCGGAGGGGTCTGCGAAGTGCACCACGGTGTCGGCCGAGCGGGCCACCTCGCGGCCGGAGCCCGTCTCGACCAGGCAGTGCCCGGTGTGGAGCACACCGTTGCGCCCGCGCATCACCCGCCATCGCGCCCGCGCCTCCTCGGCGTCCACGGGCTTGCCGTGGATCGCACCGTCCAGCTCGAGGACCGAGTCGCACCCGATCACCCAGGCCGAGCGACCGGTGCCGACCAGTGAGTCCGCGACCGCCCGGGCCTTGAGACGTGCAAGCTCGAGCGCGAGGCGTGCAGGCTCCTCGTGGTGGAGCTGTGACTCGTCGACGCCCGAGACGATCACCTCCGGCCCGATGCCGGCGCTGCGCAGGGTGGCGAGCCGAGCAGGGGAGGCGGACGCGAGAACGAGCCGGTCGCTCACGAGATGCGCGCCAGGGCGGCGCGGAGGGGGTCGAGCCCGATCGAGCCGAGGTCGAGGGCGTTGCGGTGGAACGACTTCAGGTCGAACCTGCCGCCGAGCCGCGCCCGGGCGTCTGCGCGCGCTTGGAGCCAGATCCGCTCGCCCACCTTGTACGACGGGGCCTGGCCGGGCCATCCGAGGTACCGGTTGACCTCGAAGACGATCACGGGGTCGTCCATCCGACAGTGCTGGCGCATGAACTCCAGACCCAGCTCGGGCGTCCACCGCTCACCCGGGTGGAAGCCGAACGGGTTGCCTCGCGGGATCTCGAGCTGGAGGTGCATGCCGATGTCGACGATGACGCGTGCAGCTCGCATCGCCTGCGCGTCGAGCATGCCCAGCCGGTCGCCGGGGTCGGCAAGGTAGCCGAGCTCGTCCATCAGCCGCTCGGCGTAGAGCGCCCAGCCCTCGCCGTGGCCGGAGACCCAGCACATCATCCGCTGCCAGCGGTTGAGCTTCTCGGTCCGGTAGGCGGTCTGCCCGATCTGGAGGTGGTGGCCGGGCACCCCCTCGTGGAAGACCGTGGTCACCTCACGCCAGGTGGAGAAGTCGTCGATCCCGTCGGGAACCGACCACCACATGCGGCCAGGGCGCGAGAAGTCCTCGCTCGGACCGGTGTAGTAGATGCCGCCGTCGTTGGTCGGCGCGATGCAGCACTCGATGCGGCGTACCGGTTCGGGGATGTCGAAGTGGACGTCCGCCAGCTCGGTCACGGTCCGGTCGGCGAGCCGCTGCATCCAGTCCCGGAACTTCTCCCGGCCGGTGATGACGCGCGCCGGGTCGGCGTCCAGGGCGGTGACCGCCTCATCGACACTTCCGCCGGGGACGATCTTGTCCGCGACCCGAGCCATCTCGGTGTCGATCCGGTGCAGCTCCTCCCAGCCCCAGGCGTAGGTCTCCTCCAGGTCGATCGTCGCGCCGAGGAAGTAGCGGGAGTCGAGGGCGTACCTCTCGCGGCCCACCGCCTCGACCTCGCGCCCCCTCGGAGCCAGCTGCTCGTCGAGGAACCTCCCGAAGCTGCTGAACGCCTGGGTGGCATCGGTCGCGTGCTGCTCGAGCCTGCGGCGCAGGACGCGGTCCACGTCGGCCTTGGCCAGCAGGGCCTTGAAGACACCCCCGTCGGAACCGGTGCCTCCGGTCCAGGAGCGGACCTGCCCGGCGACCTCGCCGATCTGCCGCCGGGCCGCGACGTGGCCCGAGGCCGCCGCCTCCACGAGGGTCCTCCGGTACCCCTCGAGCGTCGTGCGGACTCCCGCCAGCCGCGCGTCGATCGCCCGCCAGGCCTCCTCGCCGTCGGTCGACATCAGGTCGAAGACCATCCGCACCTCGTGGAGGCCGCTGACGATGACGGAGAGCTGGGACTGGGGGATGTGGGCGGCGTACCTCTCCACCTCCAGGCCCAGCCGTTCGACGAAGGCCTCCTTCGCGACGCGCTCGCGCTCGTCGGAGGGGGTGGCGGCTTCGGCCGCGGCCAGTGCGCGCTGGGTCAGCGCGTTGCGCGCCGCGAAGCCCTCGGGGGAGAGGTCGGTCAGCTGGTCGTCGTACCCCGCGATCCCCATCTCGGTCGCAGCGAGGGGATCGAGTGCGCAGTAGTCCTCGACGAATGCCGACGAGATGGCGTCGACGGGACGGAAGGCGTGGGAAGGATCGGTCGGCGGCACGTAGTGCACCCTAACTGCGGGCGGGGTCGGCTCGACGCATCACCGGGGCAGGCCGCTGGACCGCCAGCCTCCGGGTCCGGCCGGGTAGTTCGGACGGAGCCGGCGGTGGTTGGCAGACCACTCGGAGACGACCTTCGGCTCCGGGGCGGGCGTGCCCGCGGCGGCGACCCCCTGCAGCACGACGGTCAGGGCGGCGACCTCCTCGGGGGTCGCATCGCCCTTGACCAGGAACAGCGGGGCCGACGGCTCGGTCGGCTTCTCGTCGCTCACAGCGGGATGTTCCCGTGCTTCTTCGGCGGCAGCGTCTCCCGCTTCGACCGCAGCAGCCGCAGCGACCGGACGATCTCGACCCGGGTCTCGTGCGGCTGGATGACCGCGTCGACGTACCCACGCTCGGCGGCGAGGTAGGGGTTCGCGAGGTGGTCTTCGTACTCCTGGATGAGCTCGGCGCGCTTGGCGTCCGGGTCGTCGGCGTCGGCGAGCTCGCTGCGGTACAGGATGTTGACCGCGCCCTGCGCGCCCATCACCGCGATCTGCGCGGTCGGCCAGGCGAGGTTGATGTCCGCGCCCAGGTGCTTGGACCCCATCACGTCGTAGGCGCCGCCGTACGCCTTGCGCGTGATCACCGTGACCAGCGGGACCGTGGCCTCGGCGTAGGCGTAGATCAGCTTGGCGCCTCGGCGGATGATGCCGTTCCACTCCTGGTCGGTGCCCGGCAGGAAGCCCGGGACGTCGACGAAGGTCAGCACCGGGATGTTGAAGGCGTCGCAGGTGCGCACGAAGCGCGCGGCCTTCTCGGAGGCGTCGATGTCGAGGGTGCCCGCGAACTGCATCGGCTGGTTCGCGACGACACCGACCGGGTGGCCCTCGACCCGGCCGAAGCCCACGACCATGTTGGGCGCGAACATCGCCTGGACCTCGAGGAACTCCTCGTCGTCGAGGATCGACTCGATCACCGTGTGCATGTCGTAGGGCTGGTTCGGCGAGTCCGGGATCAGCGTGTCGAGCGCCCGGTCGGTCTCGGAGATCTCGAGGTCCGCCTCGTCGGGGTACGCCGGCGGCTCGTCGAGGTTGTTCTGCGGCAGGTAGGAGATGAGCGCCTTGACGTAGTCGATCGCGTCGGACTCGTCGTGGCCCATGTAGTGGGCGTTGCCGGACTTCGTGTTGTGCGACCGGGCGCCGCCGAGCTCCTCCATGGAGACGTCCTCACCGGTGACGGTCTTGATCACGTCGGGGCCGGTGATGAACATGTGCGAGGTCTGGTCGACCATCACGGTGAAGTCGGTGACCGCGGGGGAGTAGACCGCTCCGCCCGCGCAGGGACCCATGATCAGCGAGATCTGCGGGATGACACCCGAGGCGTGGACGTTGCGGCGGAAGATCTCGCCGTAGAGGCCGAGCGACACCACGCCCTCCTGGATGCGGGCGCCGCCGGAGTCGTTGATGCCGATGATCGGGCAGCCGGTCTTCATGGCGAGGTCCATGACCTTGACGATCTTCTCGCCGAAGACCTGGCCGAGGCTGCCACCGAAGACCGTGAAGTCCTGCGCGAAGACGCAGACCTGGCGGCCCTCGATCGTGCCGTAGCCGGTGACTACCCCGTCGCCGTACGGGCGGTTCTTCTCCATGCCGAACGCGGTGGAACGGTGTCGCGCGAGCTCGTCGAGCTCGACGAAGGATCCCTCGTCGAGCAGCTCCTCGATGCGCTCGCGGGCGGTCTTCTTGCCCTTCGCGTGCTGCTTCTCGATCGCCCGCTCAGAGCCTGCGTGCACCGCCTCCTGGAGCTTGTGCTCGAGGTCCGCGACCTTCCCGGCCGTGGTGTGGATGTCCACGCCCTCGGTGATCTCGGTGCCCTCGCCAGGCTGGGTCATGGCTGCTTCGCTCACGGGTGAATGGCCTCTCTCGATTGCGTGGGTGCCAATCTAGTGCCTGTGACGTACGACGATCTGCGCCGCCCACCACTCGATCCTGTGGCACTGTCCACAGCCCTGACCCGGCCAGGATCGATCTGGCGGCAGGTCGAGGTCGTGAGGGAGTGCCCCTCCACGAACGCCGAGCTCGCGACGCGCGCCCGTGCCGGTGAGCTGCCCGGAGCGGTCCTCGTGGCGGACCACCAGACCGCAGGCCGCGGCCGCCTCGACCGGGTCTGGGTCGCGCCACCCGGCTCGGCGCTCACGTTCTCGGTCCTGCTGGACCCCGGGCGCGTCCCCGTCCGGCGATGGCCTTGGCTGCCGCTGCTCGTCGGGATCGCCGTCGCGGAGGGAGTACGTCGCGTCGCCGAGGTCGACTGCTCCCTGAAGTGGCCCAATGACGTGATGGTCGGGGAGCGGAAGGTCGCCGGCATCCTCGTCGAGCGCATCGAGCGCAGTGCCGGCGCGGTCGCCGTGGTGGGGGTGGGCCTCAACGTCTCGCTGAGCCAGGGCGAGCTCCCCGTGCCGAACGCGACGTCGCTGGCCCTCGAGGGCGCGGCGACGACGGACCGGACGGTGGTGCTGCGCGAGGTGCTCCGCTCGTTGGAGGCGCTCTTCGTCCAGTGGCGGGCCGACCTCGGCGATCCGTCCGGGGGACTTGTCGACTCCTACGTGCGCCGCTGTGGCACGCTCGGGCGGGAGGTGCGCGTGGACCTTCCCGACGGCGCGCAGATCGTCGGTGTCGCGGCGGGAGTGGACACTGACGGCCGCCTGGAAGTGCGTACGGCGGAGGGCCCGCGCATCCTCGGCGCCGGGGACGTCGTGCACGTCCGTCCGGGGTCGTGACTGGGCGGCGCGTGAGAGGATCGGACCCGTGGCTATCTCCCGAAAGCAGCTGAACCACGACGAGTCGGTAGTGGTCTCCACCCGGACCCACGGGAAGGCCCTGCTCGTGCCGGCCCTGCTGCTCATGCTCATCGCGGCGGTCGCGGGTTTCGCCGCCAGCTTCACACCGGGCGCGGGGCGGGCCGCCCCACTCCTGCAGGTGGTCATCGGTCTCGTCGCGGCCGTCTTCGTCTTCCGCTGGGTGCTCGGACCGTTCCTGTCCTGGGTGAGCACCACCTACACGGTGACGGACCGCCGTCTCATCACGCGGAGCGGCGTCCTCACGCGTCGGCGTCACGACATCCCGCTCAGCCGGATCAGCGACGTGTCGTACGAGCGCGACCTCATGGACCGGGTGCTCGGCTGCGGCACGCTGGTGATCGCTGTCGCGGGCGAGCAGCAGGTGGAGCTCGACGACATCCCGCACGTCGAGCGGGTGCACATGGCCATCCACGACCTGCTCTTCGACGAGGACACCGACAGCTGGTACTCCGACGACCGTCCGACGCAGAGGATCGATGGCCGACGCTGAGCCGCCGGAGGACCGGGGTCCGGCCCACTTCACGAGGGAGCAGCTCGAGCAGGTGATCCTCGGTGAGCCGCCGGTGCTCACCAGCATCGACGTCGCCTCCGCCGCCGGAGTCACCGTCGAGCAGGCGCGTCGGCTGTGGCGGGCGCTCGGCTTCCCCGACGCGGGCGAGCAGCCGGCCTTCAACGAGGCCGACCTCTCGGCGCTCAGCACCCTGATCGGGACCGTCGAGTCCGGCGCGATCGACTTCGACACGGCCGTCCGGATGACGCGCGCGGTCGGCCAGACCATGGCGCGGCTCGCGGACTGGCAGGTCGCCACGCTCGCGCCGCGGGTGGAGGAGCTCGAGGCCGGTCCCGAGGCGACCGGCTCTCGGCTGGGCAGCGCCGTCCGCCTCGCCGAGCAGGTGGGGGTGCCGTTCGAGCGGCTGCTCATCTACTCGTGGCGTCGGCACCTCGCCGCCGCGGTCGGCCGCGTCGAGGCCCTCGGTGCCGCCGACGAGGACCTCTCGACCACCGAGGTCACGGTGGGGTTCGCCGACCTGGTCAGCTTCACCGCGCTCTCCAACGAGATGCACGAGGACCGGCTGGCCGACATGGTCGAGATCTTCGAGTCGCGATGTGCCGACGTCGTGGCGGGGCGGCACGGGCGCGTGATCAAGACGCTCGGCGACTCGGTGCTGTTCATCGCCGACGACCCGGTCAAGGCGCTCAACATCGCCTTCGACATCGTGGGCGTGATCGGCAACGACAGCCGACTGCCCGACGTACGCCTGGGGCTGGCCACCGGCTCGGTGATCATGAGGCTCGGCGACGTGTTCGGTCCGCCGGTCAACCTGGCCGCGCGGCTCACCGGCGTCGCCCGCCGCAACCGCGTGATCGTGGACCACGCCACCGCCACGCGGCTCCCGGAGTCGAGGTTCGACACCCGCCCGCTTCCCGCCCGGCCGGTCCGCGGGTTCGGCCTGGTGGAGCCGGTGGCGGCCCGGCGTCGCTGACGTCCGGTCTAGACGAAGATCGATCCCCCGAGGGCAAAGTTTTTCGATTATCGAGCGCTGTCCGTTTTGTCCTTTTAACCTGAGGAACATGTTGAGTGTGCAGGGGGTGGACCTCGACGAGGAATCCCGTCGAGTGTGGCGAGACGGCGTGGAGATCAGGATGTCGAACAAGGAGTTCGACCTTCTGCATGCTCTGATGAGCCGTGCGGGGGAGATCGTCACGCGTGAGGAGCTCATGCGTGATGTGTGGCAGACGACCTTCTGGACGTCGGCCAAGACCATTGACGTGCACCTGGGTTGGGTTCGCCGGAAGCTCGGCGACGACACCCGGCGGCCGACGCTGATCACGACGATTCGGGGGAGAGGCTTGCGGTTCGAGACGCAACCGCCGGTCTATGCCCCAAAAGCGGAGCAGGTCGCGGTCGTGTGAGGTGAGGCGGGTTCCGAGGCGAGTCGTCGTTACGCTCTCCTCGTGACCTTGCCTGCCTCTCACGCTCGTACGGCGTCTTCGACGACACCCGTGCTCGCCATCATCGGCGGCGGCCAGCTGGCCCGGATGATGGCGCAGTACGCCATCCCGCTCGGAGTCCCGCTCCGGCTCCTCGCGGAGGCCGAGGGGGTCTCCGCAGCGCAGGTGATCCCGGACGCCGTGGTGGGCGACTACCGCGACCTCGACACCTTGCGGAAGGTGACCGACGGCTGTGCCGTGGTGACCTTCGACCACGAGCACGTCCCGACCGAGCACCTCCATGCACTCAGCGACTCCGGTGTTGCGTGCCGGCCAGGTCCGCAGGCTCTGGTCAACGCCCAGGACAAGGGCGTCATGCGGGCCCGCCTCCACCACCTCGGCGTGCCGTGCCCGCGCAACGAGATCGTGACGGAGCCGGCCGAGGTCTCACGGTTCGCGGCGTCCGTCGGCGGGTTCCCCGTGGTCCTCAAGACCACACGCGGCGGCTACGACGGCAAGGGCGTCTGGATGGTCGAGGACGAGGCGGACTGCGCCGTCGCGTTCGAGCTCGCCCATCTCGCCGGGGTCGAGATCCTGGTCGAGGAGAAGGTCGACTTCCGGCGAGAGCTCTCCGCCCTCGTCGCGCGCTCGCCCTCCGGCCAGGTCGCGGCCTACCCGGTCGTGGAGTCTGTGCAGGTCGAGGGCATCTGCAGCGAGGTGATCGCGCCGGCGCCCGGGCTCGACGCCGGCCTGGCGCTCCAGGCGCAGCAGATCGCGATGGAGGTCGCGGGTGCGCTGGACGTCACCGGCATCCTCGCCGTCGAGCTGTTCGAGACCGTCGACGGCAAGGTGCTCGTGAACGAGCTGGCCATGCGTCCCCACAACACAGGGCACTGGAGCATGGACGCCGCGGTCACGAGCCAGTTCGAGAACCACCTGCGAGCGGTGCTGGACCTGCCGCTCGGGGCTCCGGAGGCGCGGGAGCCGTGGACGGTGATGGTCAATATCCTCGGCGGCGGCCGCGGCCCGATGTCGGAGGACCTGTACGGCGGTTATCCCCACGTCTTCGCCCGCGACCCGCGGCTCAAGGTGCACCTGTACGGCAAGGACGTGAAGCCGGGCCGCAAGGTGGGCCACGTGACCGCCTACGGCACCGACCTCGACGACGTGCTCGAACGTGCACGGCATGCCGCGGCGTGGTTCCGCGGTGACCTCGGGATGGAGAGCGAGTGAGCATGAGCGACGGCATCGACCAGGACGGCGCGCGCGTCGGGATCGTGATGGGGTCCGACTCGGACTGGCCGACGATGAAGGCGGCGGCCGAGGCGCTGGAGGAGTTCGGGGTTCCCTACGAGGCCGACGTGGTCTCGGCGCACCGGATGCCCGAGGAGATGCTCGCGTACGGCAAGGCCGCGGCGGGTCGGGGGTTGTCGGTGATCATCGCGGGCGCGGGGGGAGCGGCGCACCTTCCCGGGATGCTCGCCGCGGTCACGCCGTTGCCGGTGGTCGGTGTGCCGGTGCCTTTGAAGCACCTCGACGGCATGGACTCCCTGCTCTCCATCGTGCAGATGCCCGCCGGGGTCCCGGTCGCCACGGTGGCAATCGGGAACGCCCGCAACGCCGGGCTCCTCGCCGTACGCATCCTTGCCGCGTCCGACGACTCCCTCCGGGAGAAGATGGAGCGCTTCCAGGAGTCGCTGGCGGAGACCGCCCGCGCCAAGGGCGCCGCTGTTCGTGGGGAGCGAAGTCGGACCGTCGGCTTCGGCTGACCCAGGCGGGTCAGCCGGCCCCGAGCCGGGGCCACTCCATGACGGGGCAGGTGTCCATCACCATGGGCAGACCCGCCTCCGTCGTACGGCGGAAGGCCTCGCGGTCGACCACGCCGAGCTGGAACCACACCGCCTTCGCGCCGATCGCGACCGCCTGGTCGGCGAACTCTCCGGCCGCATCGGAACGCCGGAAGACGTCGACGACGTCCACCTCGAACGGGATGTCCGCCAGCGTCGGGTAACCCTTCTCACCGAGCACCTCGTGCGCGTCCGGGTGCACGGGCACGATCCGCTTGCCGTGGTCCTGGAGGAATTTCGTGACCCCGAACGCCGTCCGCGAGGGGTCTCCGCTGAGTCCCACGACGGCCCAGGTCCGGCAGCTCTCGAGCATGAATCGGATGTTCGTCTCGTCCAGCCACGGTGCGGTTCCGGTCGTCATGGACGTGACGGTACCCACGACCCGGGCGGCAAACCGGACGGTCCGTCCCGGCGGGGGCGGAGAACGGCTACCGGCGAGTAGAATTCGGCGCATGAGCGCTGACTACCCCATGTTTGCCCTGTCCGAGGAGCACCAGGCGATCCGCGAGGCGGTCCGCGACGTGTGCGACGCCAAGGTGGCACCCTTCGCGGCGGCGGTTGACGAGGCCGCAGAGTTCCCGCAGGCGGCGTACGACGCGCTCGCCCAGTCGGACTTCGCCGCGCCCCACATCGCCGAGGAGTACGGCGGCGCGGGCGCCGACGCTCTCGCGACGGCCATCGTGATCGAGGAGGTGGCCCGCGCCGACGTGTCCGCGTCCCTGATCCCCGCGGTGAACAAGCTCGGCACCCTGCCGCTGATCCTCGCGGGGTCCGAGGACCTCAAGCGCAAGTACCTTCCGCCCGTGGCCTCCGGCGACGCGATGTTCTCCTACTGCCTCTCCGAGCCCGAGGCCGGCTCCGACGCCGCCGCCATGACCACCCGGGCAGTGCGAGACGGCGACCACTGGGTGCTCAACGGCGTCAAGCGGTGGATCACCAACGCCGGTGTCTCGGAGTACTACACCGTCTTCGCGATGACCGACGAGTCCAAGCGGTCCCGAGGCATCTCGGCCTTCGTCGTCGAGAAGTCCGA
>DASVBF010000005.1:0-9430 GCA_036375975.1 Nocardioidaceae bacterium | reverse complement strand
CAAGGTCCAGAGGTACCTCCCCGAGCACGACACCGAGGGTCTCCGGATCGAGATCATGGCGCCGGAGCAGGCCATGGCGTTCTCGCTCGAGCGGATCCGGAGGGGCGAGAACACCATCTCGGTCACCGGCAACGTGCTGCGTGACTACCTCACCGACCTCTTCCCGATCATGGAGCTCGGCACCAGCGCGAAGATGCTGTCCGTGGTCCCGCTCATCAACGGCGGCGGCCTGTTCGAGACCGGTGCCGGCGGGTCGGCGCCCAAGCACGTGCAGCAGCTCCTCAAGGAGAACCACCTCCGCTGGGACAGCCTCGGGGAGTTCCTGGCGCTCGCGGAGAGCTTCTCGCACCTCGCGGAGAGCACCGGCAACGCACGGGCCCGGATCCTCGCCGACACCCTGGACCGCGCGACCGCGACGTTCCTCAACGAGAACAGGTCGCCGAGCCGCAAGGTCAACGAGATCGACAACCGCGGCAGCCACTTCTACCTCGCCCGCTACTGGGCGCAGGAGCTGGCCTCGCAGACCGAGGACGCCGAGCTGGCGGCCGCGTTCGCCGATCTCGCCGCCTCCCTGGAGGCCAACGAGGCGACGATCAACGAGGAGCTGCTCGCGGTGCAGGGCTCGCCTGCCGACGTCGGCGGCTACTACCGGCCCGATCCGGACAAGGCGGAGGCCGTGATGCGTCCGTCGAAGACCCTCAACGAGGCCCTCGCCACGCTCGGCTGACCCCTCAGGCGCCGGGGTACTCCGAGGCGAGCAGGTCGAAGTACACCATGTCGATGTGCGACCCGTCGCGCATCCTGTGCTCCTTCCTGAGGCGGCCGGTCTCCACGAATCCGGTCGCCTTGAGCACGTGCTCGGAGGCGGAGTTGCCCTCGGCGGCCAGGGCCCGTAGACGTCTGAGCCCCAGCCCGCCGTCCTCCGCCGGGACGAAGCAGTGCCGGACGGCGAGGCCGCAGGCGCGGGTCATCAGACCCCGTCCCCGTGCATCGGGGTGCGTCCAGTAGCCGATCTCGGCGTCTCGAACGTCGCTGATGTCGAACACCGTGACGACGCCGAGGGCCTCGTCGCTCTCCGGGTCGGCGACGGCCCAGGAGAGCCCGTTGCCGGTCGCGCGCAGCTCGCGCTGCTGCTCCAGCCATCGCTGCGCGTCGACGAGGGTGTACGGCGAGGGCATGTGCGTCAGCCAGTACGACGTGCGCTCTTCCGAGCACCCCTCGACGATCCGGGGCGCGTCCTCGTCGCGGGGCTCCCGCAGGACCAGGCCGTCGCCGTGGATCCTGGGGAGGTCGAGCCACGTCGTGCGCGGGCGCCGTTCGTCGTCGGCGGTGAGCGTTCCGACCCAGGCGTCGTGCAGCGCGCCGCGTTGGGGGAGCCACTGCCGCAGTGTTCCGTCGAAGGAGAACCCGACGCGCCAGGCCACCTTGCGAGAGGCCCAGTTGCCCTTGTGGGCCCGCCAGATCACGGTCCGGAGCCCTCGCTCCTGGAACCCCCAGTCAAGGAGCAGCTCGAGGGCTCGGACGACGTACCCCCGCCCTCGTGACCAGGGGTGTGCGCCGTAGGCGATCTCGGCCCTGCCTTCGCCCTCGTTGCGCAGCGACACGGTCCCGACGAACCGCGGCCCGCCGCCCTCGTCGGGCGCGTCGACCGCGAACGCCCACTCCCGGTCGGCCCGCCACCCGTCCGGGATGATCTCGCAGGCGAACTGCCGAGCGGTCTCCAGGGTCGACGGGTCGGGCACGGTGGTCCAGCGGAGCATCAGCGAGTCGACGGCCTGCTCGTAGAGGGCCTCGACGTCGTCCGCGGTGTGGGCGCGCAGGGTCACGACCCCGTCAGTCAGGGTCGGGACGTCCCTCGGGAACCTCATGGTGAAGGTCATAGCCGAACCCTGCCGGTTACCCGGGCGCTGGGCAAACGCATATCCTCTGGTCCATGGCCCAAGGTCACAGTCGGTGAACAGCACGCTCGCCAACGTCGGGCTCGTCATCCTGTTCGTCCTCATCGGCGGTGTCTTCGCCGCCGCCGAGATCGCCCTGGTGTCGTTGCGCGACAGCCAGGTACGAACGTTGGCGGGGCAGAGTCGGCGGGGACGGATCGTCGCCGAGCTCAACGAGGACCCCAACCGCTTCCTGTCAGCGGTCCAGGTCGGCGTGACGCTGGCCGGCTTCCTCTCGGCCGCGTTCGGTGGCGCGACGCTCTCGGGCGATCTCGTCCCGGTGCTCATCGGCTGGGGGCTGCCGGAAGGGTTCTCCAATGCTGCGGCGCTCGTGCTCGTGACGGTCGCGATCTCCTACCTGTCGCTGGTCCTGGGGGAGCTGGCGCCCAAGCGCCTCGCGCTCCAACGGGCCGAAGCCTTCGCGTTGGCGCTCGGGCCGATGATCGACCGGATCTCGAAGATCTCGCGCCCCGTCATCTGGCTGCTGTCCAGGTCCACCGACGCGGTGGTACGGCTGCTCGGCGGGGACCCCCGGGCACAGAAGGAGCAGATGACCGACGAGGAGCTGCGCGAGCTGGTCAACCAGCACGAGACGCTAGGGGAGGAGGAGCGCCGCATCGTCGAGGACGTCTTCGCCGCCGGTGACCGCCAGATCCGTGAGGTGATGATCCCCCGGACGGAGGTCGACTTCCTCGACGCCGCGACCCCGGTCTACAAGGCGGCGAAGTACGCCCTGACCCAGCCGCACTCGCGCTATCCGGTCACCCGCGGGTCCGTCGACGACGTGATCGGCTTCGTGCACGTCCGAGACCTTCTCGACCCCGAGATGTCCGGCCGTTCGGTGCGGGTCGGTGAGCTGGCACGCGACCCGCTCGTCCTGCCCTGGACCCGCCCGATCCTCGCCGCCCTCGCCGACATGCGGCGTGAGAACACCCACCTCGCGATGGTCGCGGACGAGTACGGCGGCACCGCCGGGATCGTCACGCTGGAGGACCTCGTGGAGGAGCTGATCGGCGACATCCGCGACGAGTACGACGTCGGGGAGCCGGAGACGACCCGGCTCCGTGGCGGTGACATCGAGGTGGACGGCTTGCTGAACCTCGACGACTTCGAGGACGAGACCGGGGTGGAGCTGCCCGAGGGGCCTTACGAGACCGTCGCCGGCTACATCGTCTCCCGCCTCGGCCGGCTGCCCGAGGTCGGCGACACGGTCGACTACGAGCAGATCCGCCTCGTCGCGCGTGAGCTCGAAGGGCGACGGGTGTCGCGCGTGCTCGTGACCGCTGTACCTCCGCCGCTGGAGGTCAGCCCGGAGGTCACCGAGCTGCCTGCCACGACAGAGCCGCACGCGCCCGCTCCACCACAGTCTTGAGCACGCACTGAGACCACGGGCCGCCATCGGCGTCCGAGTGCCGGGGGAGGATTCGGCGTGCCTGCCCGAGACGGGTGGATCGTGCCCTTCTCCGGCCTGAGAGAATGCTTGCCATGTCTGAGGCCAGCTCCAGCTCCACGCCGTCCGCGCGCCCGCGGGTCCTGTCCGGCATCCAGCCGACCGCCGACTCCTTCCACTTCGGCAACTACCTCGGCGCTCTGCGGCAGTGGGTGGCCCTTCAGGAGGAGTACGAGCCGTTCTTCTTCATCGCCGACATGCACGCGATCACCGTCGAGCAGGACCCGAAGAGGCTCAGGGACCGCTGCCTGCGCGCCGCCGCCCAGCTGCTCGCCATGGGCATCGACCCCGACCGCTCGGCGATCTTCATCCAGTCCCAGGTGCCGGCCCACGCCCAGCTCGGCTGGGTGCTCCAGTGTCTGACCGGTTTCGGTGAGGCGCGACGCATGACCCAGTTCAAGGACAAGTCCGCCAAGGCGGGCGAAGGAGCCGCCTCGGTCGGGCTGTTCACCTACCCCATCCTGCAGGCCGCCGACATCCTGCTCTACCGGCCGCAGTACGTTCCGGTGGGGGAGGACCAGCGCCAGCACCTCGAGCTGACCCGCGACCTCGCACAGCGGTTCAACCACCGCTACAAGAAGACCTTCCGGCTTCCCGAGCCGTACATCCTCAAGGAGACCGCGAAGATCACCGACCTCCAGGAGCCGCACGCCAAGATGTCGAAGTCGGCGTCCTCGCCGGGCGGGATCATCGAGATGCTCGACGAGCCGAAGGCGTCGGCGAAGAAGATCCGCTCGGCGGTGACCGACTCAGGGACCGAGATCCGGTTCGACCCGGAGGAGAAGCCCGGGATCTCCAACCTCCTGACGATCTACTCGGCGCTGACCGGCCGCTCGGTCAAGGAGCTCGAGAACGACTACGCGGGCCGTGGTTACGGCGACCTGAAGAAGGACCTCGGCGAGGTCGTGGTCGAGTTCGTCACCCCGTTCCGCGACCGGACCCTCGAGCTCCTCGAGGACCGCGCCGAGCTCGACGCCGTGCTCCGTCGAGGAACAGAGAAGGCGAACGCCGTGGCGGAAAGCACCCTGGCCGACGTGTACGACAGGGTCGGATTCGTTCCTCTGGGTAGGTAGGGTTCACGTCGTGACGACGATCGGAGTGGCCATCGCGGTGCCGGACCCCTGGGGCCCCCAGCTCCAGGAGTACCGCACGTTGCTCGGCGACAACTCGGCTCGCGGCATACCCACGCACATCACGCTCATGCCGCCCTTCGAGATCGACGAGACCCAGCTCCCGGAGGTCGAGAAGCACCTCGCGGAGGCGGCCGCCGGCAGGCCGGCGTTCCGGATCCACCTCCGTGGCACCGGAACCTTCCGCCCGGTGTCCCCGGTCGTCTTCGTGACCGTCGTACGCGGCATCTCCTCGTGTGAGCAGCTCGCCCTCGGCGTCCGCAGCGGGCCGCTGGCGACGGAGCTCGAGTTCCCGTACCACCCTCACGTCACGGTCGCCCACGACCTCGAGGACGACCTTCTCGACCGCGCCTTCAACGAGCTCGCGGACTTCGAGTGTGAGTTCGACGCGGACCACTTCCTGCTCTACGCACACAGCTCGGAGAACGGCTGGCAGCCGACCCGGGAGTTCGTCCTCACCGGCGACGCGGAGAGCTGATGTCCTCTCTCAAGGAGCGCGTGGTCGACCGGGTCAACGCGCTCCGTGAGGAGCGCCCGTCGGTCGACCACGCGGTCCGCACGTTCACCCACTACGGTGACCGCGACGGCAATGCCCAGTCCGGCGCGGTCACCTTCTACGCGTTCCTGTCGTTCTTCCCGTTGCTCGCGCTGGCCTTCTTCGCGGTGGGCTGGATCAGCAAGGTCTACCCCGACGCCCGCCGGGAGCTCGTCCAGGCGATCAACGCGATCCTGCCCGGGCTGGTGGGCACCGGGGAAGGCCAGATCCCGTTGAGCACGTTCGAGGAGTACGGCGCCACCGTGGGTCTCCTCGGAGCCCTCGGCCTGCTGTACTCCGGCCTGGGCTGGATCGAGGCGATGCGACGGGCTCTGGCGACGATGTTCCATGTGGGCGAGCAGGACACCCTGTCGTTCGTGCGCGGCCGGTTGCGTGACCTCCTCGCTCTGGTGCTCCTCGGGCTCGTGCTCGTCGTGTCCGTCAGTCTCAGCGGTGCGATGTCCTGGTGGTCCGAGGCCATTCTGGAGGCGCTGGGGCTGGACCAGCTCAGGGCGGTCGAGGCGCTCCTCTGGGTGCTCACGCACGCACTGGCGATCGGCGCGACGGCGATCCTGTTCATGGCGGTCTTCGCGCTGGTGCCCCACAGCCACGTCGCACGGCCGGCCCTGTGGCAGGGTGCGTTGGCGGGGGCCGTCGGCTTCGAGGTCCTCAAGGCGCTGGCGGACTACCTCTTCGCCCTCACCCGGCAAGGTCCCGCGTTCCAGGCGTTCGGCACCGCGTTGATCCTGCTCGTGTGGATCAACTACTTCTCCCGGCTGATCATGCTGAGCGCCTCCTGGGCCTACACCGCGCCGACGGCCGAGAAGGTCAGGGCGATCGAGCAGGAGCCCCTGGTCCGGGCGGAGGACGCAGAGCTGGTCGAGCCGGCTCCGGCTGCGGTCGCGGGCGAGAACCCCGAGCCGGCGGCTGTGCCGTCCGGGGCCCGCAACCGCCACAGGACGCGGTGGTTCAGCGCCCTGTCGGCCGGCGTCGTCGCGGCTGTGGCGGCTCTCACGTGGCTGGGCCGACGCCGGCACTCGTGACACCAGGCAGGATGGAGCGGTGAAGCTCGAGAGAAAGCACGCCGTCCTGTTCCTCCTCATCGCAGCGTGGAACGTCCTGACCTACGCCAACTTCGCCAAGAACCTGAAGGAGGCGGCGGAGAGCGGCCAGGACCGCCCCGACGGCTACTACATCGCCCACATCGGCCTGATCGTGGTCAACGTCGTCATCGCCGCGGTTCTCGGGAGACTGGGCTGGAAGACATGGCGCGCAACGTCCTCCCAGGACAGCACCCCGGCCGTACGCTGACGCGCCCACCGTGCAGGATGGGGTGATGCTGCCCCACAGGTCCGATGTCGAGAGTGCCGCCGCGCGGCTCGGCGAGAAGGTCCGGCACACCCCGACACTCGTCCTGCACGGCGACGAGCTCGACGTCCCGTTCCGGGTCGTGCTCAAGCTGGAGCTCATGCAGCACACCGGGTCGTTCAAGGCACGCGGCGCCCTCAACTCGGTGATGACGGTGAAGACACCGGACGGACGGGTCGCGGCAGCATCCGGCGGCAACCACGGCGCCGCGGTCGCCTGGGCGGCACGGCGTGCCGGTCTCACCGCGGACGTCTTCGTCCCCGCCACAGCGACACCGGCGAAGCTCACCCGGATCGAGGAGTACGGCGGGCGTCTCCACACCGTCGAGGGGGACGTGGGGGACGCCCTGGAGGCATGTCGCGAGCTCAGTGAGCGCGAGGGGGTGCCGCTCGTGCACCCGTACGACACGATCGAGACGGTCTGCGGCGCCGGGACGCTCGGGCTCGAGATCGCCGAGGCCGTACCCGATGCCTCGCTCGTCCTCGTCGGCTGCGGCGGAGGAGGGCTCTACACCGGCCTCGCGGCCGCCCTGGGCGAGCAGACGCCCGTGCAGCCCGTGGAGACCGAGCTCTGCCCGCATCTGCACGTCGCGCGCAAGGCGGGACACCCCGTCCCGCACCCCTCAGGCGGCGCCGCGGCCGACTCGCTCGGACCGCCCCAGGTCGGGCGGTTGGCCTACGAGACGGCTGCCCGCCATGACGTCACCTCGATCCTCGTGTCCGAGGACGAGGTCGTGGCGGCCCGGAGGTTCCTCTGGGAGCGGGTCCGGGTGCTCGCCGAGCCGGGAGCGAGCGTGCCCCTCGCGGCCGTGATGTCGCGCAAGGTCTCCGTCGAGCCCGGGGCGACACTGGTCGTCGTGGTCAGCGGAGGCAACAACCCCACCGTGCCGGCCCCGGTCGCATAGCGGGTCGGGCGAACGGCCGCGCGTGGGGCTGGCGTCTGTGACGAGGCTCAGCGGACGGTGATCTCGGGCTCCACCTTCACCTCGAAGTTCACCGACTGTGCGATGAAGCACATCTCGTGCGCCTTCTCGTGGAGCTGCATCGCCTTCTCGACCTGGTCCTGCGCACCCACCACGATCCGTGGCCGCAGCACGACCTCGGTGAAGCGGGCCTTCCCGCTCGGCTCCGCGGCCATGGCGCCGACCGCCTCGTCGACGTACTCGTGGACGACCACGCCGCGACGCGAGCAGAGTCCGAGGTACCACAGCATGTGGCACTGGGAGATCGATGCGGTGAACAGCTGCTCGGGGTTCCAGCGGTCCTGGGCGCCGAGGAAGCCGGGGTCGGCGGTGCCCTCGATGACGGGAGGACCCTCGGCCGCGATCGTGAGGTCGCGGTCGTACTCCCGGGGCCCGGTCGTTCCCTCTCCCCGGTTTCCGGTCCAGGTGACGGTGACGTCGTACGTGTGCTCGGCCATGTCGCCTCCTCCTCCCTCCGATCCTGGCATGTACCGGTGGGGGTATCACGGGACGAAGGTCCTCAGGTGATGACGATGGGCCTGCGTTCAGGTGCGACTGGTGCGGTGGTGTGGACGGTTACCCAGCGGTTTGCCGCTGCTGAGGCGTCCGTAACCCCGCGTTACAAGGGCTAGCGGCGGAAGATGATCGCGCGCTTCACTTCCTGGATCGCCTTGGTCACCTCGATGCCACGAGGGCACGCCTCGGTGCAGTTGAAGGTCGTCCGGCAGCGCCAGACGCCCTCTTTGTCGTTGAGGATCTCCAGGCGCTGGTCGGTGCCCTGGTCACGGCTGTCGAAGATGAACCGGTGGGCGCCGACGATGGCCTGGGGGCCGAAGTACTGGCCGTCGGTCCAGTACACCGGGCACGACGTGGTGCAGGCCGCGCACAGGATGCACTTCGTGGTGTCGTCGAAGCGCTCACGGTCCTCCTGGGACTGGATCCGCTCACGGGTCGGCTCGTTTCCGGTGGTGACCAGGAACGGCATGATCGAGCGGTAGGCGTCGAAGAACGGCTCCATGTCGACCACGAGGTCCTTGAGCACGGGGAGGCCCTTGATCGGCTCGACGGTGATCGGGTCGGACGGGTTCACGTCCTTGATCAGCGTCTTGCAGGCCAGCCGGTTCTTGCCGTTGATCCGCATCGCGTCCGAGCCGCACACGCCGTGGGCGCAGGAGCGCCTGAAGGTCAGCGTGCCGTCGAGGTCCCACTTCACCTTGTGGAGCGCGTCGAGAACTCGGTCGGTCGGCTCGGCCGTGACCTGGTAGCTCACCCACTTCGCCTCCTCCGACACCTCGGGGTTGTAGCGGAGGATCTTGACAGTGACGTCCATCAGTACTTGCGCTCCATCGGCTCGTAACGGGTCTGCACGACCGGCTTGTAGTCCAGGCGGACCGTTCCGTCCTCCTGGCGGTAGGCCATCGTGTGACGCATGAAGTTCACGTCGTCGCGGTTCGGGTAGTCCTCGCGGTAGTGACCGCCTCGCGACTCGTTGCGTGCCAGGGCCGAGACGCAGAGGACCTCGGCGAGGTCGAGCAGGAAGCCGAGCTCGATGGCCTCGAGCAGGTCGGTGTTGAACCGCTTGCCCTTGTCCTGGACCGAGATCTGGACGTAGCGCGCCTTGAGGCCCTCGATGTCGGACAGCGCCTGCTTCAGCGAGCCCTCGTCGCGGTAGACCTGGGCGTTGATGTCCATCGTCGCCTGCAGCTCGGCGCGGATCGCGGCGACCCGCTCCGTGCCGCCCGCGTCGCGGAGCATCTCGATCTGGTCGACGACTTACTTCTCGGGGTTCTCCGGCAGGTCCAGCAGAGCGGCCGTGTGGGCGTACTCGGCGGCGTAGATCCCGGCCCGGCGGCCGAAGACGTTGATGTCGAGCAGGGAGTTGGTGCCGAGGCGGTTCGCGCCGTGCACGGACACGCACGCCACCTCGCCGGCGGCGTAGAGGCCGGGGACGACGGTCTCGTTGTCGCTGAGCACCTCGCCCCTGACGTTCGTGGGGACGCCGCCCATGGCGTAGTGCGCCGTCGGGAACACCGGGATCATCTCGGTGTA
>DASVBF010000378.1:0-17649 GCA_036375975.1 Nocardioidaceae bacterium | reverse complement strand
CGACTGGGGCGTCTCCGTGAACAGCACACGGGACCGCGCCTCGGTCCAGGCGCTGATGAGGTGGCTCCTCAAGCGGGACGCCTTCGGCAACCGCTACGCGATGGCTCGCCGCCTCGGGATCCAGTACATGATCTGGAACCGTCGGATCTGGGGCTCCTACGCCGCGGGCTCGGGATGGCGCAAGTACACCGGGTCCAACCCGCACACCGACCACGTGCACTTCTCGCTGAGCTGGGCGGGGGCGCGGAAGAAGACCTCGTTCTGGAGCCCGCGCAACTTCCCGAACAGCTCCGGGAACGCGCCGACGCCGCCGCGGACGACGAAGCCCAAACCGGCTCCCGAGCCGACGACGCCTCCCTCGGACCGGCATGACTACCCGCAGCCGAACCCCGACGGCGGGCGCAAGTCCCGGTCGTTCCCCGAGCCCCGGTCCCCGCGGACCCTGGCGCAGGCCGCACCGGTCGTCGCGGAGCGCCTGTCGGTGCCGACGTCCCGGCGCGCCGGAGCCCGCACCCACAAGGCCCTCGTGGCGGGGCATCGCTACCTGATCGAGGTCTCGGGGACCTACCGCTACCAGCGGAAGGCCGGAGCAGTGGCGGACGCCGAGTGCAGCACCCGACCCGGCGCCTCCTGGTGGCAGCGTGAACGGTCACTGCGCGACGACCAGTGGTACGCCGACCACCTCGACCTGTACGTCGACGGCCACGACCTCCTGTCCGAGTCCGACGACGGCCAGAACTGCGACACCGGGCACTCCTACCGCTGGGTGTACGAGGCTCCGCGGACCGGCCGGGTCCCGTTCGCCGTCTGGGACCCGACGAGCTACAAGGACAACCGCGGCAAGCTGAACGTCCGGGTCCTCGACCTCGGCGCGGTCCGCGACTCGATGACCTGGAACGTGCCGGCCAAGAACACCGCCGGCGCGACCAGCCCCGGCCTGCTCCAGGGCGGCCGTGACTACCTCGTCACGGTCTCCGGCACCTGGCGCAACGGGGAGGGCGTCACCGCCGACGCCGAGTGCGCGAAGAGCTGGGGCGACTCCTGGCGGCGCGACGTCGACTCCTACGACATGGTCGCCGGGGACTGGTCCTACGACAGCCTCGTCCCGCAGATCTCCGGGGTGCGGACCATGCCGGTGAGCGGAGGGTCGGACTGCGACCCCGAGCACACCTACACCTGGGTCCAGCACGCGGACCGGACCTCGCCGCTCAACGTCCGGGTCAGCGACCCCGACCGCCACGGCGACAACTCCGGGGCGCTCCGGGTCACTGTGAAGCCGTACGACGGCTCGTCCACCACGCCGGATCCGACACCGGACCCGACACCCTTGCCGGTCCCCGACCTCGAGCCGGAGCACCTGCAGGTCGACTCGAGGTCCGCCACGTCCGTGCGCACCGAGCAGGAGTACCCCGCCGGGACCGACCTTCGGGTGACGGCCACCGGGACGTACTTCATGCGGGCGGAGGACAACTGGGTCGCCGCGGACGCCGAGTGCACGGCGACGGCGTACGACCACTACTGGCGGTCGACGAGGTTCGACGGACTGTGGGGAGGGAAGACCTCGCCGCTGGGTGACCTCGCCGTCAACGGCCAGATCATCACCTGGCAGTCCGGTGGTGGGAGCTCGTGTGACTGGGAGGACCACAGCTACACCTACGACCTGACCACCACCGAGGACGGGCCGCTGCGGTTCGTCGTCGCCGACGACACCTACGGCAACAACCGGGGCGCGCTCGAGGTGCAGGTGGACCTGCGGTGAGACACGCACCTCTCGGGATACGACCACGCCGCGCGGCGCTGGTCCTGACTGCCGCAGCCCTCGTCCTGAGCGGCTGCGGCGGTCAGGGACCGGCCGAGCCTCGGGTCAGCTCCGGGCGGGGCAGGCCCGCTGTGGCCTCCTCGCCCTCGCCGGCGGAGAAGCCTGCGAGCAAGCCCGCTCCGGCCACGGCCCCATCGCTGGAGCCGTCGCTGCCTCCGGGCGACCCCGGGCTCGACGCACCCTCGGTGCCCGACCCGGGTGTCGCCTCGGACGAGCACGCCGGACATGAGGAGGGCCGTCGTACCGTCCCGTTGTTGGCGATGCTGACCGCAGGCACGGTGCGCATGGTCGCGGGCGACGGCTGGGAGCGGCGGCGCGGTGGCGGCGACGAGTGCGTGCGGCCGGAAGGTGCGCTCGGTCTGCTCAGCATGACGTACGGCGGCACCGACGCTGGTGTCGTGGTGGAGACCGTGGCCACCTACCGGGACGACAAGGCTGCCGACTCGGCGACGGCGGCCCTTGCCGAGGCTGCGGCCGGGTGCGGTTGGGAGGCCGCGCCCGACCCGCGCCTAGGCTCGGCCTCCGTCGCGGCCACCGACGGCTCGCGCTCCATGGTCGCCGTGTCGACGGAGGGTGTCGCCGTCCTCCTGGTCGGCACCGGTGCCGTCGCGAAGGACCCGGTCCGGTGGGGGTCGCTGGTCGACCTGGCCCTCGGCACCTCGTGCCCGGCGGCGCCGGACGGCTGCCACTGAGCTCCTCCGGTGGGCAGTCTGTCTCGGATCCGAGACGGACTGCGACCGTGGGCGCTGGTCGTCGCTTCCGCGCGGCGGTGGAATGGACCCATGACAGTCGTGCACGTCGGGGTCGGCCCCGTCTCCTTCGACGAAGTGCTCGCCGTCGCCCGGAGCGGTGCCGCGGTCGAGCTCACCCCTGACGCGGTGACCGCCATCGAGCGGGCACGCAAGGCCGTGGAGGACCTCGCCGCGGCGCCCACACCCGCCTACGGCATCTCCACAGGGTTCGGTGCGCTCGCCACCCGGCACATCCCGCGCGAGCAGCGCGCCCAGCTGCAGCGCTCCCTGATCCGTTCACACGCAGCGGGCAGCGGGCCCGAGGTGGAACGCGAGGTCGTCCGCGCGCTGATGCTGCTGCGCCTCTCCACCCTCGCCACCGGCCACACCGGTATCCGTCTCGAGACCGCCCGGGCGATGGCGGCCATGCTGACCCACGGCATCACGCCGGTCGTCCGGGAGTACGGATCGCTCGGCTGCTCGGGCGACCTCGCGCCCCTCGCCCACTGCGCGCTCGCGCTGATCGGCGAGGGCGAGGTCCGCGACGCGAGCGGGACGCTCGTGCCCGCCGCCGACGCTCTGCGCGCGGCCGGGATCGAGCCGGTCGAGCTCGAGGCCAAGGAGGGCCTCGCGCTGATCAACGGCACCGACGGGATGCTCGGCATGCTGGTCATGGCGATCGCCGACCTCGGCACGGTCCTGCGTACGGCGGACGTGGCCGCTGCCATGTCCGTCGAGGCTCAGCTCGCGACCGACCGGGTCTTCGCCGCTGACCTGCAGGCGCTCCGGCCGCACCCCGGCCAGGCCGCCTCGGCCGAGAACCTCCGGCGCATCCTCGCCGACTCCGGGGTCGTCGCGAGCCATCGCGGCCCCGACTGCAACCGGGTCCAGGACGCCTACTCCCTGCGCTGCTCGCCGCAGGTTCACGGCGCCGCGCGCGACACCGTGGCCCACGCCGCGACGGTCGCCGCCCGGGAGCTCGCCTCGGCCGTCGACAACCCGGTCGTGCTCGACGACGGGCGGGTCGAGTCGAACGGCAACTTCCACGGCGCCCCGATCGCCTACGTCCTGGACTTCCTCGCGATCGCGGCCGCCGACGTGGCCTCCATCTCGGAGCGGCGGACCGACCGGTTCCTCGACAAGGCGCGCAGCCACGGCCTTCCCCCGTTCCTCGCCGACGACCCGGGTGTCGACTCGGGGCACATGATCGCCCAGTACACGCAGGCCGCGATCGTCTCGGAGCTCAAGCGGCTCGCCGTGCCCGCCAGCGTCGACTCGATCCCGTCGAGCGCGATGCAGGAGGACCACGTGTCGATGGGGTGGTCGGCCGCCCGGAAGCTCCGCCGCTCGGTCGACGGGCTGACCCGGGTCGTCGCCATCGAGACGCTCACGGCGGCCCGGGCCCTCGACCTCCGGGCGCCCCTCGAGCCCTCGCCTGCCACCTCCGCCGTACTCGCCCTGCTTCGCCGCACCGTGCCCGGCCCGGGGCCGGACCGCCACCTGTCACCCGAGATCGAGCAGGCCGTCGACCTCGTCCGCACCGGCGCTGTGCTCGCCGCCGTGGAGAACACGATTGGAGAACTCTCATGACCGACTCGTCCGCCCGTCAGACCCCGGACAGATCGCAGCCGAGCCGCGTGGTGCGGGCTCCCCGCGGCACCGAGCTCACCGCCCGGAGCTGGCAGACCGAGGCCCCGCTGCGCATGCTCATGAACAACCTGGACCCCGAGGTGGCAGAGCGGCCGGACCAGCTCGTCGTGTACGGCGGGACCGGCAAGGCGGCGCGCAACTGGAACGCCTACGAGGCGATCGTGCGCACCCTCGAGACCCTTCGCGACGACGAGACGTTGCTCGTGCAGTCCGGCAAGCCGGTCGGGGTGATGCGGACCCACGAGTGGGCCCCGCGCGTCCTCATCGCGAACTCCAACCTCGTCGGCGACTGGGCGAACTGGGAGGAGTTCCGGCGGCTCGAGGAGCTCGGCCTGATCATGTACGGCCAGATGACCGCCGGCTCCTGGATCTACATCGGCACCCAGGGCATCCTCCAGGGCACCTTCGAGACCTTCGCCGCCGTGGCGGACCGGTTCGCCGCCCGGGGGCGAGGCGAGGGGTCGCTGGCCGGGACGATCACCCTCACCGCCGGCCTCGGCGGCATGGGTGGCGCCCAGCCGCTCGCGGTCACCATGAACGACGGGGTCGTGATCTGCGTCGAGTGCGACGAGTCGCGGATCAAGCGGCGCCTCGAGACCCGCTACCTCGACGTTGAGGCGCCCTCCCTGGACGAGGCGCTGCGCATGGCCGTCGAGGCCCGCGACGCGCGGCGGCCCCTTTCCATCGGCGTGCTGGGCAACGCGGCCGACATGGTGCCCGCGCTGCTCGCACAGGGCGCGCCCGTCGACATCGTGACCGACCAGACGTCCGCGCACGACCCGCTCTACTACCTGCCCTCCGGCGTCGCCTTCGAGGACTGGGCGGCGCTCCGCGAGAAGGACCCGCACGGGCTCACCGAGCGGGCGCGTGAGTCGATGGCCCGCCACGTCGAGGCGATGGTGGGGTTCATGGACGCCGGCGCGGAGGTGTTCGACTACGGGAACTCCATCCGCGACGAGGCCCGCAAGGGCGGCTTCGCTCGGGCCTTCGACTTCCCCGGCTTCGTCCCGGCCTACATCCGGCCGCTGTTCTGCGAGGGCAAGGGCCCGTTCCGCTGGGCCGCGCTGTCCGGTGACCCGGCGGACATCGCCGCGACCGACCGGGCGATCCTCGAGCTCTTCCCCGACGACGAGCGGCTCCGTCGCTGGATCACGATGGCCGGGGAGCGCGTGGAGTTCCAGGGCCTGCCGGCGCGGATCTGCTGGCTGGGCTACGGCGAGCGCCACCGCGCCGGCCTGAGGTTCAACGAGATGGTGCGCAACGGCGAGCTGAAGGCGCCGATCGTGATCGGTCGTGACCACCTCGACTGTGGCTCGGTGGCCTCGCCGTACCGCGAGACCGAGGGGATGCTCGACGGCTCCGACGCGATCGCCGACTGGCCGCTGCTGAACGCGCTCGTCAACACCGCGTCCGGGGCCTCCTGGGTGTCGATCCACCACGGCGGCGGGGTCGGCATGGGGCGTTCCATCCACGCGGGACAGGTGACGGTGGCGGACGGCACCGACCTCGCCGCCCAGAAGATCGAGCGGGTGCTCACGAACGACCCCGGCATGGGCGTGATCCGGCACGTGGACGCCGGCTACGAGAAGGCCGAGGCGGTCGCCCACGAGCGCGGCGTCCGCATCCCCATGCAGGAGGGCTGATCGGGGGCGATGGCGAGACGGTTTACCAGGGTATGCAGGAAAACTGCCGCTTCCCCCGGTGATCTTCCCATGGGGAGAGGCAGTTCTCCGTGGGAAGCATGTCGGCCGTCGCTCGAGAAGTCAGCGGTCGCGACCCCACCATCGTCGGCGGCGGCGAGCCGTGTGTACGTCGGACGCTGCCGCCTGCTGCTCGACGAGCCGGCGCTGTCGCTCCCGCCGCTCGACGAGCCGGGCCCGCCACGCCGCGACCTCGGCGTCCTCGTCACGGGTCGCCGTGACGACCGGGGGCCCGCCCTGGAGCTGCCGTCGCGCCTCGACGACACGGCGGTTGAAGTCCGCGACGACCCGTCGTACGCCCTTCTCGGTGGTCTCGCGGTCCAGCGTCGCGTCGAGCTCGGCGTCCTCCTTGCGCAGCGCGAGCGCCGGAGGGAGCACGCCGGTGATCCGCTCCCGCTCGATGAGGCCCTTCACCCACCAGTCCGGGTCATGGGTGGAGCCGAGGCCCTTGATCGGCTTCCCGGCGCCGGGCAGGTTGTCGAACTCCCCACGCTCCATGGCCCGGCGGACCTGAAGGTCGACCCAGAGCGCCTTCTGCTCCATCCGCTGGGCCGCGGCGTCCGCGTCCTCGTCCTGCTCCTCGACCTCGGGCGGGGCCGGTGGCGGAACCTCGCCGGTCGCCCTGGTCACGGCGGCCCGGCGGAGTCGGCGCTCCTCCTCGATCTGCTTCTCGAGGCTGCGGTCCCGCGGACGGTCTCGGTCCGGCACGGTGGTCACCCCCTGACGCGGTCGGCAGGTCCTCCCAGCGTACGAGTGGGCCGGAATCGTCCATATGGACGACGATGGCCCCGCCTTCCTCGGTTCGAGGGGCCCGGATCGTCCATGTGGACGACCATGGTCCTGGTGTCGCGGACGACGGCCGCCGCGTCACCAGCGGCCCCGGTGCACGACCTCCTCGACCGGCTTGCGGCGTCGCCGGGCGGCGGAGCCGCGGTCGCCTGGGTCGTCCGTGCGGTGCCCGAGCGTGATCGCGCCTACCGGGGTGTACTCCTCGGGCACCCCGAACGCCTCCCGGAAGGACCCGGTCCGCGAGGTGGGGATCCCGAAGAAGCAGGCGCCGAGGCCGGCGTCGACTGCCGTGAGCAGCATCAGGAGCGAGGCCATGGCGGCGTCCATGTGCCAGTACGGCACCGGCCACCGCGACTCCGCCCGGTCGGTCCAGCCCTTGTCGGACTCGGCGTAGCGACCCAGGTACGCCGACTTGTTCGACAAAGGCACGATCACCACGGGCGCCGTCCGCATGCCCCGCAGCCAGGAGTCCGGCTCGGCCGCGTCCTCGGCGGGAGTGGTCGCCTCCCAGAACCTCCCCACGTCCTCCGGCGTGTCGAGCAGCAGGAACGCCCACCCCTGGGTGAAGCCTGCACTGGGAGAGTGCAGCGCGTTGGCGAGCACGCGCTCGACCACGGCGGTGTCCACCGGCTCCGGCGAGTAGCTGCGCACCATCCGGCGCCTGCGTACGACCTCTTGGAACTCCATGGAGCAGATCATGTCGCACCCTGACTACGCGCAGATGTGGCGCGACCTCGAGCCGGTCGGACGCTCGTCGGTGAGCGGCGGGTACTTCCGCCAGCCCTTCGGCAGCGCCGAGCGCGAAGCCGCCGCGTGGTTCGTGGAGCAGTGCCGGGCCCGCGACCTCGAGGTGCAGACCGACCCGGCCGGCAACACGGTGGCCTGGTGGGGCGGCCCGCCGGTCGCGGGGAGCCCCAAGGCGGTGCTGACCGGCTCGCACCTCGACTCGGTCCTCGACGGCGGGGCGTACGACGGTCCGCTCGGTGTCGTGTCCGCGCTGGCGGCGGTCGACCTCCTCCGTGACCGCGGCTTCACCCCGTCGCGCCCGATCGGGGTGTCGGTGTTCGTCGAGGAGGAGGGCTCGCGCTTCGGGATCGCCTGTCTCGGCTCCCGGCTCGCGACCGGGGCCCTGCCGTGGGAACGAGCCGCCGGGCTTCGGGACCGGGACGGGATCCGCTTCGACGAGGCCCTCACCGGCGCGGGGCTGCCTCCGGACCCGCGACACGTCGTGTGGACCGAGATGGGGGAGCGGATCGACTGCTTCGTCGAGCTCCACGTCGAGCAGGGGCGGGACCTCGTCGACCGGGGCGCGCCGGTCGGTGTGGCGAGCGCGATCTGGCCGCACGGCAGGTTCCGGTTCGACTTCGCGGGCGAGGCGAACCACGCCGGCACCACGCGCATGGAGGACCGGCACGACCCGATGCTGACCTATGCCATGACCGCGCTCGCGGCGAACAAGCAGGCCAGGTTGTCCGGCCAGCGGGCAACCTTCGGCAGGGTCGACGTACACCCGAACGGGACGAACGCCGTCCCCTCCCGCGTAACCGCCTGGCTCGACGCCCGCGCGGAGTCCGAGGAGGTCCTCACGAAGCTCGTGGGGGAGGTGGAGCGCCTCGCGGGCGAGCGGGCCGGTCGGGACGGCACGTCGGTCGCGGTGACCTCGGAGTCGGTCTCGCCGGAGGTGGTCTTCGACGAGCCGCTCGCCCGGAGGATCGCCGCCCAGGAGGACGGACCCGACTGGCCGACGATCCCGACCATGGCCGGCCACGACGCCGGGATCCTGTCGGCGGCCGGGGTGCCGACGGCGATGCTGTTCGTGCGCAACCCGACCGGGGTGTCGCACTCCCCGGCCGAGCACGCCGAGACGGCCGACTGCCTCGCCGGCGTGGAGGCGCTCGCAGGGACGCTGGAGAGGCTGGCCTCGTGACGGAGACGTACTGGCTCGAGCACGCCTGGCTCGGCGCGGGCGAGGCGGTCGACGGGGTGCTCGTGAGGGTCGAGGACGAGCGGTTCGCGGCCGTCGAGCCCGGGGTGCCTCAGCCGCCCGAGGAGGCCCACCGGCTCACCGGGCTGACCGTGCCCGGGATGGCGAACTGCCATAGCCACGCGTTCCACCGCGCCCTCCGGGGCAGGACGCAGCGTGGACGTGGCACGTTCTGGACCTGGCGCGAGCAGATGTACGCCCTGGCAGAGCGCCTCGACCCGGACTCCTACCACGAGCTGGCTCGCGCGACGTTCCGGGAGATGGTGGCGAGCGGCCACACCAGCGTCGGGGAGTTCCACTACCTCCACCACGGCCCGGACGGGAAGCCCTACGACGACCCGAACGCCATGGGTGTCGCGGTCATCGAGGCCGCCCGCGACGCGGGGATCCGGATCGCGCTCCTCGACACCTGCTACGTGACGTCACGGATCATGTCGCCGCCCGAGGGCGTGCAGGCCAGGTTCAGCGACGGTAACGCCGACGCCTGGGCCGCCCGGGTCGAGCGCCTCGAGCACGACGACCGCGACGACGTCGTCCTGGGTGCGGCGGTGCACTCGGTGCGGGCGGTCCCGCCCGTGCAGATGCGGACGGTCGCCTCCTGGGCACAGGCGCGCCGGGCGCCCCTGCACGCGCACCTGTCGGAGCAGGTCGCGGAGAACGAGGAGTGTCTCGCGGCCTACGGTCGGACACCCACGGGCGTCCTCGCGGAGGCCGGTGTCCTCGGCGAGCGGAGCACGGTCGTCCACGCGACCCACCTCACCCGCGGCGACGTGGAGACGCTCGGCCGCACGCGCACGCACTCATGCTTCTGCCCCACGACCGAGCGCGACCTCGGCGACGGCATCGGCCCGTCGCGCCGGCTCCACCTGTCCGGCTCGCGCCTGACCCTGGGCTCGGACAGTCACGCCGTCATCGACGCCTTCGAGGAGATGCGTGCCGTCGAGCTCGACGAACGGCTCGCCACCCAGGAACGGGGCCACTGGTCCGCCGAGGAGCTCCTCGTTGCCGCGACGTCGACCGGGCACGCCTCGCTCGGCTTCCCCGACGTGGGTCGGATCGAGTCGGGCGCACGCGCGGACCTCGTCACCCTCGACCTCGACTCGCCCCACCTCGCCGGGACCGGACCCGCCGCCGAGAGCGCGGTTTTCGCCGCCGGTGCCGCCGACGTGGGTCAGGTGGTGCGCGACGGCAGGGTGGTGTTCCGGCGCGATCAGCGACGCGAGATCGGACACGAGCTGTCGAAGGCGATCGGCAGGCTCTGGAAGGAGGACCGATGAGCAGCCTGCTCGTCACCGGCATCGGCCAGCTGGTCACCAACGATCTCGCGGCCGGAGACGGCTCGCCGCTCGGGATCCTCGCGAACGCCGCTCTGGTCGTGGAGGACCGCCGCGTGGCCTGGGTCGGGCCGGCGGCCTCCGCCCCTGCTGCGGACACCGCCTACGACGTGGGCGGCCGGGCCGCCGTACCCGGGTTCGTGGACTCCCACTCCCACCTGGTCTTCGCGGGCGACCGGGCGGAGGAGTTCGCGGCGCGGATGAGCGGACGGCCCTACTCGGCAGGCGGCATCCGTACGACGGTCGCCGCCACCCGGGCCGCCTCCGACGAGCAGCTCGCAGCGAACCTCGCCCGCCACGTGACCGAGATGCGACGCCAGGGCACGACCACCGTGGAGGTCAAGAGCGGCTACGGCCTCACCGTCGACGACGAGGCCCGCTCGCTCGCCCTGGCCCGGCAGGTGACGCAGGAGACGACGTTCCTCGGGGCCCACGTCGTGCCCCTGGAGTACGCCGACGACCCGGCAGGCTACGTCGACCTGGTCACCGGCCCGATGCTCGAGGCCTGTGCGCCCCACGCGAAGTGGGTCGACGTGTTCTGCGAGACGGGCGCCTTCGACGCCGACCAGACCCGCACGGTGCTCGCCGCGGGGCGCTCGGCCGGTCTCGAGGGACGACTCCACGCCAACCAGCTCGGACCCGGACCGGGCGTGCGCCTGGCCTGTGAGCTCGGGCTCGCCGCTGTCGACCACTGCACGTTCCTGTCGGACCAGGACGTCTCCGCACTCGCCGACTCCGGGACGGTGGCGACCCTGCTCCCCGGCGTCGAGTTCTCGACCCGCTCGCCGTATCCGGACGCCAGGCGCCTGCTCGACGCGGGCTGCCACGTCGCGATCGCGACCGACTGCAACCCCGGCTCCAGCTACACCTCGTCGATGCCGTTCTGCGTCGCCGTGGCCGTCCGGGAGATGCAGATGACTCCTGCCGAGGCACTGCTCGCCGCGACCCGGGGCGGTGCCGCTGCGCTGGCCCGAGAGGACGTCGGCCACCTCGCGGTGGGCGCTAGGGCGGACCTCGTCCTGCTCGACGCCCCGTCGTACGTCCACCTCGCGTACCGCCCGGGCGTGCCGCTGGCCCGTGAGGTGTTCGTGGGCGGCGCGCTCGCCTAAGGCGTGGGAACGCGCCGCGAATAAGGACTCCGCCCGATGTGAGGGCCTACCTCAGGGGCGCAGTCTCGCTGCATCGGATCGAGATGCAAGAGGAGTCAGCGAGATGTTCCCAGCAGATGAGTTGTTCCTGAAGGCCGAGCTGGACTACCGGCGCGAGCAGATGCTGAAGGCCCGCCCGCCTCGGCGCTCACGCACCGGCCGGCGCCAGCGCGCGGGAGGCTCCCGAGCCGTCCGGCGTGACCGTGGCGTCGCGGCAGCGTGACGGCATGACAGGGGGTCGCACCGCAGGACCGGCGCCGGCACCGCAGCAAACAAGGCTGCGAGTGTCGGCGCCAAGCATGATGATGGGGGACGTGCCGACTCATGTCCTCACCACCCCGCTGGTCGGGCGCACGTCCGAGCTCGACGAGCTGTCCCGGATGGTGGGCCTGTCCCGCTCCGGATCGACCGGGACCGGTGGGCTGGTGCTGCTCTCCGGCGACGCCGGCGTGGGCAAGACCCGGCTGTTGACGGAGCTGCGCGCGGCGGCCGAACGAGCCGGGTGGCGCACCCTGGTGGGCCACTGCCTGGACTTCGGCGACAGCGCGCTGCCGTACCTCCCCTTCACGGAGATCCTCGGACGCCTGGCCCAGGAGTCGCCGTCGTTCGTCGCCGACATCTCCGAGGCGCATCCCGCGGTGCGTCACCTGCTGCCCGGGCAGCGCCTGCTGTTCGGCCAGGATGCCGCGGTGGCCCAGGACGTCGAGCGCACCGAGCTGTTCCAGACCGTGCTCGCGGTGTTCGAGGAGTTCGCGGAGCCCGCACCCGTCCTGGTGATCCTCGAGGACCTGCACTGGGCCGACCAGTCGACGCGCGACCTCCTCGGGCTGCTGTTCCAGCGACAGTTCACCGGCCCCGTCAGCGTGGTCGCGTCGTACCGCAGCGACGACCTGCACCGGCGGCACCCGCTCCGTGCCGCCGTCGCGCAGTGGAGCCGGATGCCCGGCGTCCAGCGGCTTCTGCTCGGTCCGCTCAGCAACCGCTCCGTGCGCACCCTGGTCCGTTCCATCCACCAGGGCACACCGTCGGAGGCGGAGCTCAAGGCGATCGTGACCCGCGCCGAGGGCAACGCCTTCTTCGCCGAGGAGCTCGTGGTGGCGAGCGAGCTCGGCGGCAGCTCCCTCCCCGACGACCTCGCCAGCCTGCTGATGCTGAGAGTCGACCAGCTCGGCGACGACGCGCGTCAGGTGGTCCGGGCGGCGTCCTGCGCGGGGCGACAGGTCTCGCACGAGATGCTGGCGGCGGTCGCCGGCCTGGACCGGACGAGACTCGAGGGGGCGCTGCGTGACGCCGTGGACAGCAACGTCCTGGTGCCCACCGAGAACAGCTACGCCTTCCGCCACGCGCTGCTGGCCGAGGCGGTGTACGACGACCTGCTGCCCGGTGAGCGGGTGCGGATCCACGCCGCGTACGTCGACGCGCTCTGCCGCCATGCCGCCTCCGGCACCGCCGCCGAGCTAGCGCGGCATGCTCGTGCGGCCCACGACGTGCTGACGGCGGTGCGTGCGAGCATCGAGGCCGGCGACGACGCCATGGCGGTCGGCGGGCCCGACGACGCGGCACGCCACTACGAGAATGCCCTGGAGCTGCTCGGCAACCCCGCCCACCGCGAGGACCTGGCCGAGTTCGACCTGGTCACGCTCACCAGCCGTGCGAGCGACGCCCTGATCGCCTCGGGCGACCCGCACCGCGCGATGCAGCTCGTGGCGGAGCAGCTGGAAGGCCTCGACCCCGACGCGCCCGCCGTCGACCGGGCGCGGCTGCTCGTCACCCTCGCGGCCGCCTCCCTCATGGCAGACAGCGACATCGACGTCCTGGCCCTGACGACTGAGGCGCTGAGCCTCGTCGGCCAGGAGCCGACCGCCCTACGCGCGCGGGTGCTCAGTGTCCACGCGCGCGCCAACTCTGTCCGAGAGCGCGTGGACGAGGCCCTGCGCTGGGCCACCGAGGCGGTCGCACTGGGGCTGGAGTTCGACCTCCCGCAGGTGGTGCTCGACGCCGCCACGACGCTGGCCCGGCTGCAGGAGCGGGCCGGCGACCCCGAGGCGTCGAGGCGGACCTTCGAGCGGATCATCGCCCAGGCCCGGGCCGACGGCGACCTCTCCGGAGAGCTGCGGGGCCTGCACCACCTCGGCGCGCTGCACTACGAGCTCGGCCGGCTCGACGAGGCGGCCGAGGCCTACGCCGAGGCGTCACAACGTGCGGTCGAGGCCGACCGGCCCTGGACGCCCTACGGCCTCGACGCCCGGGTGATGGCCGCGGTCACCGCCTTCGACGCCGGGCGTTGGGACGACGTGCTGCGGATCTGCGACGTGTCCGGTGAGGCGCCTCCCGGCCTTGCGGAGGCGGCGCTCGCCGCGGTGGCGCTCGAGGTGTTCGCCGGTCGGGGCGAGACCGGGGCGCTGGACTCCCTGGCCAGGATCCGACCCTGGTGGCAGCGGGACGGGCTCATCGCGATCCTCAGCGGCGCGGGCGCCATCGGCCTCTACGGGAACGCCGGGGACATCGAGGCGGTCCTGCGCATCCACGACGAGGTCGTCTCGTCGGTCCGTGATCTCTGGCAGGTCAAGACCTTCCTGGCCCAGGTGCGCCTCGGGGCACTCGTCATCGGCCACCTCGCCGACCACGTGTCGGAGGTGGGCGCTGCGGAGCGGGAGGCGCTGCTGCGCCGCGGTGACGACCTCCTCGCCGCCGGCAGGGAGGCGGTCGCGCGGGCGGAGTCGCGCGGACGCACGGTCGGCCCCGAGGGGCAGGCGTGGACGGCCCGCGCAGAAGCCGAGCACCTCCGGCTGCGGTGGCGCAGCGGGATCGACACCCCCACCGAGGAGGACCTGCTGACGGCGTGGCAGGCGTCGGTGGCGGGCTTCGAGGCGTTCCGCCACGAGCACGAGCTGGCCCGCTCACGCGCTCGGTTGGCCACGTTGCTCCGGACCACCGGACACACCGCCGAGGCCCGGGAGCAGGCCGACCTGGCGCGGGAGGTCGCGCACCGCCTCCGCGCGCAGCCTCTTCTCGAGGAGCTCCGGGCGGCCGGCTCGGCCCCCCAACGGCACGAGGCCCACGACGTCGCGCTCACCCCACGCGAGCGGGAGATCCTCGCGCTGGTGGCCGAAGGGCGCTCCAACGGCGAGATCGCCAAGCAGCTCTTCATCAGCGTCAAGACCGTGAGCGTGCACGTCTCGAACATCCTCGCGAAGCTCGGCGCGAGCGGTCGGACCGAGGCGGTCGCCCTCGCCCGACGCCAAGGCCTGCTCGCCTGACCGCATGCCGCGCCCTTCCGCGGGCACGTGTGGCAGGCTTGTCCGGTTCGGGAGGAGATGCTGTGCTCGAGGCCGCGTGGTGGGGTTTCGTCGGCGGCTCTGCGTTGCTGATCGGCGCCCTGCTCGGGGTGTACCTGCCGACCCCGGCCAAGGTCATCGGTCTCATCATGGCCTTCGGGGGCGGCGTTCTCATCTGCGCCTTGTCCTTCGACCTGACGGGTGAGGCCTACCGCGAGGCCGGTGCTACGACGGTCACGCTGGGCCTGCTGGCGGGATCGCTGGTGTTCTTCGTCGGGGACTGGTTCATCGACCGGCGCGGTGGCGAGCGGCGCAAGAGCCCCACCGGCCACCAGGCGGGTGCGGCCGGCATGGCGCTCGCGCTCGGCGCGCTGCTCGACGGTATCCCCGAGAGCGCGGCGATCGGGGTGAGCCTCCTCGGCGGAGGTTCGGTGGGTGCCGCGATGGTCGTCGCGGTCTTCCTGTCCAACGTGCCCGAGGCGCTCTCCTCGTCGACCGGCATGAAGATCGCGGGACGTTCGAACGGGTACATCTTCGGGCTGTGGCTCACCGTCACGGCCGCTTCAGCCATGGCCGCGGCCCTTGGCTACGCGCTGCTCGGGGATGCGACGCCGAGCGCCGTGGCGTTCATCCAGGCCTTCGCCGCCGGGGCCATCCTGACGATGCTGGCCGACACCATGCTTCCGGAGGCCGTCGACCACGCCGGGGCGCTCGTCGGACTGCTCTCCGTGCTCGGTTTCAGCACGGCCCTCCTCCTCTCGGCACCCTGAGGCACGGGCCCGCTCACCGGTCCGCGGCGGGCGCCCAAGATCCCGAGAATGGTGGATTCGGTCCGTGTCGGGGTCAGGCACCTTTGGACGACAGGAGAAACGAGGGGGGTCCCATGAAACACGTCTGCCACGACTGTCATCAACCGATTCCGCGCGGTGAGGCGGTGCTGCGCGCCGTGAGCTTCGAGTCGCTTGCGTTCCACCGGGAGTGCTGGGCGCTGCGGCTCGTTCCCGAGCAGCGCACGCCCGACAGCTCGGCGGTGCAAGAACGCTGACCAGCCCTCGTCACAGCCCGGCCGTCAGAGAGGGGTCGCCACCGACCGACGTGCAGAACCCCCGGCCTCCCGCGCCGGGAGACCGGGGAGGGGCGGTTCTGCACGTTCTACCGACAAGCCCTCGTCATCGGTTCGCGGCGGCCCTCACGAGCGCCCGGAAGAGCCCCGCGTCGGCGGCCATCTCGGGATGCCACTGGACCGCGAGGCAGAAGCGCTCTCCGGGACGCTCCATCGCCTCCAGCGTCCCGTCGTCGGCGAACGCCGCGGGCACGAAGCCGGGGTGCTCCCGCACCGACTGGTGGTGGTGGCAGTGCACGCTCAGCCGGTCGCCGACGAGCGAGCGCACGAGCGAACCGTCGACGAGGTCGACCTCCACGGTGCCGAAGACGTCGCCACCGGGGTTGTGGTTGTCGTGCCCGACGATGTCAGGCGTGTGCTGGTGCAGGGTCCCTCCCGCGGCCACGGCCATCACCTGCATGCCCCGGCAGATGCCGAGGGTGGGCAGGCCGACCTCCTCAGCGGCGTCGAGCAGCGCGAGCTCCCAGGCGTCTCGGTCCTCCCGCCACGCCTTGGTGTGCGGGCCGGCGTGCTCGCCGTACCTCCGCGGGTCCACGTCGGCTCCTCCGGAGATCACCAGGCCCTGGACCCGCGACACCACGGCGCGTGCGCCCTCGACGAGGTCCTCCTGCGAAGGCAGGAGCACCGGAGCGCCCCCGACCGCCTCCATCGACATGGCGTAGGAGGCAGGCAGCAGGTCGGCGGAGGTGTGCCACACGCCCCAGCGGGCGGTCTCCCGATAGGTGGTCAGGCCGATCAGCGGACGCATCGGGTCGCCTTCACAGCGGAGTCACGTAGGCCCCGGAGATCCCGCCGTCGACCAGGAACGTCGAGGCCGTGATGAAGCTCGACTCGTCGGAGGCCAGGAACAGCACAGCGTTGGCCATCTCCTCGGGCTCGCCGAAGCGCCCCATCGGCACGTGCACCAGGCGTCGGGCGGCCCTCTCGGCGTCCTTCGCGAAGAGCTCCTTGAGCAGGGGGGTGTTCACCGGGCCCGGGCAGAGGGCATTGACCCGGACGCCCTGCCGCGCGAACTGCACGCCGAGCTCCCGGGACATCGACAGCACCCCGCCCTTGGACGCCGAGTAGGAGATCTGGGACGTCGCGGCACCCATCACCGCCACGAACGAGGCGGTGTTGACGATCGAGCCGCTGCCCTGCTCGAGCATGTACGGCAGAGCGGCCTTGCAGCACAGGTACACGCTCGTCAGGTTCACCTCCTGCACCCGCCGCCACGCGTCGAGGTCGGTGTCGAGGATCGAGTCGTCCTCAGGCGGGGAGATGCCGGCGTTGTTGAAGGCGACGTCCACCGAGCCGTAGGTCTCCTTGGCCGTCCGGAACATCGCGTCCACCTGTTCCTTGTCGGTGACGTCGCAGTGCACGTAAGTGCCGCCGACCTCCGCCGCCACCTCCTTGCCGCGCGCGTCGTCGACGTCGCCGATGACGACCTCCGCCCCCTCCTCGGCGAAGCGGCGGGCCGTCGCCAGGCCGATCCCCGAGCAGCCCCCGGTGATGACGGCGACCTTGCCGTCGAGCCGTCCAGCCATGAAATGCGTCCTTTCGGGTTGATGCGCCTGCGGTGTCGCGGGCCGCCTCGCTGGTCAGTCGTGCGCGATGAAGACGTTCTTCTCCTCGGTGAACGCGTTCGGGGCGTCCGGACCGAGCTCGCGGCCGAGCCCCGACTGCTTGTAGCCCCCGAAGGGCGTCCAGTACCTCACCGAGGCGTGCGAGTTGACGCTCAGGTTGCCGGCGTCGATCCGCCGTGACACACGCAGCGCGCGCCCGAGGTCCCGGGTGTACACAGACCCGGAGAGGCCGTACTCCGTGTCGTTCGCGAGCGTGACCGCGTGCTCCTCGTCGTCGAAGGGCATCACCGCGACGACCGGCCCGAAGACCTCCTCGCGCCAGACCCGCTCCTCGGGGGAGTCGGCCAGCACGACGGTGGGCGGCACCCAGAACCCGTCGCCGCCGGGGCAGCTTCCCGTGAAGGCCACCTGCGACTCGTCGATGTAGGACTGCACCGACTGCTTCTGGTGCGCCGAGATCAGCGGCCCCATCTCGCTGGTCTCGTCCGCCGGGTCGGTGACCTTCATCGACGTCACGGCCTTCTGCAG
>DASVBF010000282.1:0-2149 GCA_036375975.1 Nocardioidaceae bacterium | reverse complement strand
GTGCCGCACGGTCTCGAAGGTCGGCAGCAGGGGAGCGAGGAGGCCGACCAGGGAGTCGTCGACGATGACGACCTGGTCCTCGGCGTGGTTGGCGATGTAGGTCAGCTGCTCGGGGAAGAGGCGGATGTTGAGGGTGTGCAGCACGGACCCCATCGAGGGGACGGCACGGTAGGCCTCGAGGTGTTCGGCGTTGTTCCACTGGAACGTGGCCACCCGCTGGTCTCCGGTGATCCCGAGGTCGCGCAGCGCATTGGCGAGCTGCGCGGTACGACGGCCGAGGTCGGCGTACGACTGCGACCGCATGCCCGAAGCGGTGGCCGTGACCACCTCGGCATCGGAGTGCACCGCCATCGCGTGACGCATGATCGCGCCGATCGTCAGTGGGAACTCCTGCATGGTGCTGCGCATCGGCACGCCTCCTCGGTCAGGTCGTGGGTGTGATCGTGCCGCATCGAGCGTGAGCGCACCAGGTGTGACATGGGTGGGACGAGCCTGTCGGGAACGTTATTCCGGCACTGGTGCGTCTCGTCCGATTTGCGTATATGCTCCCCGCCACTCCTTCTGATATCGGAGGCACCATGCGTGCTCGTCCGCTTCTCCGAAGCGTCCTCTCCGTGCTCCTGCTCGCCTCCCCGGGCCTGCTGGTCACCGAAGCCTCCGCGAAGGTGGTGTGGACGCCGCCGGCGCAGCTCGACTCCGCGGGCGTAGGAAGCGTGGCGGTCGCCGCCAACGACCGGGGCGACATGGTCGCCGTCTGGGCCCGATCCGCGCGGCTCTACGGGTCGGTCCGGCCGGCGGGCGGTCAGTGGAGCCGGGCTGCGGCGATCTCCGAGAGCGGGATCGATATGGCCGGTCCGACCGGCATCACGGCCGTCATCGACAGGGCAGGCAATCCCACGGTGGCCTGGTTGGAGCTGGAGTACGGCTATGCCAGACCGCAGGGCTGCACGACATGCGGGGACTTCCTCTACGTCGCGCACGGCAGCGCCGACGGGAGCTGGGACGCGCCGAAGCAGTTGACGGACGATGCCGGCGCCGCCCCTTCCCTCGCCCTGCACGGGGACGGCGACGTGACAGCGGCCTGGTTCGAGCAGTACCCCGAGTTGGGCGATGGGCAGGAGCAAGGCGAGCCGAACAACATCATCAAGATCGCGGAGCGGCCGGCGCAGGGCAGCTGGAGCGCGCCGCAGGAGGCACCGTTCAAGGGGGTCACGCCCTCCGTGGTCGCGCTGCCCGGAGGCGCGCTCGTCATGGTGTGGGGGCAGCCCGGCAACACCACGTCGTCGTCCGGCTTCGACGTCATTGCCGCGACGCGGTCGAGCCAGGGCGAGTGGAGCGCGCCCGCGATTGTGGACGCCTCGACGCGGATGCGGTCCACCCCGGAGGTCGTCTCCGGCCCGGATGGTGAGGTCACCGCAGCCTGGACCAGCTGCGCCGTCACCACCGACGGCGTCAGCACCGACTGCGAGGTCACGCTCGCAACCAAGGCGCCGTCGGGCACCTGGACCCCTGCTGTGGCGATCCAACCGCAGGCATACACGTCGAAACCTGAGCTGGCCGTCGACGGGGCCGGCACCGTGACGGCGGCCTGGCTCGACGAGGACGCCGCTCGGGTGATGGCGTCGCGTCGCGGGGCCGGTGCGGCATGGGAAACGCCGACACCCGTCTCGTCGTCGTCCACCAAGGCGTTCGCGGCCGACCTGGCGGCAGACCGGGCAGGCAACGTCGTGGCGACGTGGATGGCGCCGACCGACCAGCAACCAGGCGTCGTGAGCGCGTACCGCCCGGCCGGCGGGACCTGGCAAGCACCGGCCACGGTTCATCGCGCCGTGCCGGGCGGCTATCGGTACGACGTCCCGCAGGTCGCTGCGGCGCCCGACCGGTTCACGGTCGTCTATCGGGGTGACGCGGCCTGGTTCTCGGACCGGGTCGACGACGTGACGGCTCCGACGGCGAGGCTCGTGAAGCCGTCACGTGCGGCGGTGACCGGCACGAACGTCCGGGTGGCGTGGCAGGCGGAGGACGACGCGGCCGGGGTCGCCCGGGTCGTGGTCCGGCGGCGCGCGGCGCGCTACGACGACGGATTCGGTGACTGGACGGTCTGGAAGCGGACCACGGCGAGCGCGGCGACCTTCGGCGGCGGGCCTGG
>DASVBF010000184.1:0-7175 GCA_036375975.1 Nocardioidaceae bacterium | reverse complement strand
CGCCATCAGCGCCTAACCAGACAACGACGAATCACGCGAACGTCGTACACCACCTGCCGGGACTTGACCGCGGTCTCTGATCTGACCTTCGTCTTGACCCGGCTCCGAACTGTTCGGATGCCCTGTCTGTGATCTGTCGATCAGCGGCCGCCGAGACGTGCCTGCGGCGCCGAGCCGGGCAGACGTGACCACAGAGGGGAGCCAGATCCGGACGTTCGTCCGTTGACCGCTGCTGAAACCCTGGGCCACTGCCCGCCAGCGGTCCACGGGCCCGGCGCCGTGCCTCTCCGGTTTCGAGCGCGTCACTGCTGAGTCGTGAAGCGTGCAGCCACTCGCCCGCTTCTCGCCCCTGGAGGGTTGCCGAGCCCAAGCCGCGTGCCGCGGGTGATCAGGCAACGGGACGTCAGGCGTCCCGCGCCGACAGCGGCATGGGGGGACGGTTACTCCACGGGAAAGCGGTAGTGACTGACTTGCTCCACTGATGTACTGGTGTGCCACCTTGGGTCTGCCGTTGACGGAGGTAGTCGTTGTGACGGGCTATGACGCGCTTGCCGAGGTGTACGAGTGGCTTATCTCGGACGCGAAGTTGACGCCCGCCGAGTTCGCCGCGGCGTTCGATGACGTCATCCGTCTCCTTCCCTCAAACGCCCGCGTCCTCGATTGCTCATGCGGGACTGGGCAGCTGGCGGTTGGTCTCTCCGGTCTCGGCATGCAGGTTGTCGCGACCGACGCCAGCGCAGCGATGGTTCGTCGGACTGAGGAGTTGGCTGAGGAATACGGCGCATCTTTGCGGACGGTTCGAGCTGACTGGCATGAGTTGACCGACCATTTCGACGTCGCCAGCTTCGACATGGTGTTCTGCGTCGGCAACTCGCTGCATCATGCCGAGGGAGCGAGAGGCAGGTTTGTTGCGCTGGAATCTATGTCGCGGCTGCTGCGCCCTGAGGGACGCTTGGTTCTCACCTCCCGCACTTGGGAACTCGTGCGCGCTGGCGGATCCCGGTTGGACATCCGTGACCACCTGGTCCGCCGGAATGGCCGCGATGCTCTCGTCATCTATCGCTGGGAGATTGCGCCGCACTGGGAGCAGGAGCACCACATCGAGATTGCTGTCGCGCAAGTCACGGCGGATGGGTCGGTCCTTGTCCGCTCGGAACTGTTGTCGTGCTGGCCGTACCGATACGACGAACTCGGATCTGAGTTGCACAGCCTCGGACTACGGGTCGAGAAGAGCACGTTCGACCCGGAGGCTGAGGGGTACATGGTGGTGGCGACCAAGCAGTAGGGCGCCGGCATGCGTCCTCACGTCAGGCCAGGTAGCCACCGCCACCGTCGCGCACGCTCATCGGCACGACAGTGCGTTTCACTATCCGCGGCAGAAGCGGATGTCTTCTCGATGCATGCTTGGCGCATGGACAGGCGAGAAGATGGAGACTGGGCTGCCCTGCCTGGCATCGCTCCCGAGGAAAGTGCCGCGCCAGCCATCCGGCTTGAATGCGATGGCGAGACCTTTGAACTGCGTCCCGACGAGTTCGGTGGCACCCATTACACGTGGCTCAGCGGGCCGAATCCCGGCTACGGATTCAGCACGAGCCCAACGCCCGATGACCTTGAGCAGCACCTGACGAACATCCGAGGCTTCCTCTCGATGATCGATCCACGGACCGGTTACATCGACGAAGACTGAACCGCGCGACTCGCGGCACGAGTGTGAGGCAGGATGCGCGAATGTCTACCCGCTACCTAGGCCGGAGTGAGCTTCTGACGCTGCTCCGTAACAGCCGTGACCCCTTGGCGGAACGAGCCAGTGCTGCGCTGGACCCGACGGACGCGGACGTGGTGCCCGTTCACTCTGGCGGCTTGGACAGGGCGACGTACGAAGTGCGCTTAGCTCGGGCCGAGGCCGGCGAGGGACCGACGACCGTGGGGCTGAGAAGCTTCGTCGAGGCAATGAAGCAGCCGATGACAGAGGCAGAGACCATGAGCTTCCGCGGTACCGACGGCACCCACTTCCTCGTGCTGCTGGACGGCGGTCAGGTGGCTGCCATCACCGCCATCGAGTCACCGTAGAAGGGGCACGCTCATCGGCACGACCGAGCTTTCACTATCTCGGCATGAGAGTGCTCATTCGTGCATCCTGTGCAGGTGCCTGACGCCAACAGTGGTCTGCCCTCAGCCGATCGACTGGCCTACCTGATCAGTGAGGACCTGCAGAGCGATGACCTCGGACTCGGCCGCCCCTGAGCGGTCCGGGCGCATGGCAGAAACCCCCGCTGCAAACCTCGCTGCAATCTTCGGCTGTCTGTCCTGCTTGCAGAAGGATGGCCGAGGCGTCGCCCGACTTGAGAGGTGCCATGCCGGTGACGGTCACCCTGTTCTCAGGCGGCGTTGGGGAAGTCCCAGAGGCCAGCCGAGGCCGAAGAGCAGGGTGACCAGTGTCCGGTCCGCAGTGAGCACGCGCCCCCTGTAAGCCGGATGGGCGCGGGACTCCTCGGTCAGCAGGAGGCGGGTACGGGCCACCGCCGCGGCGGTACCCTGCAATCGCTGCACGTCGGCGGAGTCGGCCACGCCCTCAGCAGACAACGCCTCCCTGCGACCAGGCGGTGAGCCCTAGCGGTCAGCCCTTGTGAGGATCTGCCGCCTTGCTCCTCATCTCCAGCTCGGCGGCCACAGCCGTGGCCTCGGCTGAGTCGAGCACCGGCTCGGTGAGATGCTCCTCCGGCTCGATGTCGCCCTCCAGGGCAGCCAAGACCTCCTCGGCGATCTCCTCCACCTCCGCTCGCTGCAGGGCGGCGTCGCCGTGCTCCTCGTCCCGGGAGGCACCATGCGGCTCATGGGCCATGCCGACGCCCTCAGGCACTTCCCCCCGCTCGGCCGCAGCCTCGGCGGCGAGCGCGTCGCCGACCACGTCAACGCGCGGCTCCTCCGGAGCGTGCGGCTCCACCGGAACGACCGTCGGGCCCGGCGGGGCGCCCGCCACATCGCTGACCGCAGCGGCCGCCGCAGCGGCGGTCGTCGGACCGGCAATGTTGGGGTCGTCGGTATCGGCCGAGCCGGCCCCCCGGGTGTGGGCCACGTGCTCATCACCCTGATCTGTCCACAGGACGTGTGCCGTCTCGCGCGCCACGGTGCCGCCAAGCCCCGCTGCGGCGCCCGCGAGGTGGATGGCGCCCCTGGTAATGCCGACGGGTGCGTGGACGGCCTCGCGGGTCACGGTGCCCGCCAGTCCGACCGCCGCGCCGGCGAGGCCATAGACGCGCTTGGTCACCGCGATGGGGTTCGCTGCCTTGAGTAGGTTCATGTCCTTCAGCCCTCCTGATCGAAAACGGGCCGTGCCCGTGAGCATCGCCCTCAAACGGGACCGGCGATCCAGAGGCTGGACATCCGGCCGAGCGGCTGCTCTGCGAGGCGTGCGGGCTCCCTGAGTTCGGTGAGCGTCTTAACGATCTCGTCCGCCGTCGGGGGACCGGGTGGCCATATCAGCAACTGCAGGTCCCGCCTCGCCCGCCCCGCTGCCGCTACTCGACGGACCTGGGCGAACGGCAAGGGAATCCCGCGACCGGGCGGCGGCCGCACGAGGGGACCGTCGCCCGGCCCTCCACGTCCCCCGAGCCGGGGGCCACTCGGTGCCCCCGGCGACGGCCGGCTGCTCTGCCGCGAGCCGCTCGAGCGCGAACCACGGCCGCGTCGCGATCGGGCGGTGGGAAAGTCGCGGCAACGGATTCCGCGCAGCTGGGCCCGCAGTCTTCGTGCCGTGCGTGCCCGTTGGGCGCCGTCCGAGCCCGGCCACCGCTACCGCCTGTTCCACGCACGTCGGCGTACTCGGCGGCCCGGGCGGCCGCCATCCCCGCCGCGATCGTGCGTTTCTCGGCGCGTGAGCCCGGCTGCGCCAGACACACCGTCGCGGTCCCCGCCAGCGTCGTAGCGGTACCCGTGAGACGGTTCGTTCCTCCACGTCAGGGGCTGCGCCACTGTCTGCGCCCTCATTCCTCCTGCCCAGGCGACATCGGGGCCGAACCGGATCCCGGGCTGGCTGCGAAGTCGTACTCGTCGAAACGCACGCCCAACCCTCGCCTTGTGAACTCTCGCTGCAGCGCCGTGACGAAGAGGCCCTGCCCCGGCAGGGTGTGCGCCTCCACCGCCTCGTTCCTGACTACGCGCTCGTCCAGCCGGGCCAACGGGCACCGACACAGGACGTCCACGGCGGCCGGCAGGTCGAGGGTCGTCTCGACTCCGCACGAGGGCGACCCCGCGATGCCGACCACGCCGACGACGTCGACGCCGCTGTCCCGGTAGTCCGCGACCTGGGCGGCGACCTCCCGGGCCAACCGCGCGTACACCAGCCTCGTGTAGGTGACGAACAGGCCGACCAGTCCGCGCACAACAGGTGCACGCCAACTGCCGCCGGCACCGTAGGCGAGCAACATCCGGCGCTTGAGGACCCCACCCCATGCCCGCTGCTCCGGGCACGGCATCTGACAGATCCCGACACCGGCCGCCAGGTAACCATCGACCAGGTCCCGCGCACCCGCCTGCGGGTCAGCGCCGCCGAGGTAACGCACGTTGTGGTTCAGCAGACAGTGGCTGAGAAAGACCACCCGTCCGCCTCGGCCATCAGGTACCTGACGCCGGAGGCGCTGCAACCGCCGCCTCACCCGTCAAGCGTCGGACGTGCGCGGCCTACCCGACCAGTGCCACAGGTCCCCTCGGAAGTTCGGCCCCCAATGGGCTCGCACCACGCCTCCGGCCGTACCGCCAGATCGCGCCAGGCTGCCAGCCCTCCCCGGACCCCGGTCGGCCAAGGACGCCGGTGACCTTGGCCTCTACCCCCGGACAGGGCTGTGGAGCAGCGTGGTGGCAAGAGGAGTCCGCTGGATGCCCGCGGGGGATGCGCCTGACGCGACGAGCTCGGTCGCTGAGCGGAAGGAGAGTCACTGATGAGCCAGAAATGGGAGTACCTGCTGGTGCCCCTGGAACAAGCAGGCGGGGTAAAGAAGAGCTCAGACAGAGTGGTCCCTGACCGGTTGAACGAGCTCGGTGCAGACGGCTGGGAGGCTGTCGGCCTGTCCCTGAAGAGGGGGGACCTGGTGGCTTGGCCGGTCGTGCTGCTCAAGCGTCCGGTCGGCTGACCGGTGTCACTCCCTGCAGACGGGACGGTGGGTCGATGCCTGCCGCAGCCTGCCTGCTGGGCCGACGATCAGCGGCTGCCCTGTCATTTCATCCCGTCCGGGGGCCGCGTCTGCCTGGCTCAGGAGCCGGTCGGCCCTTCCACCTAGGAGTTGAGTCCATATGCGTACCCCAACTCAACGGATCCTCAACCAGGTGCAGCGTCCCGACGCCTACCGGGAGGTGCTCATCGACTCCGGCGGGACGCCGGTGGCATTGTCGGTGTGGGACGGTGACGCGGGCGCCCCGGCGGTGCTGTTCCTACCCGGGACGATGACCCACCCGCTGTTCTACGAGGAGTTCCTGGACGCGCTCAACCGGGCCGGTCTGTCCGTGGTCGGGTTACACCCGACGGGGCACGGTAAGAGCCCCCGGCTCCACCGCGCACCGCGGCTGACCTTCGAAACCCTGGTACGCAACGCCCTCGACGCCCTGGACTGGATGCAGCGAACCTACCTGTCGGCGCCGCTGCTCGTCGTGGGCTCTTCCCAAGGTGGGGTTCTTGCGATGGCCGTGGCCGCGCAGACCGACCGGCTGGCGTGCGTGTACGCGCACAACGTGGTCGACCCCGCTCTTCCGGCCAGTCTGACCGTGACCCGGGCACCGGCCTGGCTGACGCCCGCGTATCCGCAGCTGCGTACCGCGCTTGCGTTCCTCGCGAAGGTCGCCCCCGGGGCGCCGGTGCCGTTCGACGCCTACCTGGAGATGCGCCGGGTGTCGCAGGACCCGGCGTTGGCTGAGTTCTTCTACACCGACCCGCTCGGGCTCCGGTGCTACCCGCTCAGCTTGCTCGCCGGGATGCTCACCACCGACCTGTCCGGGTCCGCGCGCTGTCCGGTCGTCGTGCTCGCCGGCTCCGGTGACCCGCTGTTCAGCCTGGACTACACCAGGCAGGTCTTCGACCGCATCGACGCCCCGGCCAAGGAACTGCTGGTCATCGACTCCGACCGGCATCTGCTGTTCAACGAGGCGCTTGATCAGGTGCTGCCGATCCTGGTCCCGCGACTGTTGGCCCACGCGCCAGCCACTGCCGGCGAGTCCGGGCAGAGGTGAGCAGAGGCGGCCGCCTCGAGTCCGCGTCGCGCACCGATGCTCAGCGACATCGAGTGTGGGCACCTGCTCCTGCGGAGATGTGGCGGCGGGGCGGCGACCGGAAGGTGGCTGCCTCCGTCGTTTGCGCGGATCACCCCATAGCTGCTCGACACCCGCTGACCAGACCACCGGAGCAACGGCTGAACCAGGAGCGTTCGGACGGCGTGTACCCCCGTCAGATCCCTCACGGAAAGAGGCGTTCGCCATGAACATCCTCGTTCGCTCCGCCGCAACCGTCCTCGCCTCCGGGACCCTGGTCGTCACCGGCGCCGCTGTCGCCAACGCCGCCTCCAACCCGGCCGGTACCGGGCAGCCGTCACAGGAATGTGGTGCCCGCACGGCCATGACCCGGCCCGGCAGCTCCATGACCGCGCCCGGGTCGGCGTTCAACCCGGACGGGAAGGCCGGGACCGTGTACGCCGGCGAGCAGCCCCAGAACTCCAAGAACGAGAAGTCGGTGTCCCAGTACGACGTGGCCTGCTTCCAGGTGTCCCAGAGGCGCTAACACTCGAGCAGTTCGCGAGAGCACCGGCGCATCGCAAGCGCCCGCAACGGGTTCCCGGCGAGGTAATCGGCGGGATGCTGACGCTCGTCGACTTCGTGGCCAGGATCCTTCCAGGCAGTCCCGTCCCCGTGTATCTCGCTGACAGCGGGGTCACCGGCTTCGTCGTGTCGGACCCACCATCGGCACGACGTCCAACGCCACGGTGGTGTCCCAGGCGCCTCTCTTGTCGGCTGCTTACGACAGCGCGTCCGCTGCGGCTCCCACCGGAGCGTCGTCGTACGAGGGATGGTGGGTGGCCACCTTGCGTGCCGCGACGAGGTGACCCCCCAAGTAGGCGCCGACCCCCGAGACGGCCGCTCCGGCAAGGGCAAGCCGGGCTCCGGTGTTCTGTCGGCCCCGTCGTCGGGCGAGC
>DASVBF010000159.1:0-16946 GCA_036375975.1 Nocardioidaceae bacterium | reverse complement strand
GCTCTCTACGACCTGATCGAGAACGAGGTCGCGCCCCGCTTCTACGACCACGACGAGGACGGCGTGCCGATCCGGTGGATCGAGATGGTCCGCCACACCCTGAAGTCGCTCGGCCCCAAGGTGCTCGCGAGCCGCATGCTGCACGACTACGTCGAGCAGCTCTACGCCCCGTCGGCGACGTCGTCCCGCTTGCTCAACCACGACTACGAAGGCGCGAGAGAGCTTGCGGAGTGGAAGCAGCGCGTCCGCGCCGGATGGTCGGACGTGGCGATCGACCATGTCGACTCCAGCGGGGTGGGTGACACCCCCGAGATCGGGGAGACCCTCGGTGTGACGGTCTACGTCTCACTGGGCAACCTGAGCCCCCAGGACGTCGACGTCCAGGTGGTGCACGGGCGAATCCGCCACGACGACGAGCTCGTCGACAGCCGCGTCGAGTCGCTGCAGCTCGCGGAGACCTACGAGGGCGGCCGGCACCGCTTCGAAGGCTCGGTAGCGCTCAAGAAGAGCGGTCCCTTCGGCTACACCACGCGGGTGCTGCCCAGGCACGACCTGCTCGCCTCGCCCGCGGAGCTCGGTTTCGTCATCGCTCCCTGATGGCCAGGCCCGGGCGTCGTGCCGCTGCCGTGTCCGTGGCGCATGACGTCCCGGGTCAGAGCTGGCGCAGCACGAGCAGGGATCGTGGCCCGATCTTGATGACCTCGCCCGCCTCGACACGCTGGCCCGCCTCGTGCCTGTCGTCGGTGCTGAGCACCACCTCGCCCGCCTTGACCCAGTCCTGGTCCGGAAGCGCCACGATCCCCGGCTCCGGGTGCGCGTTGAACCAGATCAGGAACGACGAGTCCTGGAGCTGCTCGCCACGAGGCCCGGGGGCCCTGAGCGGGTCGCCGGAGAGGAACATCCCGAACTGGTGCAGGCCGCCGTCGAACCAGTCCGAGGCCGTCATCTCGCGGCCGCTGGGGTGGATCCACGCGAGGTCCTTCGGGCCGTCCACCACCGTCGGCCTGCCCTCGAGGTAGTGACGCTGGCGCAGGGCCGGATGCTCGCGCCGGAGCCGGAGCGCTGTCTTGGTGATCTCGTAGATGTCGAGCCAGGCATCGTCGGGACGCCAGTCCGTCCATGAGATCTCGTTGTCCTGCGTGTAGGCGTTGTTGTTCCCTCGCTGGGTGCGTCCGCGCTCGTCGCCCGCTGTGATCATCGGGACGCCCGCGCTCAGGCAGAGGGTCACCATCAGGTTGGCCGCCTGACGGCGTCGCAGCGCCAGGACCACCGGGTCGTCGGTCTCGCCCTCGACCCCGCAGTTCCAGGAGCGGTTGTTGTCGGTGCCGTCCCGGTTGTCCTCGCCGTTGGCCTCGTTGTGCTTGTCGTTGTAGGAGACCAGGTCGCGCAGGGTGAATCCGTCGTGCGCGGTGACGAAGTTGACGGAGGCGTACGGCGAGCGGCCGTCGTCGGCGTACAGGTCGCTGGAGCCGGCGAGGCGCGACGCGACCTCGCCGATGCCGCCGGACCGGAGCCGCCAGAAGTCCCGGATCGTGTCGCGGTACCGGTCGTTCCACTCGCACCACGGGGGCGGGAAGCGGCCGACCTGGTAGCCGTCCATGCTCGCGTCCCAGGGCTCCGCGATCAGCTTCACGTGGCGCAGGACCGGGTCCTGTCCGATCGCAGTGAGGAAGTGGCCGTTCATGTCGACGGTCAGCCGGGTCCGCGTCAGCGCCGGTGCGAGGTCGAAGCGGAACCCGTCCACGTGCATCTCGGTCACCCAGTAGCGCAGGGAGTCGAGGATCAGGCGCAGGGCGTGCTGTTCGGAGGCGTCGACGGTGTTGCCGCATCCCGTCACGTCCCAGTAGGTGCCGGGGTCCGCTGCCTTGTCGACGTGCTTGTAGTAGCCGCGGTCGTCGAGACCCCGGAAGCTCAGCGTGGGCCCGAGGGGGCCGCCCTCCGCCGTGTGGTTGTAGACGACGTCGAGGATCACCTCCAGGCCGGCGGCGTGGAGGGCCTTCACCATCTTCTTGAACTCGGTCACCTGCTCGCCGCAGTCACCGGAGGAGCTGTAGGCGTTGTGCGGGGCGAAGAAGCCGATCGAGTTGTAACCCCAGTAGTTGGTGAGGCCCTTCGCGGCGAGCGCCGGCTCGGAAGCGAACTGGTGGATCGGCATGAGCTCGACGGTGGTGATGCCGAGGTCCTTCAGGTAGTCGACTACGTGGGGGGTGGCGAGCCCGGCGTAGGTGCCACGCAGCTCCTCCGGAACCCGGTCGTGGAGCTTGGTGAAGCCCTTGACGTGCAGCTCGTACACCACCGTGTCGGTGAGCTTGACATGGGGACGGACCCGGTCGTCGTCGCCCCAGTCGAAGTCGTCGTGGACGACCACGCTCTTGGGCATCTGGGGCGCTGAGTCCTGCCGGTTCAAGGTGCGCTCCTTCCGGGCCCGGACCTCGCGACCGTCGAGCGCATCCGGAAGGACGTAGCCGAAGATCTCCGGTCCGGGTACGACGGCCCCGCTCACCGCGCGGGCATAGGGGTCGAGCAGGAGCTTGTGGGCGTTGAACCGCTGCCCGTTCTGGGGGTCCCAGGGCCCGTCCGCCCGGAAGCCGTAGCGCTGCCCACGGGGGACGCCCGGAACCGCGCCGTGCCAGATGCCGAGCGTCTGCTCGGTGAGGGCGAAGCGGCGCTCGACCTCGCCGTCCCCGTAGTCGTCGAAGAGGCAGACCTCGACTTCGGTCGCCTCGGGAGCGTAGACGGCGAAGTTCGTTGCCTCCTCGCTCCACGTGGCACCGAGAGGCTGGTGCTGGCCCGGCCATACGAGCACGTGGTCCTGGTCTTCACTCCACACTCCCGGATTCACAGCACCATTGTCGCTGACGTCGTGGCGGGACAAAACGCGATCTTCTGCACTCGTCACCCTCCTGTGACCTCTCCGTTGCAGAGGTCTAGGCTCCGACGGAGGCAAACCCCCGAGCAGAGGAGTGCGGAGCGTGGGCGAGTTCGTGCGCGTGGAGGTAGAGGACGGCGTCGGGACGATCAGGATCGACCGGCCCAAGATGAACGCGCTCAACATCCAGGTCTGGAGCGAGATCCGGGAGGCGGCCACTGAGGCGAGCGACCGGGACGACGTACGCGCTGTGGTGATCTACGGCGGCGAACGGATCTTCGCCGCCGGCGCCGATGTGAAGGAAATGGCCGACATGTCCTACACGGACATGGCGAAGCTGTCCGGCGATCTGCAGGCCGCGTGTTCGGCGGTCGCGCGCATTCCCAAGCCGACCGTGGCCGCGGTCACGGGCTACGCCCTCGGCGGCGGCTGCGAGGTCGCCCTGTCCGCCGACATCCGGATCGTCGCCGACTCCACGGTCCTCGGGCAGCCGGAGATCCTGCTGGGCATCATTCCGGGCGCAGGAGGGACGCAGCGCCTGAGCCGTCTCGTGGGCCCCTCGAAGGCCAAGGACCTGATCTTCACCGGGCGGTTCGTGAAGGCCGACGAAGCGCTGGCCATCGGGCTCGTCGACAAGGTTGTCCCCGCGGCCGAGGTCTACACCGAGGCGGTCGCCTGGGCCAAGCAGTTCACCGGCGCCGCGGCGTACGCCCTGCGGGCCGCGAAGGCGGCGGTCGACCGCGGGCTGGAGGTCGACCTCGACACCGGCCTCGAGATCGAACGGCAGCAGTTCGCGGCGCTCTTCGCGACCGAGGACCGCACCATCGGGATGCGTTCGTTTGTCGAGAACGGGCCCGGCAAGGCCAAGTTCATCGGCCGCTGACCCGGTCCCGACATCTGGTCCGTGCCAGCGGTCGGAACGGGTTCTCGGGCCCGATCGGGGTCCGTTATCGTGCGACTACCCCCGACGAGGAGAGACAGTGACTGACGCGACCCAGGGCAATGCCAAGACAGATGCCGACACTGCCCCGGCGAACCGTGGCCGTCGTGCCAACGAGCCGGAGACGGGCAAGCTGAAGGGCCGTGCCGACGCCGTGCGGAGCAAGGTCGCCGGCGCGGTGTGGCTCGTCGCCGTCGTCTGCGCCTTGTTCCTCGCCGTCGGTGCGCTGCTCACCGCCCTCCAGGCCAACCCGCACAACCCCGTGGTGGAGTTCATCCTGAAGGGTGCTGACGTCCTGGACGGGCCATTCAGCCTGAAGAACGGCATCTTCACGTTCCCCGACACCGATGACGGCCAGGTCAAGAGCGCGCTGACCAACTGGGGCATCGCGGCCGTCGTCTACCTGGTCATCGGCAAGATCCTCGACCGGGTCATCCGTCCGTAAGCCCGCACACAGCTTGCTCCCGCGCCTGCGGGAGCGTGTGATCGAACCCACCCGACCGCCTGTTCCACTGCTTGCTACGCGCTAGTAACCTCGGTGGACACGTGGGCGGGCGACCGTCATACCGAGTGCACAGGAGGGGCCCCCAGGGCCGAGACTGCCAATGAACATTGTCGTGTGTGTGAAGTACGTTCCGGATGCGACTGCAGACCGGACCTTCGAGGATGACAACACCGTCGACCGAGTCGGTGTCGACGGGCTGCTGTCTGAGCTCGACGAGTACGCCGTGGAGCAGGCACTCCAGCTGAAGGAGAAGAACGAGGGCACCGAGGTCACCGTTCTGACCGTGGGTCCGGAGCAGGCCGTGGACGCGATCCGCAAGGGGCTGCAGATGGGTGCCGACAAGGGTGTCCACGTTGTCGACGACAGCATCGCCGGATCCGACGCGCTGGCCACCTCGCTGGTGCTCGCCGAGGCCGTCAAGAAGCTCGAGCACGACCTCGTCATGTGCGGCATGTCCTCGACCGACGGCGTCCTGGGTGTCGTCCCGGCCATGCTGGCCGAGCGCCTCGGGCTGCCGCAGCTCACCCTCGCCTCGGTGGTCGAGATGCAGGGCAACGAGGTCCGCATCAAGCGCGACGGCGACACGGCGACCGAGATCATCGGCGGCACGGCGCCGCTGGTGCTGAGCGTCACCGACCAGTCCGGCGAGGCCCGCTACCCCTCCTTCAAGGGCATCATGGCGGCGAAGAAGAAGCCGGTCGAGACCTGGTCGCTCTCCGACCTCGGTGTCGACGCCTCCCAGGTCGGCCTCTCCGCAGCGTGGACCCAGGTCGAGGACACCGCCGCGCGTCCCCCGCGCACGCAGGGCGAGATCGTCAACGACGAGGACGGCTCGGGCGCCACGGCGCTGGCTGAGTTCCTCGCGTCCAAGAAGTTCATCTGAGGAAGGTCGTGTAGCTGACATGAGCGAGATCCTGGTTCTCGTCGACCACGTCGACGGTGCGGTGCGCAAGACCACCAACGAGCTTCTGACGATCGCCCGCCGTCTCGGGGAGCCGTCCGCCGTCTTCATCGGCGACCTGTCCGACGACGCCGCCGCGACGCTGAAGACCTACGGCGCGGAGAAGATCTACGTCGTCGACGACGCGGAGGTCAGGGGCTACCTGGTGGCCCCCAAGGCCGAGGTGCTGCAGCAGCTGGTGGAGCGCACCAGCCCGGGCGCGGTACTCATCTCCTCCAACGCCGAGGGCAAGGAGGTCGCGGCTCGTCTCGCGGTCAAGATCGACTCCGGGCTGATCATCGACGCCGTCGACGTGCAGGAGGGCCCGGTCACCACCCAGAGCGTGTTCGCCGGCAACTTCACCGTGACCGCGAAGGTCACGAAGGGCACGCCGGTCATCACGGTCAAGCCCAACGCCGCGACTCCGGAGCAGGCAGAGGGTGCAGGCGCGCAGGAGAAGGTCGACGTCACCATCTCCGACGCGGCCAAGACCGCGAAGATCGTCGCGTCGCAGCCGCGGGAGAAGAGCGGTCGTCCCGAGCTCACCGAGGCGGCGATCGTGGTCGCCGGCGGTCGTGGCACCGGAGGCAACTTCGAGCCGATCGAGAACTTCGCGGACGCTCTCGGTGCCGCGGTCGGCGCATCCCGCGCCGTGGTGGACTCGGGCTGGTACCCCCACTCCTTCCAGATCGGCCAGACCGGCAAGGTCGTCTCCCCGCAGCTTTACGTCGCAGCCGGTATCTCCGGCGCGATCCAGCACCGGGCCGGCATGCAGACGTCGAAGACGATCGTGGCGATCAACAAGGACGAGGAGGCGCCGCTGTTCGAGCTCGTCGACTTCGGCGTGGTCGGCGACCTCCACGCCGTGCTCCCTGCTGCGACCGACGAGGTCAACAAGCGCAAGGGCTGAGCGACTGCCGAACAGGGCCGGAAGCTTTCGCCAGGTCCAGGGGAACCGCCACCTCCCGTCGTGAACACCCGACGGGACGTGGCGGTTCTTGGTTGAGAGGTACGCCGGCGTGGCGTGCCCCGTCCTGGGTCAGTCGGGCGAGGCCTCGCTCCGTAGGAGGCCGGAGACGGTGTTGTCGACGTGGTCCGCGAAACGCTCCAGGGACCACCCGCGCCGGAGCACGAGAAGCTCGTAGGTCTCCGGGGCCGTGACCGCCCACATCACGTCGGCCGCCCACTCCACTGTCACGCCGGGCCGCAGATGACCAGCGGCGTGGAGGTACTCCGCGTTCTCGGTCATCCGACGGTGCCGGGCGTCGTCCATCTCGTCCAAGACCCCGCGCAGCTGCGGGTCGACGAGCGCGGCATCGCGGACCAGCAGCTGCACGGCACTCGCTCGGGGGGCCACCTCCATCGCCAGCCGCGCCCAGCCACGGACGACCTCACGCGGATCCGGCCTGGTGCGCAGGTGGTCGGAGCGCTCGTACGCCGGAACTGGCCCCTCGCCCCGGAGCGCCTCCCGGTACAGCGCTTCCACGAGCCCTGTCTTGCCTCCGAATACCTTGTAGACGGTCTCCGGCGAGACCCCCGCCTCCTCGGCGACGGCGCCGACCGTGGTGCCCCCGAAACCACGGCGGACGAAGAGGCCCCGTGCGGCTTCGAGCACCGCGGCTCTGCGGGCACGCGCGGCAGCCTGTCGTCTCGACGAGTCGTATCGGCGCCGGCTCTTGACGGGAGGGCTCACACGGTCTCCTAATTGGATACGGGCGACTGTAGCAAAATGCCCGCTGGAGGTGGGTCAGATGACCCGGACGACCGAACCGCCGCGCAGCTTCGCCGAGCACCTCTCTGCGGCGGCCAACTCCCACGACGTCGAGCGCGTGGTCACGTGCTTCACCGAGGACTACGTCAACGAGACCCCGGCCCACCCCGCTCGGGGCTTCCACGGGCGCGAGCAGGTGCGTCGCAACTGGACCCAGATCTTCGCAGCCGTGCCGGACATCACCACCGAGGTGATCCGCAGCGACCAGGTCGGCAACACCGTCTGGTCGGAGTGGGAGATGAGGGGGACGCGGCTCGGCGGAGAGCCGCACCTCATGCGGGGAGTGATGATCTTCACCGTGGACGGCGACCGTGCACGAGCGCTGCGGTTCTACGTCGAGCCCGTCGACCTCTCCGGGCTGGACGCCGACGAGTTCGTGCACCGGCTCCTGGGCCGGCCATGATCGTCGTTGCCGGCGGGACCGGCCGGCTCGGAAGCATCGTGGCCAACCGGCTGTGCGAGTCCGGTCAGCAGGTCCGGGTCCTGAGCCGTGGCCTCGCGCCTCGGCCGGGCGCTCTCGATGCGCGAGTGGAGGTCGTTCGCGCCGACGTGCGCGAGCCCGCCAGCCTTCGAGAGCCGCTGGAGGGCGCCGACACCGTCGTGTCCGCCGTGCAGGGCTTCGCCGGACCGGGTGCCGTCACTCCCGCGAACGTCGACCGTGACGGGAACCTCCACCTCACGGAGGCCGCGGAAGCCGTGGGGGCCGACGTCGTCCTGGTGTCGGTGACCGGCGCCTCGGCCGAGAGCGCGATGGAGCTGCACCGGATGAAGCACGCGGCCGAGCAGCGGCTGCGCGTCGGCCGTTGCCGTTGGACGATCGTGCGGGCGGAGGCTTATGCCGAGACCTGGGTCGACTTGCTGGACCAGACGGCAGGGAGCTCCGGAAGACCGCTGGTCTTCGGCCGGGGCGACAACCCGGTGGCGTGGGTCAGCGTCGACGACGTGGCCGCCCTGGTCGTTCGTGCCGCGGAGGACGCCACGTTGAGGGGTGAGGTTCTCGAGATCTGCGGACCCGAGTCGCTGACACTCATGCAGCTTGCCCAGGCGTACATGGACCACGCCGGCGTCCCGGGCAGACCGAGGCGGATCCCGCGGCCGATGCTCCACGTCATGGCCGACACAGTGGGCCGTCTCCGGCCCGACCTGGGACGTCAGGCGAGGGCAGCTCTCGCCATGGACGACCTGCCCCTTTCCGACGACACCGCGACCCGTGAGCGGCTTCCCGACCTACCGCACCGGGCGGTGTCCGAGGTCATCGCCGGGCTGACCCTGGCCGCCGGCTGATCCCGCACCGAGCCTCAGCTCCGGACCTTCCCAGCGGCGCCGCAGCCACCGGTCATGGCTCGCGACGACGACGGTCCCGGGCGAGTGCTTCAGCGCCTCCTCGAGCTCGTCGGCAAGAGCCAGGGAGATGTGGTTCGTCGGCTCGTCGAGGAGCAGCAGATCGGGCCGACGGGCCACCAGCACGGCCAGCGCGAGGCGTCGTTGCTGACCAACGCTCAGCGCACCGACCGCTCGGCCCAGGTCTCGTGGGTGCAGCAGACCCAGCTCGGCAAGGCCGACCGCGCCGTCGGTGACACGGTCGAAAGCCGCCCGTGCGGGGCGGTCGGGACGGGCGAAGGTGACCTCCTGCGGAAGGTGGCCGACCCGTCGCGCCGACACGTGCAGGAAGCCGTGGGGCTCGACCTCCCCTGCCAGCACGTTCAGGAGCGTGGACTTGCCGGAACCGTTCGCCCCCGTCACGAGCAGGTGCTCGCCGGGGCTGACGTCGAGGCGTTCCACATGGAGTCGACCGGGGACGACGAGGTCACGGCCGAAGGCGCCGCCGACCGATGTGCCGCAGGTGAGGGCACTGCGGAACACCAGCGGCTTCGGCGGCTTCGGGACGCGCTCCCGCTCCAGGACCTCGATGCGATTCTGGGTGTCCTTGACCCTGCGGCTCACGGTACGGGCGACGTTCTGGCCCAGCTTGTAGTGCAGGAACTTGTCGTTGTCGCGCGCGGGTCGGTCGTGACCCACGACCCGGGCAGTCGTCGACGCCGCCCGACGCAGCCGGCTCAGCTCCTCCTGCTGGTCGTTGAAGGCCCGCTCCCAGCGTCCGCGGGAGGCGCGCTTCGCGGCCAGGTAGTCCGAGTAGCCGCCCGAGAAGCGGTTGCCTCCCTCGCCATCCACGCCGAGGTGCATCGGGTCCAGGTCCACGATGGCGACGCAGACGTTCTCCAGGAACGTCCTGTCGTGGGTCGCCACCACGACGACTCCGGGCAGGCCGACGAGGAACTCCTCGAGGAACGCCACGGCCGCGTCGTCGAGATGGTTGGTGGGCTCGTCGAGCAGCACGCATTCCGGGCGGCGGGTGACCAGTGCGGCAAGCGCGAGCCGCATCCGCTGGCCACCGGAGATCGAGGCGACCGGGCGGTCCCAGGGCAGCTCGCCCAGGCCGAGTCGTGCGCCGGCCGTCTTCGCACGGTGCTCGGCGTTCCACGCGTCGTGGAGCTCGGCCCACTCGAGCAGGACGGCGTACTCCTCCTGGGCCCAGGACTCGTCGAGGTGGAGGGCGAGCGCCTCGAGCCTGGCAACCGTGGCGCGCGGCGTGGCCAGAGCTTCCCCGAGCACGTCGCCGATCGTGGCACCAGGAGCGAAGTCCGGCTCCTGACCCAGGTAGGCAAGGTCCTCGGGGACGTCGAGGGAACCGCCGTCCGGCTGCTCCACGCCGGCGAGCAGACGCATGAGGGTGGACTTCCCGGCGCCGTTCTCGCCGACCAGCCCGAGCGGGCGCGCCGGGTTCGCGACCAGGTCGATGCCGTCGAGGACGGTCCGGTCGCCGTAGGACCGGACGAGGTCCCGCGCGACGAGCGCGGACAAGCGGGAGTGCGTTCGGATGGACATGAGGACACCGTTCGTGAGGCATGGGGGCACTCGCCGGGCCGTGGACTCCTCGGGAGTGGCCGCGGACGCGAGTGCAGGACGGTGTCAGCTCTTCATCGTGCTGGGAGTCTCTCCTGCCGTTGCACCTCCCGCAACCGATTTTTCCGAGGGTGGAGGGTCAGCCCCATTCGGCGCACGCCGTACCCTTGTAGGCGCGATGACCCACCCGACAATGAGCAGCGGTCCGAGCGGCAGCGTGTATCTCGACCACGCCGCCTCCACGCCGATGTACCCCGAGGCCGTGGCGGCGATGGCCGAGCAGCTCACCCGCCCGGGCAACCCCTCGTCGCTGCACGCCTCCGGCCGTGCCGCCCGTCGGGTGGTCGAGGAGTCCAGGGAGACGATCGCGGATGCGATCAACGCGAGGCCGGGCGAGGTGGTGTTCACCTCCGGCGGCACCGAGTCCGACAACCTGGCCGTCAAGGGCATCTACTGGGCGCGGCGCAGCGAGGACCCCAGGCGCACCCGGATCCTCTCCACCGCGGTCGAGCACCATGCCGTCCTCGACAGCCTGCACTGGCTCGAGGAGCGGGGCGCCGAGGTCGAGCTGCTGCCGGTCAACCGGTGCGGACGACTCGAGACGGGAGCCTTGCGCGAGGCGATCGAGCGTGACCCGGGCTCCGTGGCGCTGGTGACGGCTATGTGGGCCAACAACGAGGTCGGCACGGTGCAGCCGATCGCCCAAGTGGTAGCGATCGCGCACGAGCACGGCATCCCTGTCCACACGGACGCGGTGCAGGCGGTGGGACAGGTCGAGGTGGACTTCGCCCGGACCGGGGTGGATGCGTTGACGCTGACCGCTCACAAGATCGGCGGCCCTGTCGGCGTCGGGGCGCTCGTCGTACGCCGTGAGCTCGACGTGACCCCGCTCCTGCACGGAGGCGGACAGGAGCGAGACATCCGGTCCGGCACCATCGACGCCCCCGCGATCCGTGGCTTCGCGACGGCCGTCGAGCTCTCGGTCAAGCGCCGGCCCGAGAACGCCGCGCGGCTCGCGGCCCTCCGCGACGACCTGCTGCGACGTGTGTCCCAGGTCGTCCCCGATGCCGTCCTCAACGGCGACAAGAACTGCTCTCTCGACAACCGGCTGCCGGGCAACGCCCACATCCAGTTCCCCGGATGCGAGGGTGACTCCCTTCTCATGTTGCTCGACGCCCGAGGCATCGAGTGCTCCACGGGGTCGGCCTGCTCGGCGGGTGTGCCCCAGCCATCGCACGTGCTCCTCGCCATGGGCGCGGACGAGGTGGCTGCCCGGAGCGCCCTGCGGTTCTCCCTCGGCCACACCACCACTCAGGCAGATGTCGACGCGCTGGTCGAGGCGATCGGGCCTGTCGTCGAGCGCGCCCGGGCCGCCGGTGTCGCCTCAGGCTTCGGCGTCGGCTCGACGAGCACCGCGAAGGTGGGCTGAGCCGTGCGGGTACTCGCTGCCATGTCCGGCGGCGTCGACTCGGCCGTCGCCGCGGCCAGAGCAGCGGACGCCGGGCACGACGTCACGGGCATCCATCTAGCCCTGTCGCGCAACCCCAAGTCCTACCGGACCGGCGCGCGAGGATGCTGCACGATCGAGGACTCGAACGACGCGCGCCGTGCCGCCGACGTGATCGGGATCCCCTTCTACGTGTGGGACATGAGCGACCGCTTCCACGAGGACGTGGTCGAGGACTTCATGACCGAGTACGCCGAGGGACGCACGCCCAACCCCTGCCTGCGCTGCAACGAGAAGATCAAGGTCGCCGCCGTGCTCGAGCGGGCGGTCGCTCTCGGCTTCGACGCCGTCGCCACGGGGCACTACGCCCGCCTCGCGCCGGGTCCGGACGGCCTGGTCGAGATGCACCGCGCGGCCGACATGGGCAAGGACCAGTCCTACGTGCTCGGGGTGCTGACCCAGGACCAGCTTCGGCACTCGCTGTTTCCTCTCGGCGACTCCCGGAAGGCCCAGGTCCGGGCCGAGGCCGAGGAGCGCGGGCTGTCCGTGGCGAAGAAGCCCGACAGCCATGACATCTGCTTCATCTCCGACGGCGACACCGGCGGCTGGCTCCAGGAGAAGCTCGGTGAGCGGGTCGCGGCGACCGCCGGGGAGATCCGCGACCACGCGACGGGGGAGGTGCTCGGCACGCATGAGGGGACCTACCGCTACACCATCGGGCAGCGCAAGGGCCTGCGGATCGGGCGGCCCGCGCCGGACGGCCGTCCGCGCTACGTCCTCGACATCGAGCCGGTCTCCGGCACCCTCACGGTCGGGCCACGCGAGGAGCTGACGGTGGACCACGTCACGGCCTTCCGCCCGCGTTGGTGCGGCACGGTGCCGGCAGAACCGCTCGAGGGCACGGTGCAGCTGCGCGCCCACGGCGAGGAGCACCGCGCGACCGTGCACGTGGTTCGCGGCGCGGGAGAGGCCGGGGACGAGGTGGTCATCGAGCTTCATGAGGCCGCCCGGGGCATCGCTCCGGGGCAGGCCGCCGTGGTCTACGACGGCACCCGCGTGGTCGGCTCGGCCACCATCACCAAAGCGGCGCGGCGGCAGCGCCAGGGTGCATGAGGCAGATCGCATGAGGCTCGCCGCCACCGGCGTCGGCTCCTTCCCAGGAGACGACGCCGCAGGCTTCGAGGAAGCCGTGAAGGTCGTCATCGGCGAGCTGCCGGATCTCCCGCACCTGCCGGAGCTTCCTGGCCGGGGGGCCATCGCGAGCATGACCGGGCGGGCGCTCGCCGTGGTCGCAGAGCTCGGGGCGGACCTGCAGCCGGCCGGGTGGCGCCTCACCGGTGGGGGCCCCGGCATCGACCAACGACGCGCCCGGTCCCTGCTCGCGCAGGATCTCGACTGCCTCGAGGAGCACACCCAGGGGTACGACGGCCGGCTGAAGATCCAGGTCGCCGGCCCCTGGACCCTCGCCGCCACGGTCGAGCGACCGAGGGGCGACCGGGTCCTCGCCGACCACGGCGCACGGCGTGAGCTGGCCCAGGCGCTGGCCGAGGGGCTTCGCGAACACATCGCGGAGGTCCGGCGTCGAGTGCCGGGGGCGACGCTCGTCGTACAGCTCGACGAGCCGGCCCTGCCCGCCGTGCTGGCCGGAAGCGTGCCGACTGCTTCGGGTCTCCATCGGCACCGCAGCGTCGACGACCCAGCGGCGTCGCCTGCTCTGGAGTGGGTGATGGCCGCGGTGTCGGAGAGCGGGGCCACGTCGGTCGTGCACTGCTGTGCGACGGACGTGCCTTTCAGGCTGCTCACCGGAGCGGGGGCTCGAGGCGTCTCGGTCGACCTGTCGACGCTGACCGCCGAGTCCTACGACGCCCTTGCGGAGGTGCTGGAGAGCGACCGTACGCTCATGCTCGGTGTCGTGCCCTCCACGGAACCGGCGCGGTGTCCGGACGACGGTGCCCTCACCGAACGTGTCCTCCGCCTGCTCGACATGCTGGGTCTCGACCCGTCGGCGCCGGACGCCTCCGGTGAGCTCGTGGTCACCCCCTCGTGCGGCCTCGCCGGTGCGTCCACTGGCTGGGCCCGACGCGCGTGCCAGCTCGGCACGAAGGTGGCACGCAACCTCGCGTCCGGCTGAGCGGGGCCTCGACACGGACGAGGGGAGCCCCGTCACGGGACTCCCCTCGGGTGAGGCGGAACAGGCTCAGCCGCGGCCGCCGCCGTTGCCCGGCTGCTGGCCGTTCTCAGCGCACCACTCCTCGACGCTCTGGTTGGCCGCGGAGGCGGCTTCCTCGAGGGCGACGAACGGCGGAGCCTTGTGCTTCATCTCCTGGCCCTTCTCGGACCCCGCGAAGTACGCGGTGCACAGGCCGAAGTTGTTGTGGCCGTTCGGACCGGGATCGGCGACGGCGGCGGTGGTGGCTGCACCACCGATGGCGAACAGCGTCACCGCTGCCGGCACCAGGAGGGACTTGACTCGCATGACGAACCTTTCGAGGAGTTGGGCGGTGTCCACCCACGCTGCGGTGCAGTCCCTCCCCGTGGCACCTTGGGTTACCGAGCGGTATCTTGGCCCACCACTCATGCGGACACAAGGGTCGAAAACCTCATGAACCACCGCCTGCCCCGACGTGCGGCCATGGTCGCCGTCGTCCTGATGCTCGCCGCGGGATGCGGGTCCGGCTCCGATGAGGAAGCCGCCGGTCCGGTGATGTCCGACCTGGCTCCGTCGTACGACGCGCGGCCGCACGCGGAGCGGACGTCGGGTGCACCCCGCGAGAAGATCCGGGAACAGCGTCGACAGCGCCTTGCCCGCAACGAGAAGCAGGCTCCGCACCGTCGCTCCTCGAGGGCACGCGGAGTGGCCGGACAGCAAGCCCACGCAGGGAGTTCTGGTGCGGCGTCGGTCCGGGACGCGGCCGCCGGGACCTCCACGCCGGTCCGCATCGAGGACCCCTCCGGGGACCTGAGCCGCAGCACCGAGGGCGCACCGGCATGGGCCGACATCGTCGCTGTCAAGATCACCCGACGGGGTGATGCCGTGGAGGTTCAGACCACCTTCTCGGGCCAGGTGCCGACCCGCCAGACCGGCAGCAAGGGCATGAACGTCGCATCGTTCTACGACGTCGACGACAACGGCATCGTCGACTACGAGGTCTGGACCAGTCTCGCCGACAACGGCTGGGGGACCGGCTATCTCGACCGCCGGAAGGAGAAGGCCTCGTTCGGGCCGTCCAACGGCATCCGTGTCAGCGCCGAGGGCGACACGCTCGTCACGCGGTTCCCGGGCGACAGGATCGGCGGCGCACGAGTGTTCCGGTGGTCGGCGGCGTCCGAGTGGGGCAGCTACGCGAGCATGTCGAGCTCGACCTCGGCGCGGGACTACGCCCCCGACGAAGGAGCGGCCGGCTTCCCGGGCTGACGCCTCGCGTCAACGCCCGGCGTGCTCCTCGAGGAACGTGAGCGAGCGGGTGATCGCGAAGTCGTTCCAGGCCCGGACCCGCCGGAGCATGTAGTGGCCGATCCGGCCCATGTCCGCCAGCTCAGCCGTCGCGGCGACCGCGGTGGCCCGACGCACGAAGACCTCGGTCTGGCCGAAGCTCGTGATCCGGTCGGCCCTGCCGTGGGCCGCCGCGAACCGCTTGCCTGCGAGCGGGTCGACCCGCTCGTCCGCCGGCAGCCACGGCGCCAGCGCCACCACGCCGGTCACCAAGGGATCGTCGGCAACCGCGACAGCGGTCCGTGCCCCCATCGAGTGCCCGAGCAGTACGACGGGGAGCGGCCCCAGCAGGCGGCGCGCCTCCTCGAGGGCCCACCGCGCGTCCGTGACGGGCGCCGGGACCGGCTCGTGGCCGGCGTTCCAGCCGCGATGCCGGTAGCGCAGCAGCCAGAGGCCGACCCTCTGCGCCCGGGCGCGCCGAGCGATCTGTCGCTGCATCCAGAGCGCTCGCCGCCAGGACGCGCTGCGCTCGTCGACCGGGTCGAGGCTGCTCTCCTGTCCTCCGTGGAGCATCAGGACGAGGCCCGCCGGCGCACCGGTTCCGTCGAGTCGACGGAGCTGCGGGGCTGACATGCGCACATCCTTCCAAACCGCTGGTGACGAGCCCGGTCCTGCGTCCGGCCGGGGCGCGGCGGCCGGACAAGATGTCGGTCCCGTTCGGCAAGATAGGCGTCATGACGCAGAGCCCAGACGCCGCCGACCCGGTCGGCGAGGACGAAGAGCTGCCCGAGTCGTCCGGTGTCGCCGCCGCCGCAGCACCTCCAGAGGCGCGCGAGGAGCACCAGGAGATCGCGGAGCAGGTCGAGGAGGCTCGCTGGCGCTACTACGTCAAGGACTCCCCGACGATCTCGGACGCGGAGTACGACCGGCTGATGCGTCGCCTCGAGGGGCTCGAGGAGCAGTTCGCGGACCTTCGCACGCCGGACTCTCCGACGCAGAGCGTGGGTGGCGCGGTGTCGACGGAGTTCACGCCGGTGGAGCACGTCGAGCCGATGATGAGCCTGGACAACGCCTTCTCGTTCGAGGAGCTGGAGGGCTGGGTTGCGCGTCTGCAGCGCGAGGGCGTCGGCGACGCGGACTTCCTGTGCGAGCTCAAGGTCGACGGGCTGGCGGTGAGCCTTCTCTACGAGAACGGCCGCCTAGTCCGCGGCGCGACCCGTGGTGACGGCCGCACCGGCGAGGACGTCACCCCCAACGTGAGGACGATCGACAACGTCCCGCACCGGCTGACCGGGACCGAGGAGTACCCGGTGCCCTCGCGGGTCGAGGTGAGGGGGGAGGTGTTCCTCCCGGTCGAGGCGTTCGAGCGGCTCAACGAGACGATGCTGGACACCGGCCGTGGCCCCTTCGCGAACCCCCGCAACGCCGCCGCGGGGTCGCTGCGGCAGAAGGACCCGCGGGTGACGGCGACCCGGCCGCTGGCGCTGGTGTGCCACGGGCTCGGGGCGCGTGACGGGTTCGAGCCGGTGCGGCAGTCGGAGTCCTACACCGCATTGAAGGCGTGGGGCCTGCCGGTGAGCGACCGGGCCAAGGTGCTGCCGGACCTGACGGCGGTGGGGGAGTTCATCACCTACTACGGCGAGCACCGCCACGACGTCGAGCACGAGATCGACGGGGTGGTCGTGAAGGTGGACCAGGTCTCGTTGCAGCGCCGGCTGGGGTCGACGTCGCGGGCGCCGCGGTGGGCGATCGCGTACAAGTACCCACCGGAGGAGGTCAACACCAAGCTGCTGGACATCCGGGTCAACGTGGGCCGGACCGGCCGGGTGACGCCCTACGGCGTGATGACCCCGGTGAAGGTGGCCGGCTCGACGGTGGAGATGGCCACGCTGCACAACGCGCACGAGGTCAAGCGCAAGGACGTGCGTCCCGGTGACACGGTGATCCTGCGCAAGGCCGGTGACGTGATCCCCGAGATCCTCGGGCCGGTGCTGGACCTGCGGCCCGGCGGCCTCGCGGAGTGGGTGATGCCGACGGACTGCCCGTCGTGTGGCACGAGGCTGGTGCAGGAGAAGGTCGGCGATGCGGACCTGCGCTGCCCCAACCACCGTTCCTGCCCGGCGCAGCTGCGCGAGCG
>DASVBF010000151.1:0-7323 GCA_036375975.1 Nocardioidaceae bacterium | reverse complement strand
CTCGGTGAACCGCGCCACCACCGCACCCAGCTCCACCAGCGCCTCGGCCTGCTCCTCCGGCGTCATCGCCCACGCCGGCGCCTCGGCAACCCGGTCCAGCGCCGCCAGCGCCGCACCGGCGATCCGATGCACCGGGTTGGTCCGCTCCTCCACGGGCGTCGACTCGCTTCGCATACCGCCAACCTATGAAGAAGCAACGCCTAACTCGAACGCCTGTTCGACTCCCGTGGATCACCGGCCCCGTCTGTCGACCTGTGGACGAAAGCTGGCGCGGCGGCGCGCCTACCGGCAAACCCGCCCACCGACCAGCCCCGCCCGCGACGCTCCCACCGCCACCCTGGCCCTGCCTCATCAACCGGATTACCGTGAAAGCGACGGGGAGGTGCCATGCCAGTACACCTGAACCACACCATCGTCAACGTGCCGGACAAGCGCGCGTCGGCGACCTTCGTGGCCGACCTGCTCGGCCTGCCCCCACCGAAGCCGTTCGGCCCGTTCCTCGTGGTGGAGCTCGACAACGGGATGTCGCTCGACTTCGCCGACGACCACGGGCCGGCACACCCTCAGCACTACGCGTTCCTCGTCAGTGAGGCAGAGTTCGACGAGATCTTCGGGCGGATCAAGGAACGCGGGCTGAGCTACTGGGCCGATCCGGGGCGGAGGCGTCCCGGCGAGTTCAACACCAACGACGGTGGCCGCGGCGTCTACTGGGAGGAACCAGGCGGCGGACACTTCCTCGAGATCATCACCCGTCCATACGGCAGCGGGGCCTGAGGTCGATGCGCGCGGTCGCCCGGTCCCGGACCCAGCCGAACGCGTTCGCGCAGGAGCTCTTCGACGGCCTGCCACGCCGGTACGACGCGCTCGAGGAGGTCCTCTCCTTCAGGCAGAACCACCGATGGCGCACCGCCATGGTCGACGCGGTGGCCTCGATGCACCCAGCTCCGAGACGTGTTCTCGACGTCGCCACCGGCACTGCAGGAGTGGCGATGACGCTCGCGCGGCGCACCGGGGCGGAGATCACCGGCCTCGACCTGACCGAGGAGATGCTCAGGACGGGACGCGAGCGGGTCGAGCGCCGCGGCCTGGGGAGCCGGGTCAGCCTGCTGTGTGGCCGCGCAGAGCAGCTCCCCTTCCCCGACGCCGCCTTCGACGCGCTCACGTTCACCTACCTGCTCCGCTACGTCGCCGATCCGGCGGCCACCTTGCGAGAGCTCACGCGCGTCGTCCGGCCCGGCGGTGTGGTCTCCAGCCTCGAGTTCTTCGTGCCGCCGCCACCGGCCTGGCTCCCGGCGTGGCGTTTGTACACCCGGATCGTCCTCCCGACAGCAGGCTTCCTCGGCGGGGGTCGCGAGTGGGCGCGAGTCGGCTGGTTCCTCGGCCCCTCCATCGAGGAGCACTACCGGACGTACCCGGTCGAGGCCCATGTGGAGATGTGGCGGTCGGCCGGGCTGGTCGATGTCCACGCCAGACCGATGAGCCTCGGTGGCGGCCTGGTGATGTGGGGACGAAGGAGCGATGGCTGAGCCGGGTGCCGCTGCCCCGGCCTTCTACGCCCGCCGTGGTGGTCGTGCCGCTGACTGGTGGACGCTGCTCCATCCGCCGTACACCGTGTGGCACCTGAGCTACGTCGTCCTCGGGGCAGCCGTGGCCCCGCGCGTCGACCTCGCCGCTCTCGCTCTGAGCGTGCTGGCGTTCTTCCTCGCCGTGGGGCTTGCCGCACACGCACTGGACGAGCTCCAGGGGCGACCGCTCCGCACACGCATCTCCGACCAGACGCTCCGGGCGGTTGCGGGCCTGGCGCTGGCCGGCGCCTGCGCCCTCGGTGTCGTGGGCGTGTTCTTCTGGGGACACGTCAACTGGCCTCTGGCCGTCGCCATCCCGGTCGGCGCCGTGCTCGTCGTCGGCTACAACCTCGAGCTCTTCGGCGGGAGGCTCCACTCCGACTGGGCCTTCGCGTGGGCTTGGGGCGGCTTCCCCGTCGCCGTCGGGTTCGTCGCCCAGGCCCCTGACATCACGTGGGCGCTGCTCGGCGCCGCCGTCGCCGCAGCTCTCGGCGGGGTCGGTACGTCGTACGCCCAGCGCCGCCTCAGCACACCGGCCCGCGAGCTGCGTCGGCGTACTGCCGACGTCACCGGCACCATGACCCGATCCGACGGCACCGTCGAGCCCCTCGACAGGACCGTCCTGCTCGTGCCGCTCGAAGGGGCGCTGCGCACGCTGTCCTGGGCGATCCCCGCCCTCGCCTTCGCGATGCTCCTCGCTCGTCTCTGAGGAGCCGGGAACGCCGCGCAGGCGGAATGAACCTGGAACGAACACGCGGGTGCGACGATGAGCGCATGGTCCGGCTGTCCACGCTCACCCGCCGACCCGTCGGCAACGACTCCGTGGGCGCTGCCGATTGGGCCTTGGCGGGCTTGCTCGTGCTGCTCAGCCTCTTCGCGCCGCGCACCGGCCAGGCGACACCCGAATCGTCAGCGGCCTGGGCGCTGACCCTGGCCATCGTGTTCGCCGTCGGCCAAGGTCTTCCCGTCGCACTGCGGAGGCGGTACCCGTTGCCGGTCGCCATGTGCGTCCTCACGTGCTACGCGGGCCAGGCTCTGCTCGAGGGGGTCGTCCCGCCGTTCGCCCCGTGGGTCGTGATCTGGTCGCTGGCCGCGACCGGGAGCGCACGTGCCGGCTCCGCAAGGCGTGCCGCGACGGTGGCGGCGGTGACGTGCGCGCTGGTCGTGGTCGCCGAGCTGACGCGGCCTGGCATGGGCGCTTCAGCCCTCCTCGTGCTCGTCACGGTCGTCGTCACGTTGGCGGCAGCTCTGCTGCGGAGTGAGCGCGACCGCGTCGACGCGCTCCAACGGAAGGGGGCGACCGAGGAGCGCCTACGCATTGCGCGGGACCTCCACGACCTTGTGGGACACGGCCTCAGCGTCGTCGCGATCCAGTCGAGCACAGCCCGGATGGCCCTCGACGCGGGAGACACAGGGACCGCCCGCTCGGCCATGAGCGCCGTGGAGGCGGGCAGCAGGACTGCCCTCAGTGAGCTGCGGCAGATGCTCGGTGTCCTCACCGGCTCTCCCTCTGGAGCACCGGCGCCGGGCCTCGGTGACGTCCCAGCGCTTGTGGAGAACGTGCGGGTCGGCGGCGTGCCCGTCGAGCTGGACCTCACAGGCAGCCTCGACGGGGTGCCCCGGGCCGTGCAGCTGGGCGCATACCGGGTGGTGCAGGAGGCGTTGACCAACGCGGTGAAGCACGCCCCGGGCGCGGCAGTCGCGGTGCGGGTCGCCGCAGGGCCGACCATGCTGTCCGTGGACGTCGAGTCGACTGGCGGTGAGCCCGCTTTCCAGGACTCGCAGGGCGGCGGCTACGGCCTGGACGGCCTCCGCGCCCGGGTCGCCGGCCTGTCCGGAGAGCTCCGCTCGGAACGTACTGCGGAGGGCTGGCTGCTCCAGGCACTGCTCCCCCTGCAGGGCGACCAACAGGCGAGGACACCCGAGGAGGGCACATGACGCTTCGCGTAGGGATCTGCGACGACCAGGCCCTCGTCCGCGACGGCCTCAAGGCGCAGCTGGGCATGGCCGCGGACATCGAGGTCGTCGGCGAGGCGGGTGACGGAGAGCACGCGGTCGCGCTGGCGCGACGGGAGCGGCCTGACGTGATGCTGATGGACATCCGGATGCCTGTGCTCGACGGCATTCAGGCCACCCAACGCATCGCAGGTGACCCGGCCTCGGCGGATGTTCGCGTACTGGTCCTCACGACCTTCGACGTCGACGAGCACGTGTACGGCGCCCTCGCTGCGGGCGCCAGCGGTTTCCTGCTGAAGGACGCCACCCCGGAGGAGATCCTGCACGGCATCCGCGTGGTCGCGGCCGGCGAGTCGCTGCTTGCGCCGACGGTCACCTCCCGGCTGGTCCGAGAGTTCGCCCGGAGGCCGACAACCGGCCGGCCCGACGGCGAGCGGCTCGCCTCGCTCACCGACCGGGAGAGGGAGGTCCTCTCCCTTGTCGCACGCGGCTTGTCGAACGCCGAGATCGCCGAGGACCTGGTCGTCAGCCCCGCCACGGCGAAGACCCACGTCAGCCGGATCCTCACCAAGCTCGGTGCCCGCGACCGTGCCCAGCTCGTGGTCGTCGCGTACGAGTCCGGCCTGGTGGTGCCCGGCTCCTGAGCCGGCCGGCCGGCGAGGCGTTCGAGCGCTCGTCGTACATCTGCAGATGTAGGAGACCGCCTCCGGACGTACCCGAGAGTGCCTCCCGTGGGCCGACGACCCGAACGGCGCGAAGACCTAGCTTGAGATGGGAGCCGCGACGGTCGCGGCAGTTCTCGACTGGGAGCAGAGATGGCGGTCATCGAGCTCAACGGCCTCACCAAGACCTACGGCCGCGTGCGAGCGGTCGACGACCTCACCTTCACGGTTCCGCCCGGGCGGGTCACCGGTTTCGTCGGCGCCAACGGCGCAGGGAAGACGACGACGATGCGCATGCTGCTCGGCTTGACGCGTCCGACCGCGGGCACCGCGCTGGTCGATGGTCGTCAGTACGTCGACCTACCGCACCCGGTCCGGACGATCGGCGCCTTGGTGGACCCCGACGTGTTCCACCCGAACCGGAGCGGCAGGAACGCGCTCCGGGTCATCGCGCGCGCGAGCGACATCCCGGACCGTCGAGTCGACGAGGTGCTCGACCTGGTCGGGCTTGCCGAGGCAGGCGGACGCCGAGTCGGTGGGTTCTCGATGGGCATGCGGCAACGCCTGGCCCTTGCGGCGGCGCTGCTGGGTGACCCCGAGACCCTCCTCCTCGACGAACCCGGCAACGGACTGGACCCGCAGGGCATGCACTGGCTGCGGGGTTTGATCCGGAGCATGGCGGCCGAGGGGCGCACCATCTTCCTCTCCAGCCACCTCCTCGCCGAGCTCGCCCAGACGGTCGACGAGGTCGTCATCATCGCCGATGGACGGCTCGTGACCCAGCAGCCGATGGCGGGTCTGGTGGACAGTTCCCGCGGCGCCTCTCTCGAAGAGGTGTACCTGCGGCTCACCGACCTCGCCCCTTCTCAGCCCGAGCAGACCCAGGACATGCCATGAAGTCACTCGTCTCCGCGGAGCTGCTCAAGCTCCGCACCACCGCATCCCTGTGGGTCGCCGCGGGCGTCGTGGTCGCCATGTCGCTCGCTGTCCCCGTGGTGCTGGTCCTCTCGCCCTCGGGCGTCGACATCCCCGAGATCACGCCGGCAGCGCTGGCCGAGCTCATGCGGGCTCCCGCCAGCGTCGCGGGAGGAGCAGTCCTGCTGGTGGGACTCCTGGCAGCCGCTGGAGAGTTCCGTCACCACACCGTGCTGACGACTCGCCTCGTGGAGCCGCGGTCCGGTCGAGTACTCGGGGCGAAGCTGGTCGCAATCGCGCTGGTCGGCCTGGCACTCGGACTCCTGGCCGAGCTCGTCTCCGGAGTCGCCGGAGCCGTCGTGCTGTCGGCCGACGGCGTCGACCTGGAGCCGCTGTCCCACGGCGTTCCGCGGGTGGCGGTCACCGTGCCGCTGCTCGTCGCGCTTCACGGGCTGGTAGGTGTCGCGGTCGGGGCCCTGGTCCGCAGCACCGCCGGGGCGGTCGGGGCAACGCTCGTGTGGGTGTTCGTGGTCGAGGGCGTCCTCCCCGTCGTGACCAGGAGTCCGTGGATGGTCCACTGGCTGCCGGGAGGGACGGTGCACCAGATCCTCGCCGCCGAGACCCCGGCCGGGCAGCTCACCCCGGTTGCCGCCGGCGCCCTGCTTCTGGGCTACGTCGCCGCTCTCGTCACGGCGACTGCGGTCCTCGACTCTCGACGTGAGCTCTGAGGCAGGGGACGCCGGGCGTACACCGGCACGACGAAGGGACCCGCCGCGACGCCGCGGCGGGTCCCTCCCGGTCCCAGACCGGTCAGCCGATCAGGTAGTCCTGGGTCTGCGGGTTGAGCATCGGCAGTTTCTTCGCTCCCGCGACCAACGGCGAGCTGAAGCGCAGCGTGTCGAGACCACGGGAGATGTCGTTGGCCACGACCAGCCCGTTGTACCAGTACGTCGACCAGGCGTTCGACTGCATGTCGTAGTAGCCGATCTCCTTCGGCGTGGAGGGATCGGTCATGTCGACGACCGACGTACCCGAACCGTAGGCGGACGCGACGAGGACGTACCCGTTGGACATCGGGACGTAGTTGAAGTTGTGGTACGTGTTCGGCTCGTCGCGCGGGATGCGGTAATGGCTGAGCGGCGTGGACGGGTCTGCGACCGAGTAGGTCCAGAGGGCGCCGTACGGCTCCTGGGCCGGGCCGAAGTACTCGTCTCCGAAGGTCACGTACTTGCCGTCCGGGGTGAAGGACGCCGAGTGCCAGATGTCAACGTCCTCGGTGTCGATGTTCGCGATGACCACCGGCTGGAGCGGGTTGGAGATGTCCCAGAGCTGACCTTGCGAGAGGCAGGCGGCAGCGGCGAGCTTCTTGGGTGTGAGCACCGAGATGTCGTGGCAGGCGAAGAACGGCTCCGCACCGAACTCCTCACCGAACGTGTCCACGCCCTTGATCTCCGGCTCCGCGACAACGCGCGCACCGCGACCCGCTGCCGCGTCGGAGCCGTCGACCTGGATCACGGAGATGCGCTCGAACGGCGCCTGGCAGTCGGGGCCGAGACCGCTCTTGGAGAGCGGGTAGGAGGCGACATAGACGTACGCCGTGCCACCCTCACCCGGCACCAGCGTGTTGGTGTGGGACCCGCAGTCGGTCCGCACCGCGTTGAGGAACTGCGGGGAGGCCGGGTCGCTGATGTCGAACACCCGGATGCCCTCGAAGGCGCCCTCCGTCGTGGCGGTGACGTTGCGCGAGCCCTCGCATCCCTCGGTGCTCTGTGGTGTGTCCACGGACAGGAAGAGAAGGTCGCCGTACACCGTCACGTCACCCTGCGGCCCGTTGCAGTGGACGTCGGCCAGCATCACCGGCTCTCCCGGGTCCGAGAGGTCGATCACGCGGAAGCCGCCGTAGTGGCCGGCGAAAGCCAGGTCGCCCTTGAACGCGAGGTCGGAGTTGACCCCACCCCGGTGCTCGGACGTGCTCAGCAGGTGCATGTTCTGGCTGTACCCGTCGGCCGGGCTGGCGGCCGGGGGTGGCGGAACGCTGCCGTCGTCCCACGGCTCGTGGGCCGATGCGGGAAGTGACGCACCGGCCGCGAACAACGCGGCGGTCAGCGCAACAAGGGCGCGGGGATATCGCATGGTGGCCTCCTGGAGGGGGAGCGCTCCGGGTGAGGAAACGCCCCGTCAGCGAGTCCGAGGCCGATCGACCTCGGTCCCGGCATCCTCACAAG
>DASVBF010000148.1:0-4484 GCA_036375975.1 Nocardioidaceae bacterium | reverse complement strand
CGACGGTGGCCAGACCTGGGCCGAGCAGCCCGTCTTCGACGAGTCGGGCAAGGCGGTTTCGACTCCTGAGGACTACGCCGACCCGAACAACCGGATGGCCGACTACGGCGGCAAGAAGTACGGACTGACCGGCGACAGCGGAGGCTGGCGTCACGACTACGTCGACCTCTCGCCGTGGGCCGGCCAGAGCATCCAGATCCGGCTCCACTACGCCACCGACGCCGGGTTCACCGAGCGCGGCTGGTTCGCCGACGACTTCTCGGTCACAGGCGGCGGTCAGACCACCTGGTCGGACGACGTGGAGAACGGCGCGAACGGCTGGACTGCGACGACCGGCACCTACGTCGCCGGGGAGCCGCTTGGGGCAGGCTGGGTCATGGACACCGGCACGAGCCGAAAGGCGCAGTACTACCTGGTCGAGTGGCGCAACTTCGATGGGTTCGACAAGGGCCTGCAGTACGCCTACGACACCACGTACCAGAGCGCCGACGGCCAGTGGAAGGTCGAGAAGATCAAGTACAACGCGCCCGGTGCTCTCGTCTGGTACCGCGACACGTCGTTCGGCAACACCAACCACGTGACCAGCAACACCACGTCCCTGCCGAGCGCCGGGTCCAAGGGCGGTCTCCTCATCGTCGACAGTCACTTCGACCCGCTCCGGCGTAGCGGCGCGGCGGCGGCTCTCGACCCGTCCACGCTGAAGAACCTCCCCTCGCGTCCGCAGTCCTCGAACGCCGCCTTCGGCCTCCAGCCGACGTACGCGTTCAACGAGTGCGTCGCCGACGCGAGCTACACCGAGTACTGCAACACGCACGCCGCCCAGGCGCCGGTGAGCACCTTCACCGACAACAAGGGCTGGTACCCCGGGCTCGAGTTCCGCGGCGGGCGGTTCTTCTACCGCGACGTCGACGCCTCGACCGTGGTCCCGTCGAGGGGCAACGGTGCCTACACGACTCGTATCGTGAACCCCGACGGCAGCCCGGCGACCGGCGTCTACGGCCTGGACTTCGGGTTCACCGTCACCGGCTCGGGCAACCCGTCCGACTCCGGGGTGGGCTACGGAACGGTCGTCCAGGTCGCCAAGACCCTGGACGGCAACCGGACGGCGCAGATCAAGATCACGCCGCCCACGCCCTGACGATGTCCGTCAGCTGAGTCACCGCATCACCCTGCGAGAGGCGTCGACCCTTCGGGGTCGGCGCCTCTCGCGCTTCCTGCTCACTTCGGGTCGAAGGACCGTGGCGACCAGGAGGGACCTGGTGGACCATGGCTTCGAGAGAGGTCGTGGAGGGCATGGGCGTCGAGCACCTGTCAGCCGAGGACGCCACTTTGTGGTGCACCCAGTCGGCCGAGGCGCCCTTGCTGCTCGGTGGCATGGCGCTGTGCGACGGTGCCTCCCTGCGGGACGAGGCCGGCAACCTCCCGGTCGACCGGATCCGGCGACACGTCGAGACCCGTCTGGTGGGCATGCCGCGCTTCCGCAAGCTGCTGAGGTCGGTCCCGCTCGGCATGGGCCTCGTCTGGGTGGACGACGAGCACTTCGACATCGCTCGCCACATGCGGTTCGCCTCGCTGCCGCGCCCGGGAACCGACGACCAGCTCCGGGAGTTCGTGGCGCGGCTCCTCGAGACCCCGCTGTCGCCGTACCGCCCGCTCTGGGAGTTCTGGATCGTCGACGGCCTCTCGGGCGACCGGGTGGCGATCGTGCCCAAGGTCAGCCATGTGCTGGGGGACGGGATGGCGATCCTCGGCCTGGTGCTTTCGATGTTCGACTTCGAGCCGCGCCTCCACGACGACCCTCCTCAGTCCTGGGAGGTCTCGGCTGCGCCGGGTGCGGCGGTGGTGCTGGCCGGTGCGCTGTACGAACGATGGCGCCGTCAGGCTGGCGCTGCGGGCCGGCTGGTCCGGGCACTCGCGCATCCCGGGGCCGTGCCGGCGCAGACGACTGCGCTCGTCCGGGCGGCCGGATCGTTGCTCGGGGCGGCGTCGCCGCTGCCCATCGCCCGTCCCGTGGGGCCCCGCAGGGACTTCGCCTGGGTGCGGTTGCCGCTCCCGGCCCTCGAACAGGTCAAGCGGGCCGAGGGCGTCAAGCTCAACGACGTGGTGCTCGCCATCACCACGGCGGGGCTCGCCCGGTACCTCGAGCGCGCCGGGACGGAGGTCGACCGGCTGCGGGTCGTGGTGCCGATCTCGATCCATGGCGTGAACCCGGCAGGCGAGATCGAGAACCGCTTCACGATGATGTTCGTCGACCTGGCCGAGGTCACCGACCCGCTTGATCGACTCCGGTCGGTGCACGCGGAGACCACCCGCAGCAAGGAGTCGCTGCAGGGCAGCCTCGCGGCCGTGGCACTCACCCTCGGGGGGCTGGTGCCGCAACGGCTGCTCCGGTCGCTGGCGCCGCGGCTGCTCCACCACCAGCCGTTCGTGAACGTGGTGGTGACGAACCTGACCGGCACCCGTGAGCCGATGTACCTCTTCGGCTCACGGGTGCTCGAGATGTACCCGTTCGTCTCGGTCACGGCCAACCTCACCGTGATGATCAGCATCGTGTCCTACACCGACGGCCTCGGGCTCGGAATCACCGTGGACGCAGACGCGGTGCCGGACGTCGAGAGACTTGCCGCGGCGATCGAGGTCGCGGCGAACGAGCTGGTCTCCGCTGCGGCCGAGGCAGCAGGCGTCCCGTGACGGGTCACGGGCGCCTACCGCTCAGTGGAACTTCTGGCCGTTGACCTTCTCGGAGATGCCGGTCCGGTCGAGCAGCATCGTCAGGCCGCCGTTCCAGCCCTGGAAGCCTGCGCCCATGATCATGCCGAGGTCGATCTCCTCGGGACCGACCACGACGCCGTCGTCGAGCATGAGCCGGGCCTCCTCGGCGAGGGCGGAGAGCACCCGCTCCCGCACCTCCTCGGCGGTGAGCTCCACGTCGCCGGTCTCGTACAGCTCGGCGACTTCGGCGTCGACCTCGCCGTCAGGACCGTAGACCGAGCCCTTCCCCGCGGCCACGAGCTTCTCGAGGTTCGAAGAGACGTAGAACCTCTCCGGAAAGGCCCGGTGCAGGGTCTCGCTGTTGTGGAGCGCGATCGCCGGACCCACGAGCGAGAGCAGCACAAGCGGAGGCATGGGCGCGACGCCCGCGAAAGCGCCGTCGGCGACCTTGATCGGAGTGCCGTCGTCGATGATCTTGCTGACCTCGCCCATGAAGCGGCCGAGCAGCCGGTTGACGATGAACGACGGGCTGTCCTTGACCAGGATCGTGGTCTTCTTCAGCGCCTTGCCCGTGGCGAACGCCGTCGCCAACGACGCGTCGTCGGTCCGCTCGCCCTTGACGATCTCGAGCAGCGGCATCACGGCGACCGGGTTGAAGAAGTGGAAGCCGACGACCCGCTCGGGGTGCTCGAGGTCGGCCGCCATCTCGGTGATCGAGAGCGAGGAGGTGTTGGTGGCCAGCACGCACTCGGGCGAGACCGCCTTCTCCACGTCGGCGAAGACCTGCTTCTTGACCGACATCTCCTCGAAGACCGCCTCGATCACGAAGTCGGCGTCCGCGAAGACGTCGCTCTTCTCCACCGCGCCGGTGACCAGGGCCTTGAAGCGGTTGGCCTTGTCCTGGCTCATCCGGCCCTTGAGCAGCAGCTTGTCGATCTCGGCGTGGACGTAGCCCACGCCCTTGTCGACGCGCTCCTGGTCGAGGTCGGTCAGCACCACCGGCACCGCGAGGCGGCGTACGAACAGCAGCGCGAGCTGGCTGGCCATCAGGCCCGCCCCCACGATGCCGACCTTGGTCACCGGGCGGGCCAGCGACTTGTCCGGCGCGCCCGCGGGCCGCTTGGCACGCTTCTGCACCAGGTCGAAGGAGTACAGGCCGGCCTTGAGCTCGGGGGAGAGGATCAGGTCGGCGAGCGCGTCGTCCTCGGCGGCGAAGCCCTCGTCGCGGGTGGCGGTCCTGGCCGCGGCGATCAGGTCCAGCGCGCGGTAGGCCGCGGGAGCGGCGCCGCCGGTCTTGGAGTCGGCGATGGACCGGCCCTTGGCCACCGCGGCGTCCCAGGCCTCGCCGCGGTCGACGTCGGCGCGCTCGACGGTGATCTCGCCGGTCAGCACCCGCGCGGCCCACAGCAGCGACTGCTCGAGGAAGTCGGCGCCGCCGAACTCCGCGTCCGCCAGCCCGGCCTCGAACGCGGCGTGCCCGGTCAGCGTCTTGCCCTGGTTCAGCGGGTTCTCGATGATCAGCTTCACCGCGGTGGCAGCACCCACGAGGTTGGGCACCAGGAAGGCGCCGCCCCAGCCCGGCACCAGACCGAGCATGACCTCGGGCAGGCCGAGCGCCGGGGCCGAGTCCTGCACGGTGCGGTAGGTGCAGTGCAGCGCCACCTCGAGGCCGCCGCCGAGGGCGAGTCCGTTGACGAAGCCGAACGACGGCTTGCCGCCGTCGCCCAGCTTCCGGAACACGCCGTGGCCGATCTGGGCGATCAGCTTGGCGT
>DASVBF010000118.1:0-2030 GCA_036375975.1 Nocardioidaceae bacterium | reverse complement strand
TCGGGCCGACGCTGCAGGTCTACGGGACCCAGAAGCAGAAGGACATGTTCCTGCCGAGGATCCTCTCGGGTGACGTGCACTTCGCTACCGGCTACTCCGAGCCCGACGCCGGCACCGACCTCGCCTCGCTGCGGACCTCGGCGCGACGCGAGGCCGACCACTACATCGTGAACGGGCAGAAGCTCTGGACCACCGGCGGGCATGACGCGGACTACGTCTGGCTGGCGGTGCGGACCGATCCGGACGCGCCCAAGCACAAGGGCATCTCGGTGCTGATCGTCGACACCAGGGACCCCGGCTACTCCTGGACGCCGATCATCACCTGCGACGGCGCCCACCACGTCAACGCCACCTACTACCACGACGTGAAGGTGCCGGTCGACATGCTCGTCGGCGAGGAGAACGAGGGCTGGAAGCTCATCACGACGCAGCTCAACCACGAGCGGGTCATGCTCGGACCGGCGGGACGGATCCAAGGGCTTCGCGACAAGGTCCTCGCATGGTGCGAGTCCCACGAGGCGCCTGACGGGAGCCCGGTGGTGCGCCAGCCGGACGTGCAGCAGGTGCTCGCCGAGGCCGCCGCGGTGATCCGCGTGAACGAGCTGCTGAACTACCAGGTGGCCGCCGCAGGCGCTGCCGGGCCGGTCACGGTGGCCGACGCGTCCGCCAGCAAGATCTTCTCCTCCGACCAGATCCAGCACCTCGGCCGGCTGCTCGGCGAGGTCGTGAGCAGGTACGCCGACCCCGCAGATCCGGACTCGGCGCGCCTGATGCGGTGGCTCGACAGCCATGCCAAGCGCAACCTCGTGCTTACCTTCGGCGGCGGCGTCAACGAGGTCCAGCGCGAGCTGGTGTCCATGACTGGTCTCGGCCTGCCGAAGGTTCCCCGATGAGCCCGGGCACGCCGACGCCTGGCAGCCACGAGTGGATCATGGCGGAGGCCGACCGCATCGCCGCGACGGGCGAGTCCGCACCTCGCCTCGGGCGCGACCCGGTCAACCAGCCGATGATCAACAACTGGGTCGAGGCGATCGGCGACCAGAACCCCGTGTACGCCGACCCGGCGGCTGCAGCAGACTCGGCCCATGGCGAGCTCGTGGCGCCGCCCGCGATGGTGCAGGTCTGGACGATGGGCGGTCTCAACGCCAAGCGCGACCCGAAGGACCCCCTCTACGCGTCCATGGTGATGCTCGACGAGGCCGGCTTCACCTCGGTCGTCGCGACCAACTCGGAGCAGGCCTACCTGCGCTACCTCCGTCCCGGCGAGCAGGTCTCGGTCACCACCCGGCTCGAGTCTGTCGTGGGCCCCAAGAAGACTGGCCTGGGCGAGGGCTACTTCGTCACGACCAAGAACACCTGGTACGTCGGCGACGAGCCGGTCGCGACCATGGTCTGGCGGATCCTCAAGTTCAAACCCGCGCGGGAGGAGCCGCCGAGCCGGGACGCAGCCCACACCCAGGTGATCCGCCCGATGGTGAACCGCGACTCCGAGTTCTTCTGGGAGGGGACACGCAAGGGCGAGCTGCGGATCCAGAGGTGTGGTGCGTGCGGCGAGCTCAGGCACCCGCCCGGGCCGATGTGCCCCGCCTGCGGTGCGGCCGAGCCGGACTACGTCGTCGCCCGCGGCACCGGATCCGTCTACTCCTTCGTGGTGCACCGGCACCCGCCCGTGCCAGGCAAGGAGCTGCCGATCCTGATCGCTCTCGTGGAGCTCGATGAGGGTGTCCGGATGGTCGGCGAACTGCTGGACATCGCCGACGAGGAGGTCGAGATCGGGATGCCCGTCGAGGTCTCCATGGTCCGCGTCGACGACGAGCTGACCCTGCCCGCCTGGCGACCCACGACAGGAGCCGACCGATGACCACCACCACTCTCGAGGTCGGCGCCCAGCTCGCCCCCTGGGAGCTGCCCGTCACGCCGACCCTGATCGTGAGCACGGCTGTCGCCACCCGTGACTTCCAGGACGTGCACCATGACCGGGACCTCGCGCACGAGAAGGGCTCGAAGGACATCTTCTTGAACATCCTGAC
>DASVBF010000103.1:0-3206 GCA_036375975.1 Nocardioidaceae bacterium | reverse complement strand
GACTTCAACGCGGAGTACGACGAGCAGGCGCCTCCGCCCCACGAGCTGGCGGCCCGACTGGCCGAACTGATCGGGGGCGACCACGTCACGGTCCTGCTCGCCCGCGAGCGTGAGGCCGGCGCGGCTGTCGGGGTCGCAGTGATGCGGGTTCAGCCGTCTGTGTGGAGCTCGGCGCAGGAGGCCTACCTGGCCGAGCTGTACGTCGTACCGAGCCAGCGGGGCCGGGGGTACGGCCGGGAGCTGATCACCGAAGCCATGCGGGTCGCGCGCGAGCGAGGTGCCGACTACGCGCTCGTGGTCACGAGCGAGGACGACCGGCTCGCCCAACGCCTCTACGAAGCGGCCGGGTTCCGCCGGACCGAAGGCGAAGGCGGACCGGTCATGCTTGCGTACGAGCGCGAGCTGTAGTCCTTCGATCGCCGCGTCAAGTCGCCGCAACGGGCCGTTCTTCTCCCAGTTCGACCTTGCGAAATCGAGCGTCGCATAATGCCGATCACGGATACTCGTTCCGCCCATTGCACGGGCCACCTGTACCGCGACCCTGGCCGTCCAGCCGGGCGATATCCGAGCCGAGGAGCGGACGACATGCCTTCAGACGACAGCGTCGGGCGGCAGCAGGGGACTCTGGCGGACTGGAACGACGACCGGGGCTTCGGCTTCGTCACGCCGTCTGCTGGAGGCTCGCGTGTGTTCGTGCACGTGAGTGCGTTCCCGCGTGGCCGGCGGCCTGTCACCGGTTGCGCGGTCACGTACCTCGAGGTTCGAGACGAGCGCAACCGGGCGCGCGCATCGGAGGTGCGGTACGTGGGCGCCGTACCGGCCAGCAGGGCAGGGGCCAGCGGGGTACCCCTGGCGCTCGCCACCGCGGCGCTGTTTCTCACCCTCTTGGTGGGTCTCCTGGTGCTGGACGAGGTGCCCGTCATGTTGTTGGCCGCCTACGGCCTGCTCAGCGGAGCTGCGTTCTTGATGTACGGCGCTGACAAGTCCGCAGCGGTGCAGGGCAGATGGCGCACGTCGGAGTCCACCCTCCACACGATCTCTCTGGTCGGTGGCTGGCCGGGTGCGCTGGTCGCGCGACGGGTCTTCCGGCACAAGACGACCAAACAGCCGTTCCGCACCATCTTCTGGGGCACGGTCATCGCCAACTGCGTGGCACTTGCATGGTTCGTGTACGAGGCGCCCGTGACGCTGCCGTGACAACGTGCGGTCATTCCGTCGCGTTCTGGCCGGCTGACCGTCCGGGTTCTTGCCGGCCCCGTTCGGCCCGAGCAAGGCCGTGACCTCGCCCCGCCGCGCGGCGGCGCTCACCGCGTCGACCGCACGAACATCCCCGAACGACTTGGTGAGGTCGCTCAACTCAACGGCAGATGGCACGGCCACCCTCCCAACACCACGGCAGGCGCCCGGACGCTCGTTAGGTACGGAACGCCGAGACGCATGGATCGACGCTGCCGACTTGCCGGCCTCGAGGTGCCTCGCCGACTCACTCATGAGAGATCCAGGCTTTCCGACGTGTGGGGTGGAGGCGACTCAGTTCGTTCCCAGAACAGCGCAAGGCTGATGCCGTCGGGATCCTTGAAGTTGAGGATCGCCCCGGTCGGGTTTTCGATCGGATCAGAGTGCTCGACGCCCGCCGCGGTCAGGTGCTTGGCCCATCGGTCGAGCTCGTCTCTCGAGTCCACGGTGAGGGCAAGGTGGTCGAGGCCGCGGGTCCGCGGGTCGAACCGTGCCTGCCCACCGTCGACATGCTCGACGACCGCGACCCCGTATCCGCCCGATGGGAAGGTCATGACGCTGACCTTCCGATGCGGCGACTCCTCGCGGAAGCGCTCCGTGAAGCCCAGCACCTCGGCGTACCACGCGGCGCTCGCGTCGCGGTTGCTCACCGAGAGCGCGACATGGTGGAAACCCACCAGCTCTCTCATGCCGACGCCCGCTCGATCGCACCGACCTCGGCTGGTTACCCTAGAACGGGCAGTCGTCCTCGGACAGCCGCGCGAAGAAGCTGACGGCGCGTCCGAGCTGGTCCTGGTGCGCATCTCGCTGGTACTCGCCCGGCGTGCCCACCGCGATGTTGAACTGCTCGACGCAGCTGGCCTTGTCCGGATCCGGTGGGTTCGCCGCAGCTGCGGTCGCCGACCCGGCCAGCGCTCCTCCGGAGAGGAGCGAAACCACCGCGACGCGCACTATCGCCCTTCGCCGCATCTCCATCACCGCCCAATGTCGCTCGGAACAAGATAGTAAGATAATCTTTCTTTCTATGTCAACGCCCACCTCGAAGCCCAACCGCCGACGCAGACTGCCCGACCCCAACGTCGGGATCCTGATGCGCGAGCCGTACCTGGCGGTCAGCGCCGCCCTGTACGAGCGGCTCGCGGCTGCCGGGTTCGGCGACCTCCGTCCCGCCTACCTGGTGGTCTTCCAGCACGTGGCCCCCGAAGGCACCCGGCTCACGACACTGGCGGAGCGGGCGCAGCTCACGACGCCGTCGATGAAGTATCTGGTCGACGCACTCGAGGAACTCGGTTACGTCGAGCGGGTCGCCGATCCGACTGACGGCCGGGCGCGCCTGATTCGCTTCACCGACCGGGGCTGGCGGCAGGTCCACGCCGCCCTCGAGATCCTCGGTGACATCGAGGACGAATGGGCCGAGCTCCTCGGTCGTCGCAGGTTCGCCCAACTACGGCGGGACTTGCTGGAGCTCAACCAGCTGATTGCACAACGCACCTAGTCAGGCGGCCGCAGACCGTGCGGGCCGAGACTGGGTTTTCCTCACAGCCCGGTCCACGCCGAGACGCCGTTCTCGGCGATGTCTCGCCTGCCTGCGTCATACCGCCGCCTGCCGGACAGGCTCCCGGGCTGCACTTCCCTCTGCGGCGGTCTCGTCCTTCCCACACCGGTCACCGCGGCCAGCTCGAGTTCTGGTGGGCGGGCACAACCCAGAGCGCCGAGGACACGCTCGGTGTCGTCAGGGGAGGACACGTCACACTTCGATGGCATCTATGGAGGTCAGTGTCGGGTGCAGGTCGTGGCCGAGGATGCCGGCCAGTCGCGCGGCCTCCTGTTCGATGGCCTCTTCGGGTCGCCGCCGTTCGTCGAGCCAGGCGACCATGAGCTCGTCGCCCTTCCGAGCCCATGTCCCGCAGACGACACCGCCGACGATCACCGGGTTGGCCTTGCGGGTGACGGGGTCGCGCCGCGACTGC
>DASVBF010000097.1:0-29938 GCA_036375975.1 Nocardioidaceae bacterium | reverse complement strand
TGCTCCCCTGCATCGGGCTCACCGTAGGTGATCGCCGAGCCCGGGCTCGCCGTCACGAACATGCCCAGGGCCGCAACCAGCAGCCACAGCGCGAATCTCCTCATCTGGCATCCCCCTGGTCGATGTTCTCGGCAACGGTCTGGCCCGACCAACGCCGCGGAAGATTCGAATATGGCACGAATCCTCGTGCTCCGGAGGCCGATCGTTGTGAAAGGCCGCCCCGGTGAACTCCAGAGTCCGAGACGTGGTCTGTCGATCCTCGGAGGGTGCTCTGTACTCTCCAGCACGGGTGAGGGGCCCGTTTGCTCGGAAGGTCTCGTGCCCATGTCTCGTCTGCGCCTTGCCGGGGTCACCCTGGCGACGATCGCACCCCTCCTGGCGGCTGTTGCGCCCGCGAGCGCCGCCGCGGAGCCCTGCAGCGGCCCGGCCGCCTCTGACGAGTGGCCCACGTTCGGTCGCAACCTCGCCAACACCCGGACCCAGGAGCACCCAGGGGACATCTCACCGGCCACCACGCCGACCCTGCAGCCGGTCTGGTCGTTCTCGACCGGGGGGTCGGTCAACCCCTTCGGTGACCTGAACGGCACGCCGATCGTCAGCGGCGGTTGCGTCTACCTGAACACGGCCGGGGGCGACGTGATCGCGCTGGATGCCAAGGACGGCACCGAGCTGTGGCGTCGTCACGTCACGCTCGACCCGGGGACGGTCGCCGGCCTCGGCGGCACCTTCGTCAGCTCTCCGGCGGTGACCGACGACGCCCTCCTCGCCCTCGTCAACCAGGTGGGCTCGCCCTACGTGCTGGCCCTGTCCAGAACGCCCGACGCCGACGGCGAGCCGCGAGTCCTGTGGCGCAGCGAGCCGATCGTGGAGGGTCCGGGCTACTACACGAACGCCACGGCCGTCGTCACCAATGGCCTGTTGCTGGCCGGGTTCTCGCCTGCCGAGGGAGACCCGGACGAGCGGGGCGGGCTGGCGATCTTCGACGCTCGGACGGGTCGGCTCCTGAAACGCGTCTACTCGATTCCCCAGGAGGCACTTGCCGAGGGGTACGCCGGGGGTGGCATCTGGACCGCCCCCGCGGTCGACGCCGGGAACGGCTACGCGTACGCCGGCACCAGCAACCCGTACAGCAAGAAGATCGAGCACGAGAACACCAACGCCATCCTGAAGATCGACATCGACCCGAGACGCAGGACCTTCGGTGAGGTCGTCGGCTCCTACAAGGGCCTGATCGAGCAGTACGACCCCGCGGTTCGCGAGGCCGTCGATCCGCTGTGCGAGGCGGCTGGCGAGGACCCGAACCTGCAGCTCATCGTCGGTGACAGCGCGCCCTGCCTGCAGCTCGACCTTGACTTCGGTGCGCCCCCCAACCTGTTCCGCGACTCGACAGGGCGGCTCATCGTCGGCGATCTGCAGAAGGCCGGGGTTTACCACGCGGTCGACGCGGATTCGATGCAGCCGGTGTGGAAGGCGACCGTTGGAGGGTCGTGCGCGGCGTGCAACGGCGCCGCATGGGCGTCGCACGGCGGATCGGTCGTCGGCGCGAGCTCCCCGGGCGGGACGATGCTCTCGCTCGGTCATGACCAGGGCGCGGTGCAGTGGGTCTCACCCATCGCGGACGGAACCCACTACCAGTCGACCTCCACGGCGGGTGGCGTGGTGTTCACGGTCGACAACGTCGGGGACCTGCTCGCGTGGGACGAGGCGTCGGGTGTCCCCCTCCTGAGGCGTCCGGTCCAGGCCGACGCCGACGAGCCGGCCGTCGGCGTGTCCAGCAGTGGGGTCGCCATCGCGTCCGGGAAGGTCGTCGTGGCGACCGGCAACGACGTCGTCGCGTACGCGCCGAGCGGCTTGGGGTAGGGCATCGCCGACCTGAGCAGCCGCCGCGGATTCGAAGGGTTTTCTCAGGCTTTAGGCGATTGAGGGGCGAGTGGTTGGCTACAGCCGATAAGGGCCCAACAGTCATGGGCTCGAATCATTCTCGGGGAGGGAAGCCGATGACACCATCGTCGCTGCTTGGACGCGTGTTTCCGTGGCCGGAGCGGTCGCTCCAGACGGCACGACGGAACGCCCAGGATGCGAGCGCCGACCTCGCGCGGCGCCGCCGGGAGCGCGAGGACGCCGACAGGTTCGTGGCGAAGCGGGTCGCGAGAGCATCCCGAGAAGAGGGTCGGCAACCGCCGGGGTCCTGAGCCGGCGACATCGCGGGGACAAACCGAACATCCGGCGTCCGTCTGCCCTGCGCCGAGACAAAGTAGGCGGCAAGTTCGACACCTCGCCCAGCCTTTGGTGCTCCCATGGATGGTGACGGATCCGAGAGACGGCGAGGGACCTCCGTGACGAAACCCCTGATGAACACGCCCGGGCTCCTGGTGACCCGGGACGCGCGCGGAGTCCCCCACATCCAGGCCGACTCCGAGGAGAACCTCTACCGAGGGCTGGGATGGGTGCACGGCCACGACCGGGCCCTGCAGATGCTGCTGACTCGCCTGGCGGGGCGGGGGCAGCTCGCGCAGCATCTGCCCGGCGCGCTCATGCTCACGACCGACAAAGCGTTCCGGCGCCTGGGTCTCCATCTGCACGCTGAGGAGCAGGTGGCCGCACTGGGACCGGACACGTACCGGCTGGTGGCTGCCTACTGCGAGGGGGTCAACCGGGGGTGGCGAGGTCGGGCGCCCTGGGAGCTGCAGCTGTTCGGGATCAGGCACCCGGACCCCTGGACTCCCGCCGACATCATCGTGCTGTCGCGGGTGATCGGCTTCGTCGGTCTCGCCCAGAGCCAGGGGGAGATGGAGTCGCTGCTCGTGCAGATGGTGAAGGCCGGCGTACCCCGCGACTACCTCGCCGAGTTCTTCCCCCGAGGCCTGGAAGGGCTTGACGAGGAGCTGGTCTCGCAGGTGGAGCCCGGTCAGCCGCTGGTGCCACCGGAAGTGCGCTGGAGCCGCTTCGTGCCGCATCCGATCGCCTCGAACAACTGGGCCGTGGCACCGTCGCGGACCCGCAGCGGCCGTGCCCTGCTCTCAGGAGACCCGCACCTCGAGCTGAGACTGCCGGCCATCTGGAGCGAGGTCGTCGGCACCTGGGAGGGCCGTTGGGTGGTCGCTGCGACGATGCCCGGTGTGCCGGGCTTCCTCGTCGCGCGGACCGATGCCCTGGCATGGACCCCCACATACGCGTTCATGGACGCCACCGACTCGTGGGTCGAGGAGTGCCGGGACGGTCGAGTACGCCGCGACGTCGACGGCGAGACGACCTGGGTCCCCGTGAAGAGCAGGGTGGAGCACATCGGGGTACGACGAGGCGACGCGGTGCACCTCGTCGTGCACGAGACCGATCGGGGGGTCCTCGACGGCGACCCGGCCCTCGGGGGTTACCAGCTCGCCACCCACTGGTCCGGCCGTGACGGGGGAGCGGCCTCGATCACGGCGGCGGTCGACGTACTCAGAGCCGACAGCGTCGATGCCGGAATGACGGCCCTGGGCAGGCTGGAGCAGGCGTTCAACTGGGTCCTCGCCGACCGGTCGGGCTCGATCGGCTACCAGATGTCCGGGTTGATGCCGCTTCGGGACCTGCCCGACTCCGGCCTGGCTCCGCGGCCGGCCTGGGACCCGCGGACCGCGTGGCGGGGCTACGCGTCGCCTGACGACCTGCCGAGGGTGAAGGACCCGGAGGCCGGGTACATCGTGACGGCCAACCACGACCTGAACCACCTGGGCCGGCGGGCGCCGATCAACCTCCCCATGAACGACTCCCGCGCGGTGCGGATCGCCGAGGCTCTCCAGGCCAACGGCTCCTGGACCGTGGAGGACTCCCGACGACTCCAGGTGGATCTCGTCGCCGCGCATCCGCGGCCGTACCTGGAGGTTCTGCGGCCGCTGCTGGGCGACAGCGGGAACGAGAAGATCCTGCGGGACTGGGACTGCTCCTACTCGGTGGACTCACTCGGCGCGACGCTGTTCGAGCGCTGGCATCGCGGACTGGTCGAGGACGTCTTCGGCGGCGTCCTGGGTCCGGACGTCGTTGCCTACCTCTTCACCGAGACAGGCATCCTGGCGGACTTCGAGGGCAACTTCGACACCGTGCTGCTGCGGGAGAAGTCGATGTGGTTCCGAGGGCACACGCGCGACGAGGTTTATGCCCGGGTGGCCAAGAGCACCCTCCCGGGTCCGGTTCAGCCATGGGGTGAGCAGCGGCCTACGACCGCACGCCACCTGTTGTTCGGCGACACGCCGCTGGCCAGGCTCGGTTTCAACCGGGGGCCGTTCCCGCTTCCGGGGGGCCGTGGCACCGTCCTTCAGGGGCAGGTGTTCCGGTCCGCCGGCGCCGACACGTCCTTCATGCCCACCCTGAGGTTCGTCACGGACTTCGCCGAGGACCTGGCGCACACGACACTGGCCGGTGGGCCGTCCGACCGGGTCCGGTCGCGCTGGTACGCCAGCGACTTCGACGACTGGCTGGCGGGCCGTTTGAAGTCACTCGCGCCGTGAGATCGACATCAGCCCTGCTCCGCCGGCACGCCGCCCTGGTAGCACTCGTTGCAGTCGCGGCCGCCTTGAGAGTCCTCGCGCTCGTCGCGGTCTACCCGGGCATCTGGTTCTCCGACGGCAACAACTTCGTCGAGACCGCCGCGACCGGGAGGCTCTCCCCGATGCGCGTGACCGGTTACTCGCTCTACGTCGCGCCGTTCTGGCGAGGGGGCAGCGCTGCCGCCCTGATCGTCTCGCAGCACGTGCTCGGCCTCGCGATGGTCGTGCTGCTCTACGCACTCCTCGTACGTCGCGGCGTGAAGCGCTTGCTCGCCCTCCTCGCCGTCGTACCACTCGCCCTGGACGCCTACCTGATCCAGATCGAGCACACGATCATGTCCGAGACGATCTTCCACGCGGCGCTCGTCGGAGCCCTCGCCGTGCTGCTGTGGAAGGACCGTCCGGGGCTGACCGGGACGGCGGTCGCCGGCGTCCTGCTGGGCTACGCGGGTGCGGTTCGCAGCGTCGCCGTGCCCCTGGTCGTGGTGTTCCTGCTCTACCTGCTGGTCCGCCGCGTCGGGTGGCGCCGGGTCGCGGCGTTCGCCGTCGGCTGGAGCCTGGTGGTCGGCGGCTACGCGACGGTCTACAAGGTCCAGCACGGGGTGTTCGGGATGACTCAGTACGGCGCGCACTTCCTCTACGGCAGGACGGCGCCGTTCGCCGACTGCTCGCGGCTCGCGGGCCTACCCGCGAATGAGCGCTACCTCTGTCCGGATCCGACCGAGCCCATGACCACCAACAGAGCGATGTGGGGCGAGAAGTCGCCGATCCGCGAGCGTCCCTTGTCCGAGAACGGGGCCATCCGGGACTTCGCGCTACGCGTCATCCGCGACCAGCCCCTGACGTACGCGCGCATCGTCGCGCTCGACTTCCTTCACTACTTCGAGCCGGGCCATCGCATCGGCCCCAACGATCCCCAGATCGTGCAGTGGCAGTTCCCCGCCGACCCGAACAGCTGGGGCAGTCCGGGGGAGCACAGCGACCCGAACCACCCGGGCGTGACCGGTTACCGCGGGCCGATCCGTCCGGCGGACACGCCCCCCAAGAGCCCGTTCGACCCGAACCGCTACGTGAGCCGGATGGTGGACGAACCTCACACCAACGTGGCCGCGTCCAGGTTCCTGCACGGCTACCAGCGCTTCGCCTTCACGTCAGGGCTGGTGCTCGGGATCTGCTTGCTCGTCGTTCTTCTCGCCGTGCTCAGTCGCCGCGGTGCAGCACGCCTCCGGCTCGACGCCGCCCTCATCGCGACGTCCGTCGTGGTGATGCTCCTCGTCAGCGCGGCGCTGTCGGTGTTCAGCTATCGCTACGGCCTGGTCGCCGCCGTCCTGCTCCCGGCAGCCGCAGCGCTCGCGACCACTGCGCTGACGACGGCCCGAGGTCCCTCGGACGAGTCACGAGGCGTCGATCCAGTTGAGCCGGCTGTGCCTTCTCGGACGGTGACCTAGGAGGGGGGTGCCTGACGCGATGCCCGGATTGTTACGGTCGTCATGGTTCGTCCCCGATGTGACGACCACGCACAGCGCCCAGGTCGGACGCCGCACCCTGCCCCGGCCGTACCTCTCGGGCGAACGCAACCGGGCGGGGCCGGCCCCACGAGGTCCCGGAGGCGTCTCGGAGGTAACCCCGTGGCTGGACGTCATCGCCGCCCCCGTCCCCGACCTGACACTCGAAAGCTGACCGCTGCCGCGGCAGGCACGGTGGGCGCCGCGACGCTCGTGCTGCCGCTCGCTCCCGGCACGGCCTTCGCGGACACCCAGGCCGCTGCTCCGAAGCTGCCATCTCCCCCTGATCTCCCGGGGCAGCACCAGTCCCATCAGAGCCGCGGCGACCGGGTCGTCCAGGCCGCCTCGGAGGAGTACGGGCACCCGTACATGTGGGGCGCCGAGGGTCCCGTCGCCTTCGACTGCTCGGGACTCACCAAGTACGTCTACAAGCAGTTCGGCGTGCATCTGCCCCACAACTCGGCAGCGCAGTACGACGCGGTGCGGCATGTCGCCAAGTCGGACATGCGTCGTGGCGACCTGGTGTTCATCTACGACGACGGCGGGATCTTCCACGTGGGCATCTACGCCGGCCGCGACCAGATGTGGGCTGCGACCCACACCGGCGACATCGTCCGCAAGCAGGAGATCTGGACGAACCGCTACGTCGTCGGAAGGCCTTGAGCGGGAGGCGCTTTCGCCTTCGCACTGACTAGACCGGCTCGGTGTCATGCACCCCACATGTCCGTCGTTCGGCCAATTGTCTGACCCATGTAGGGTGGCGGAGGTTTCGACCGGCTCCAACCGGTCGAACATCTGCATCAGGCGTCCGTAGTAGCCGGCCAGACGAGGTCGGCTCGGGCGCCGCGCCGAGTCTGGGCTCCGGGGAGGGACGTCGGAGGTCGGAGCCGGGGAACCATGTTCCTTGGGGTGAAGCGCGCGAAGCGACGACCGTCGACCACGGTCCGAGTGGAGGGCGCCGGGTACTTTGCCGCCCGAACCCGTCAGCTAACCCGGTAGGCGTAGGACAAAGAGGGAGCACCGCCCGTGACCGCCGGCCGGAAGCGCATCATCGCTTTTCTCGCGACCCTGGGTCTCACCGCCTCCGGCGGTTCGATCCTGGCTGCGTCGCCCACCTTCGCCGAGCCGAGCATCCGCGAGGTCCAGGCGCGGGTGAACACGCTCTACCACGAGGCCGAGGTGGCCGCGGAGCGTTACAACGACGCCCGCGTGGACCTGCAGAAGGCGCAGTCCCGCCTCAGGACCGTGAAGTCAGACCTGAAGCGCCAGCAGGACGGCGTCGAGACGGTCCGGAAGCAGGTCGTCTCCTCGATCCTGGCCCAGTCCCAGGGGCAGGTGTTCTCGTCCGCGACGCAGGTTGCCCTGGCCGACGACCCGGATGCGTTCCTCGAGCGGCTGGTCACCGTCTCGCAGTACAACGACCAGCTCGGCGAGATGAAGGCCGACTTCGCCAACAAGGCGAAGCAGCTCGAGCTGCAGCAGGCGTCCGCGAAGCGCGAGCTCGCCGAGATCAGCAAGACCAAGAAGGAGCTCGCCACCCAGAAGGCGACCATCGACGACAAGGCCGCCGAGGCCAAGGACCTCCTCGGCAAGCTGAAGTCGGAGGCCGCTGCCGAGGCCGCCCAGCGAGCCGAGGCCGCCTCGCGAGACATGACCCGTCCGGCCCCGTCCCCCACGCCGGCGCCGACCACGACGGCTTCCGTGTCGGGGAAGGCAGGCGCTGCCGTCAGCTACGCGCTCGCCCAGGTCGGTGACGCGTACGTCTGGGCCGCGACCGGCCCCGACGCGTTCGACTGCTCGGGCCTGACGATGATGGCGTGGGCCCAGGCCGGCGTCAGCCTCCCGCACTCCTCGAGCATGCAGATGAGCTCCGGCACCCCCGTCTCCTCCTCCAGCCTCCAGCCGGGTGACCTGGTGTTCTACTACTCGCCGGTGAGCCACGTGGGGATCTACATCGGGAACGGCAAGATCGTCCACGCGGCGAACCCGAGCGAAGGTGTCGTCGAGGCGCCGGTGTTCTCGATGCCGTTCTCCGGAGCCGTCCGACCCGGCTGACCTGTCCCCTCGGACAAGGGCCTCTCACCGCATCTCGACCGGTGAGAGGCCCTTTCTCGTGCCCGGGGGCACGACATGCACAAAGTTGCATGATCCAGATGCTTCTCGTGAACCGGTCAGAGTGTTTGAATCGGCCGGTAAATCGGACGAACCGGGGGACTTCGAGTTCCGGAATCGCTCCTTCCCTCACCGAGGAGGCATGCATGCGCAAGCGCAGGACGCTCGCCGCACTGGCCGCGATGGCCGCAGTTGTCGGGGGCTCGACCATGGGGGCCCAGGCGTACGCCGGGCAGCGGGACACCCACAACCGGGCAGGCGGGCACTCCGCCCGCCTCGACCGGATCTTCGTGATCATGCTGGAGAACCACTCGCAGTCCAGCGTGATCGGCAACCAGAACGCGCCGTTCATCAACTCGCTCGCCGAGAACAACGTGACGGCCGACCACTACTACGGGGTGACCCACCCGTCGATGCCGAACTACATCGCCGCGATCGCGGGCGACACGTTCGGTATCCAGGACGACGAGGACGAGAACGTCGTCAACCTCGACCGCCCGAACCTGGTCGACCAGCTCGAGGCCCACGACGTCCGATGGGCGGCGTACATGGAGACCCTCCCGCCAAACAAGCAGGCCCGGTACTGGCCCCAGCGCGCCGACGGCAGCGACATCAAGCTGTACGCCAAGAAGCACAACCCGTTCGTGCTCTTCGACTCGGTCAAGAACAGCCCGGAGCGGATGGACCGCGTCCGTGACTACGCGCAGATGGGCTCCGACCTCAACCGGCCGAACGCGCCGCAGTTCGTGTGGATCTCGCCGAACCAGTGCAACGACATGCACGGCGGCGTCTACGACACGGTCGCGGGGCACCCCGAGACCCCGTGCCCCTACGGCAGCGCGAAGGACGACGCGAACGACGCCGCGCTGAAGCAGAAGGCCGACGCCTTCGTGGAGCAGGCGGTCACCACCATCCGCAGCTCAGAGGCCTGGAGCCGGCACTCGGCGATCGTGATCGTCACCGACGAGAACGACTACAACGCGGCGAACCCGGAGAACGGGAACTGGGACAGCGCGGAGGGCTGCTGCGACTCGCCGTACGTCCCCGCACACGACCCGCGGGTCAGCAAGGACTGGCCGGGCGGGACGTACGGCGGTGGGCTGATCCCCGCCATCGTCGTGTCACCTCGGGGTCCGCACGGGTACGTCGACCACACGCCGTACAACCACTACTCGCTTCTGGCCACGATCGAGGACAACTGGCACCTCGGCTACCTGGGTCACGCCGGTGACCGCAAGGGCGGCGTCGTGCCGATGTGGAAGTCGTTCGTCGGCAACTAGCCCCTGCACGAATCCGAACCGCGATCGCCACGGGTACACCCACCCGTGGCGATCGCGCGTCTCAGCGCGTGGAGCGCGTTCGGGGTCGGCCCGTGACCGCGGGTCTGCAGGTCGTGGTGCACCAGTCGCGCGACGGCCGCGTCCTCGGGTCCCGGGGTGGCCGACCCGGAGGTGCGGGGCTGGTCCTTCGTTCCCGCCGGATCTTCGTCCAGGCGTCACCGGTACGCCATGTCGACGCAACGTCGCCTTCGACCTGCGCGCGGAGGGTGGGCAGCGCCAGGAGGCTCCGCCGAAGGGACTGACCGTGCACCTCCCTCTGCCGCTCGTGAGCAACGCGTCGCCGGTGAGGCGACCTGATCGGATCCTCAACGTTGCGCATCGAGGCGCGAGCTGGGAGGCGCCCGAGAACACGCTGGCCGCGCTTCGCCGAGCCGTCGACCTCGGAGCGGACAAGGTCGAGGTGGACGTGCAGAGGTCGAGGGACGGAGCCCTCGTCCTGATGCACGACACGACCCTGGTCCGCACGACGAATGTCCGGCAGGTCTACCCGGGGCGGGCGCCCTGGCGGGTCGCGGACTTCACGTACGGCGAGCTGCTTCGACTCGACGCGGGTTCATGGAAGTCCGCGCTGTTCGCAGGCGAGGTGATTCCGACCTTGAGGCAGGCCATCGAGCTCGTCCACCGGGCAGGGGCCGGCCTGCTGCTGGAGCTCAAGGCCCCCGAGGCCCACCCAGGGATCGTCACCGACCTCGTGGCAGTGATGCGGGATGTGCCCGGCTTCGTAGCCGCGGCCGTTCCCGATCGGAGGCTGATCGTGCAGTCCTTCAACGTCGCGGCGATGAAGGAGCACAAGACGATCGCGCCGGCTGTCCCTGTGGGACTTCTCGGCTCACCGGCGAGAGCCAACTTGCCTGCTCTCGCGACCTGGGCCGACCAGGTCAACCCGAGTCACCTGGCCGTGGACAAGGGCTACGTGGACGCGGTGCACGGGCTCGGCATGGACTGTCTCGTGTGGACGGTGAACCGGGTCCCAGCGATGAAGCGCGTCCTGCGGCTGGGGGTCGACGGCATCATCACGAACCGGCCCTGTCGGCTGGGCAGGGTGCTGGCGACCCAGCTCTCACCTGCGCCTCGCCTGTTCGTCTAGCAGGGCGGGACCGACTGGAGGTCGAGGCCGAGCGCGTGGAGGCCGATGAGCAGGGCGTGTGTCTCCATGGTGCTGTCGGTGACCCGGTGGTGGGGGCTGGCTCGGTGTCGGTCGGGGGGTCGTCGCTCGTGTCGTCGCTCGTGTCGTGGGTCGCTGGATGGTTCGGGTTGTTCTCGGCGGTGGTGTCTGCCCAGGGGGTGGGTGCCGTTGTGGTCGACGCGGTAGTGGTAGCCGTGCGGGGTGCGCCATTCCCAGGTGCCGGGGGCGGGTTGTTCCAGGCGCCAGCCGCCGTGGGTCTTCAGGCGGTGCGGGAACCGGGCGAGGCGGGCGAGGTTGTCCGGCCGGGTCTGCCCGGGTGGCCCGCCGTGGGCCGGGGGGCGGTAGGGCTGGTTGTGGTCGCTGTCCTTGTTCCTGGACAGGTTGGTCGACCAGGGGGAGACGCAGGCGGGGTTGCGTAGGTGCAGGGCCTCGGCCATCTTGTCGGGGACCTCGTAGCCGTCGACGGGTTCCTGGCCGGCGAGGTCGATCACCGGGACCACCCGGACCGCGGTGTGGCCGAGGAACTCGATGACCTGGGCCCTGGTGATCGGGCCGACGCCCTCGCACCGGGCCACGCCGGTGCCGCCGTGCAGCATGTCGGCGGCGATGTGGATGTAGAGGGTCGCGTTCGGCAGCAGCCTGCGCGGGTCCACCCGCCCGGGTCTGGTGAACGGGGTCGGGTCGCCGGTGACCTGCCCGGCGCCGTGCCCGGTCCCGGCACACGTCGGACACCGCTGCGGCTGAGGCTGTGCGGGGTCGTCGGCGTCGTTCTGGGAGGGGTGCACGTCGGCCTCGCCGACCACCTCGGGATCCTCGGGATCCTCGCGGACCTCCGCACTGTCCGGGGTGTCGTCGCCCTGGACCGGGGCGGCTGTGTCCGCGTTGTCGTCGTTGCCGCTGGTGGTTTGGAGGAGGTGGAGGGCGCGGGCGGGGGTGGCGAGGATGCCGAGGGCCTTGGAGCGGCGGACCTCGATCGGGTCGGTGTCGCCGTGCAGGGTGAGGATGTGCGCGATCCGGTCGAGCATCGCGACGAGAAAGATCACGTCGCCGGCGGTGGCGCGGGCGATCAGGGTCTTCAGGCCGTACTGGTTGGACTGGCCGGTGGCTACGAACCGGCGCATCGCGGCGGCGCGGCGGCGCTCCTCGGCGGCGGTGGGGTCGGTCTCGATGATCTTGGCCTGGACCAGGGTCTCGAAGCGGGCCCAGGGCAGGGTGCCGGCGTAGTCGCTGGTCTGGGCGTCCACCAGGAGGGTCTGGGCGTGGTCCAGGCCGGCGTCGGCGCACAGCTGCGCGGTCTTGCGGGCCTGCCAGACCCGGACCCGTCCGGCGGTCACGGCTCGCCAGAGCCGGGGGTGGCGGTGGCGGACGTTGAGCGCGTCGGCGATCAGGTGCCGGGCCGCGACGTGGCCCATCGCGCGCAGCGCGCCGTACTCGGCGGCGGCGAACTCACCGACCAGCGGGGTGCCGTCCGCACCGATCCGCAGGCTGCGTTCGGTGCCGGGCAGCAGCCGTCCCGAGGCCCGGTGGCCGGAGTTGAGCATCGGCCCGGCGTGCAGGTCGGCCCAGTGCGCGGCCAGCACGAACAGCTCGGCCTCGGCCGCGACCAGCGCCGCCTGCGCGGCCTCGGCCGCGGCGCACACCCCGCTCGCGTCCAGCCCCTCCAGCATGTCGGTGTCGACCACCGGCCCCGACTCCACTCCGACCATAACTCGAACATACATTCGACCACCGACAAAGTTTCCTCGTCCCGGCGTGGACCAGCAGGCAGTGCCGACGAAGACTCTCAAAACGGACCATAATGTCCCCAACGCAGTTGCCAGCAAAGCCGGCTCGGCTTGTGAGAGTTCGCCGAGTTGCGGACTTCCGAGGGCCGCTGGTGCGTATCTTTCTTGGGGGCAGCTCACCATGCCCGTCTGACAACAGCGCTCTCACGAAGGGACAGGTGACGGCGGTTGAACGCTATGGTCCGCGGCTGCCAAACGGTTCGGCGGCCGTTCCTCCTGCGTTCATCCATCCTTCGCCGGCCCCGGCGGGCACGCCCCTACGGTGTCCGCGTGGCCCTGCGCGGCGTGGTCGGCTACGTGCTCGTGGTCCTCGGCGGTCTGGTCCTGGCAGTGCTGCCGGCCTCGAGTGCCGTCGCCCAGGACCCGTGGATCGGCGGCCTTCGGTCCAGCACTCCCGGCCGGCTGGCGGCGGTCGCCGTGGTCGTGGTCGGTCTCGCGCTGGCGGCATCGGCCTGGCTCGAGCTCGTGAGGTACGCCGGGCGCGGCGACCGCCTCGACGTCAAGGACCGGATGACGCTCGTCCGCCAGGCCACGGTGTTCTGGTGCTTGCCCCTACTGCTCGCGCCGCCCATGTTCAGCCAGGACGCCTGGAGCTACGCGGCCCAGGGGGCAATGACCCACCTGGGCCTCTCGCCGTACGTCTGGGGCCCGTCGGTCCTGAACGGCCCGATCATCGAAGCCGTCGACCCGCGCTGGCTGGACACTCCGACGCCGTACGGACCGATCCCGCTCGTCTGGGGAGCCCTCGCCGCGCACTTCACGAACGACCCATGGCTCCTCGTGGTCGCGCACCGGCTGCTGTCGGTCTTGGGTCTCGTGCTCCTGGCCTACGCAGTCCCGCGGCTCGCATCGTGGGCCGGGCGCGATCCCGCGCGCGCATCGGCCCTGGTCGTCGCGAGCCCCCTGGTCCTCGCCCACGGGATCGCCGGCGCCCACAACGACGTGGCCATGGCAGGCGTGATGGCGCTCGCCCTGGTGGTCGCGGTCGAACGAAGCTGGGTCGCCGGTGCTCTGCTCGCGGGCCTTGCGGCGGCGGTCAAGGTCCCCGCCGGGTTCGTCGGCATCGGCATCGCGCTCGTGTCTCTTCCAATCCTTGCCACCAGGACCGAACGAGTCTGGCGGCTCGTCGTGGTCGCGGTGCTGGCCCTCGGCACGCTGGTCCTTGTCGGAGCGGCGACCGGCCTCGGCGTCGGCTGGGTGCACGGCCTGGCCGTCCCGGGCGACGTCAAGACCCCGTTCTCCATCACGACCCAGCTCGGTCAGCTGGTCGGACTGATGCTGGAGCCCCTCCACATCGGCGTCACCGTGGACGGCGCCGTCGCGGTGGCCCGCCTCCTCGGGTCGGTCCTGGCAGTGGTCGTCGCCGCCCGGATCGCGCTGCGCGCCCCGACCGGAGTGCCCGCCGCCGGCGTACGCGCCACCGCCCTCGCGATGCTGGTCGTTCTCGCGCTGAGTCTCGCAGTGCACCCGTGGTACCTCCTGTGGTGCCTACCGTTCCTCGTGGCCTCGCACCTCGACCGCCGCAGTGACGCGGTGCTCCTGCACCTGTCGTGGTTCCTCGGCCTCGTCGCGCCACTCGGCTCTCTCGGCGGTGCGGTGACCGCTGTCATCCTGGCGGTCCTGCTCATCGGCGGCGTTGCCGCGAGACAGCTGCTCAGCCACCGGTCGACGAGCACGGCCCCCAGGGAGGCGGTGGCCGTGGTCGAGCGGTTCACGCCGTGACGATCAGGCCCCTCGGCCACCCTGACGAGGAGAGCGCGTCAGATCGTCCCTCCGACGCGCCATCCGAGACTGTCGGCGAGCGTCGCGAGGTTCCGCCAGTCCGTGTAGTCCGCGAAGCCACCCGCTCCACAAGGCATGCTGAGGACCTGTGGCACGTCCCAACGCGGAGCCGTCAGGTCGGGCGGGTTCGAGAAGTCGAGGACCTCGGCCATGTTCCGTGCCGCACTGTCGCGCGGCGTGAGCGGAGGCAGCCCCCACCGCCACTCGATCATCTTGAGCACCGAGGTGTGGTCGTACACGTTGTGCGAGACGTACCTCCGGCGGGCTCGTGGAGAGATCAGGAGCGCCGGCGTCCGGAAGCCCCGCATGCCGGTGCCGAGCTCAGGAGTCGCGTCCGGCGCGGTCGTCGGTGGCACGTGGTCGAAGAAGCCGCCCCACTCGTCGTAGTTGATCACCAGCGCGGTCCGCTCCCACCCAGGACCCTGCGTCACTGCGTCGTACACCTGGTTGAGGAACGACTGCCCCGCGCGGATGTCGGCGTGAGGATGGTCGTCGGCCGACGAGCCGCTGCCCTCGTCGAGGAACTTGGGGTCCAGGAACGACACGGCCGGGAGGTTGCCTGACGCCGCGTCGGCGAGGAACTGGGGCCAGGTCCTGGCGATCGAGAGGTACTTCGTGCCGTACAGGGCGAGGAAGGGCAGGTCCACGTAGTAGTAGGCGCGCGACACCCCCTTGTCGGCGAGCCGGTCCCAGATCGTCGGCATGGTCGCGATGTCGTAGGAGTTGTGTATCCGGTCGGTGCGAGCGCTGTGCTGGTAGAAGCGGTTCGGGTAGGTCTCGGCGAGGGTCGCCGAGAAGTACCGGTCGAACGTCGTCCAGTAGGGCGCCGCCTTGCCGTAGAAGGCGAGATCACCCTGCTCGTAGTAGCCGATGGCGAACTCGTCGTTGTCGCCCGCACGAAGCCAGCCGTCGCACCTGCCGCCGTTGTACTCGACGCGCCCGCCCTCGAAGGAGTGGTCGGGGTCGGGGTGGTCGCAGCCCTGGTAGTCGGTCAGGTGGTGCGTCCGGTGGGGCACGCCGTCCCGATCGACGTACGTCAGGCCTGCCTGACGACCGTCGGCGCCCTTGAGCCAGCCGAAGTAGTGGTCGAACGACCGGTTCTCCATCATCAGCACGATGACGTGGTCGATCCCCGACTTCGACGGGTCAGGGAGCGTCGTCGCCGCCTGCGCCGTGGCTCGCAGGCCGCCCAGGGCAACCGCTCCCGCAGTCCCTGCGGCCCCGGCGAGAACCTGACGCCGGCTCAGGCCGTGAGTGCTCGTCATCAGGCAGCGCCCCACACGTCGTAGCCGAACCCGCGAGCGTCGTTCGCGTAGCCGAGCGGTGCGAGACCGAAGGTGTCCTCGATGCTGCGCAGCAGGGAGTAGTGGTTGTAAGCGGTGTTGTTCCACGTGCCGGGCTTGATGAACGGCGACAGAAGCACGGCACCGGTGCGGCCTCCGCCCATGCCGTAGATGCCCGGCAAGGGGGCGTTGGGCCCAGGACCTTCGCCGCAGCAGGCGGCTGCTCCGTCCGGGCTGTCGCTCTCCGCCTCGTCGAAGGTCACGACGAGCAGGCCGTCGTTGTTGAACGCCGGCGAGGCGAGGATCTTCGGCACCCAGGTCTTCAGCCACTCGTCGGCGCTGACCAGGCCGCCGGGACGCCCGTCGACGCACGGGCTGTCGTGCCCGTCGTTGCACAGGTTCGGAGTGATGTAGGTCAGGTTCGCCGTCGTGGACGCGCTCGCCAGGTCGGTTGGCAGCTGGCTCAGGTCCACGTCGTTCCTGTCGCAGCTGCCGCTGTCGAGAAGGCTCTTGAAGTAGACGAACGGGTTGTGGCGGGCGGCGTACTGGTCGCCGACCTCGGCCTGCTGCGTGTCGTCCTGGGTGTTCGGCGCGGGATGGCGGCAGGAGGTGCCCATGTCCTCCATGTAGCCCTTCCAGGTCAGGCCCTTCGCCTCGAGCTGGTCGGCGACCGTCTTGACCGTGGAGGGATAGACGCACCCGTCTCCGACCGCCTGCTGGGGGTCGACCGTGCCGGTCTGCACGAAGTCGGAGTAGACCTGGCAGTCCCCCTGGGTCTGCGGGTCAGGCCCTTGGCCGCTCACCTGGGCGATGTAGTTGGGCAGGCTGTTGTGGGCCGTGCCGTAGTACTGCGTGAGCAGCTGTCCCTTCGAGGTCAGCGTCTTGCTGAGGTACGGCGCGGGGGAGTCGGGACCGAACGTCTCGTCGTAGCCCTTGTTCTCGAGGTTGATCACGAAGACGTGCTTCACGGCCGGTGCCGCGGCCTTCGCGCGTGTCGCCGCGGAAGCGGTGGCGCCGCTGGTGAGGGCAGTGGCGGCGCCTGCGCCGATCAAGGCGACGGAAGCGCCCAGAGCGAGCGCCGCCCGGAGACGTGGAGCACGGGTCAAGGAAGGCATGAGAGCAGAGTCCCTTCTCTGTCGTCTTGGACTGGTCAACGACAGAGCAACGGTTTCGGCTACGCCGACCCTGTCGCGCTCGCGTCCGGACCCGGCTCAGGGCGTCAGCACGGCAGCAGAGCTGGCGAAGCTCGACGCGTAGACGAAGTACGCCGCGAGGCCCATGAGGATCGTCAAGGCGATGCGCATGGGAGCAGACTCGGCGGTCGGCTTGACGCCCGGGTGAACCGGAGGAGGCGTCGCGGTGGCCGGTCGATTTCGGACTGCGAAGAAGCATCGGCTGCGCGCCGGGTTCCCCGGACGTTCACCTCGAATGTCCTCGTCTGCAAGGTCCTCGCCACCTCGCGATCCGATCGACCTGGGTGGATGACGCCGGTCGCGCCCTCGCGGCCCGACAGAGACGGAGGACCTCGATGAGAAAGCGCACCCTTGCTGCAGCCGCCGTGATGGCCACGGCAGGCGCCGCGACGATGGCCGGCATGGCGACGGCCCGGGACGACCTTCAGCTGACCGACGTACCCACGGCGAACACCAAGGCCACCGGCCTGACCTCGCCGAACCGCATGTCACCCGAGCTCATGAACACCGTGCGGGCGCAGGGTTCGACCACCGTGGAGAACCCGCGTGATGGCGTCGGCTACTACGGCTACGACTCGGTGGACAACCACCCCACCTTGATGCCGACCACGGCCGCCGGAGCGACCACGCCCACCGAGGCACACAAGACCGAGCCGGACAAGAACACCTACCTCGTGCTCAAGGGCCAGAAGGGCCCCGACGCCGGTTACGACTACGGGACGCACTTCCTGTTCCAGGGCCATGAGTCCGGCACGCCCGGCTACGTCACCCGGGTCAACCTCGACGCCGATGCCCCGCACCGGGTCACCCTGATGGCGACCAAGGACAGCTCGGGCAAGGCCCTCCCGGACTTCGACGGCTCGAGCTGGGACCCGTTCGCCAAGAAGCTGCTCTTCACGGCCGAAGCCGGTTGCTCAGGCGGCGTCTGGCAGGGCGACCCGACGTTCTCCGCGGACGGTGCTCTCGACGACATCTCCGGCGCGCTGGGCCGCGGCGGCTTCGAGGGCGTGCAGACCGCCTCGGACGGCAGCCTCTGGCTCGTGGAGGACGTCGGCGGCGCGAAGGCCGGGGACAACGGCAAGGCGAAGTCCGCGAACAGCTACGTCTACCGCTTCGTCCCGGAGGCGAGGAACGACCTCACCAAGGGCAGGCTCGAGGCCCTACAGGTGGTGCGGAGCGACGGCACGCCGATGACCACCAAGGCAGAGCCCTTCGGCGAGGACCTGAAGGCGCTGCACACTTACGGCAGGTCGTTCGCCACCAGGTGGGTGACCGTCCACGACACGGCCAAGGACGGAAACGCGCCGTTCTGCGCGACGACGGCCGCCTCCGACGCGAACGCCACGGCGTTCAAGCGTCCCGAGAACGGGGTCTTCCGGCCTGGTACGGGCTTCCGTGAGTTCTACTTCACCGAGACCGGCGACACGAACGTCGACAGCCCGGCCAACGACCAGTACGGCGGCTGGGGCGGCGTCTTCAAGCTGAGCCAGGCCGGCCCCTCGGCAGGCTCGGGCCGTATCACGCTCTCCCTGCTCGGCGACCAGGCGCACACCGGGTTGGACAACCTGTCCTTCGCCACCGCCGACCAGCTGATGGTCGTGGAGGACGCCGGCGACACCCTGCACTCGCAACGCAACGCCCTCGACTCCGGGTTCGTCTACGACGTGACCGACTCCCGGTCGGCGCCGACCCGCTGGCTCGCCGAGGGGCGCGACCCGTCGGCGACGATGGACTCGGCCATGGCAGAGGCCGGCACCCCGGACTTCACCAACGACGGGGACAACGAGATCACCGGCATCCACGTCTCCGACGGGAACCCGACCGTGCAGGGCCTCTTCGGGCGTGCGGTGCCCACCCCGTTCGAGGACGGCTGGCGGGTCTTCTGGACCCAACAGCACGGTGACAACGTCACCTATGAGGTGCTCAGCGGGGTGTCCTAGCTGGCCGGCACCTCGTTGACGCGCGGCAGGTCGAACTGCGTCATGTTGTCGTGCGCGGGATGGCGCTCGCCGGCCGGACCTCCGGCGAACGTCCGGAGCACGTTGTCGGTCACCATGCGGGTGAACCGCACGGTGGAGGCCGGCAACGTGTACGGCGGGCAGTCACCCGACAGCGCGCAGGTCCATCGCAGCGTCCCGGAGTTGAAGACGCCGGCGCCCGACGGCGTCGTGTAGTACACCGACTGCGAGGACGTGTCGACACCGCCGCAGCTGTAGGCGACGTCCGACAGGACCTCGAGAGGCCGCGGCGTCGAGGCGACCGGGTAGACACGGTCGGCCTCGACCCCGACGAGATGGTCGAACTCGGTCCCCCGGTGCACGCCCGTGCCGGCGAAACCCCACCAGGTCGGTGACGCGACCCGGTAGGGAGCGTCGACCGGGAAGCACTCGTACTGCATCCCGGTGAGGGCGCTCTCCGGCTGGCGCACCGGTGCGTCGCGGAAGGCCGTCGTGGCGACCGCGGGGTTGCGGCTCGTCATCGGGTCCAGGTGCGCGTCGTACCGGTATCCCACGACGACCCGGTCCGGGCCGGTGCCGCTCCTCTCCAGCCGGATCCGCCAGTACATCGTGTCCGCGCCGAGGAAGGCGAGGTTCGTTCCCGCGTCGCGGGCGTCGAGGACCGACTGCCTCATGCCGGGCGTCCAGTACTCGTCGTGGCCCATGGAGACGTAGCCGGTCGCCCCGGACAGGATGCCGCGGTGGGTGTCTAGGTCGACGTTGGTCAGGTAGGCGAGCGGCACACCGAGGCGCTCGGCACGCACCACGACGGACCGCACGCCGAACATCATCTGACCTGCACCCGGTGCCGGGTACGGACGGTCGAAGCTCACGGCCCACGACCGTCGGTCGTCTCCCTGGCCGGTGTAGAGGCTGTAGCCACCCCAGGTGTTGTACGCCTGCCAGCTGGTGACGGGAGCCACGAGTGCCACCTTCCCGACCGCGTCGGGCGACCGGACGAAGAAGGGCACCTGAGCCTGGAGGCCCGAGGATGCGACCAGCTTCAGGACGTACGCCCCGGGAGGCCATCCGGTCGTCGGCAGGAGCAGGGAGTTCCGCCACGGCGCCGTGACGGTCCTCGTCGCCCGCGGGGAGAAGACCGGTCCAGGCTGCCGGTGCCCCGCGACGCGGCGCGAGCTCCACACCAGTCGCGCGTCCCCGCCGTCGTAGTCCCCGAAGCGATAGGCCTCCACCCGGAAGTGCCTTGCCGTGGTCGAGACCCGGAGGGGCACCCGCTCCCCGGGGTCCGCGCTGACATCGAGGGTGTACCCCTCGATCTGTCCTTCGGTCGCCGGCCGGGTCAACCGCCACGTCGACGTCCCCGCCGGCTGCCGCTCGGTGGGCGGTCTCGAGACGGGTGCGGTGACGGCGGCGGGCTCGCGATCGGGGTCTGGGGTCACCGGCCGGCGGCTCTGCGTCTCGGCGGGAGCCACCCCGGCCGGTGAGCCGTGCGAGGAGGCCGCCGCGGCAAGCAGGACGACAAGGCTCGTCTTGCCGATGCTGCGAGCCACGCCCATGCCGAACCCCCGTCGGAAGCCTCCGAGCCCCGGTGGCGCGGAGGCACCTGCGGGCCATGCTCACCTACGACGAGGGTTTCCGGCCGACGGCCGGACCGAACCGGGTGCTTTGTCCGCGCCCGCGCCGCAGTCGCGTCCCCTCGACGGGCCAACGTTGAGCCGGCCCGTCGAGGAGGATCCTCACGCCTCCTGCATCACACGGTCGTAGGTCTTGTCGTCGGCGATGTCAGCCTTCGAGTAGTCACGCAGCGCCGAGCAGGCAGCGAGCGTGATCAGAGCCGACACGAGGATGTACGCCGAGACCGCGTAGCCGGTGCCGAAGGTGTGGATGAGCCAGGTCGCGATCAGCGCGGCCGGGCCACCGGCGACGATCGACGAGAGCTGGTAGCCGAGTCCGGCGCCGCCGTACCGCAGGTGCGTCGGGAAGCTCTCCGCGATGAGGGAGGCCTGCGGGCCGTACTGCATCGCGTGCGGGATCAGGCCCAGGCACAGCGCGACGAACACCAGCCAGCCGACGCCGCTGTCGAGCATCGCGAAGTACACGAACCCCCAGACACCCATGACCGCCGCGCCGGCCATGTAGATCCGCTTCCGGCCGACCGAGTCGGACAGGTGGCCGAAGTACGGCACCAGCACGAACTCGATCCCCGCGGCGATGAGCGTCCCGATGAGCACGAAGTTGCGGCTGTAGTCGTGCGGGGCCTCGGTCAGGTACGACAGCACGAACGCTGTGACGATGTAGAAGGGCATCTGCTCCGACATCCGCACCAGCGCGGAGAGGACGATCTCCTTCGGGTGCTTCTTGATCACCTCGATGACCGGCGTCTTGTGGATCTGCTTGCTCGCGACCACCTTGGCGAACATCGGCGTCTCGAGGATCTGCAGCCGGATGTAGAGGCCGATGCCGACGAGCACGAGGCTCAGCAGGAACGGGATCCGCCAGCCCCAGGAGACGAAGCCGTCGTCCCCGGACACCGCGTTGAACAGCGCCATCAGCGCCGTGGACAGGATCAGGCCGATGGCGACGCCGAGCTGAGGCCAGCTGCCCATCAGGCCGCGCCGCTTCTGGTCGCCCCACTCCATGGAGAGCAGTACCGACCCGCTCCACTCGCCGCCGACCGCGATGCCCTGCAGCACGCGGAGCAGGACCAGGAGGGTCGGGGCCGCGACGCCCCATGACGCGTGACCCGGCAGCACGCCGATCAGGGTCGTGGAGACCCCCATCAGCAGCAGGGTGACGATCAGGGTCGCCTTCCGGCCGATCCGGTCACCCCAGTGGCCGAAGATCGCGGCCCCGATCGGGCGGGCGGCGAAGCCGACGAAGTACGTCGCGAACGACGCCAGCAGCCCGACGTACTGGGACTGGTTCGGGAAGAACAGCGACGGGAAGACCAGCGCCGCCGCGGTGCCGTACAAGAAGTAGTCGTACCACTCGATGCTGGTGCCGACGGTACTGGCGAAGGCCGCCTTGCGAATCTGTCGTTGGTGCTCGACGGTGCCCTCGACCTGTGTTGCGGCGCGGGCCTCGTTCGGATCGAGCGTCATGAGTTACCGCCTTTCCTCGGCGGCGGCCGCGAGCGTGGTCGCCGCACGATCCATGTCCGGGACACAGCGAACCTGAAGAGTCCTTGCTCAAAGGCGGCGTTACCCGCGGCATGCGGGCACATTCGAGCCGGCTCGTGCAGGGTGCCGGTTTGCCCGGGTTCCTGGTGTAATGGACGTCACATTTTTACTTTGAAGGGGGACCGATGGCTAGAGCCGCTCGCCTGGTCCGCACGGTGGCCGTTGCCGCCGTCGCCGCCACGACGACCATCCCGACGATGAACGCCGCCGGCGCGCCGTCAGCGGCGACGTCGACGGCCCTGCCCCGGTCACCGGAGCTCAGCGAGACCAGCCGGCTCTCCGACCGACGGTCCCTCGTCGTCGGCGACCGGGCGTACGCCATGAGCACCGCGGACACGCTCTACCCGGGCGCCGGCTGGCACATCCGAGCGGAGATGGGCGGGGTGTGGACCCCTCCGATCAAGCTCGTCGACGGGGTCTGGCTCCGGGTCGCCGACCAGTGGCTGGGAGACCCCGACGGTGCCGCGGCGACCAGGACGACTGCGGGCTGGGGCTACACGCGAACGTCGTACGAGCCGGTGGACCAGGTCGACGTGCAACGCACGGACTTCGTGCCCGACGGCACCCGCGCCACGCTCGTCGGACTGACGCTCACGTCGCCCCAACCGCGGACCGTCCCGATCGCGCTCGACGCCCACTCGGAGCTGATGAGCGCCTACCCGTGGGGCTGGACCAAGCCCGACGCCGGCACCTTCAACCTCCAGGACAAGGGCTCGTACGACGGTGGCGCCCTCGTCTTCCGTGAGACGGGCAAGCCGCCTGTGGCCAACGCCGAGCGGCACGACTGGGCGGCACTCGTCGCAGGCAGCACCCCACCGAGCTCGCACGAGCTCGGTCCCGACCACCGAGGGCCGCAGGACCCGGCAGCGATCTGTCCCGCCGGAGGCGACGCCCCGGCCACCTGCGACGACAGCGTCTTCGGCAAGGGCACGGGGGGACAGCTGAGGTGGCAGGTCCGGCTCGAGGCGGACCAGCCGACGACCTTGTGGTTCGCGGTCGCCGGCTCCGACCAGGGCGTGCAGGCCGCCCAGACCGAGCTGAAGAAGGCCCTCGCAGACCCGACAGCAGCGCTCCAGCGCAAAGTCGAGGCCCGGAGGCAGTGGGACGCCAACAGCCACGTCGACCTCCCCGGCGACCCGCTCCTCGAGCGCAGCGTCGCCTGGAGCAAGCAGAACCTTGCCGACTCGGTCCAGGAGGCGCACGGCCTCCGGCTGCGCGACGTCGACGAGGGCAGGGCCTACCCGGCGCCTGCGGGCACCCTCGACACGGCACGCTGGCTGGGCGCCGGCTGGCCCGACTACCCGTGGATGTTCGGCACCGACGGCGAGTACACCGCCTTCGCCAGCGTCGCCATGGGTCAGTTCGCGGACATCAAGGCGCACCTGCGGTCCCTGCGCGACGTCAGCGAGGTCATCAACGGCGACAGCGGGAAGGTGGTCCACGAGGTGACCCCGGACGGCTCGGTCTACTACGGCACCCTCCACGCCGAGGGCAACACCGACGAGACCTCGAAGTTCCCGAGCGCCGTCGCCCTCGTCTGGCGCTGGACCGGCGACGACGCGTTCCGCGACCAGATGTACGCCTTCACCGTCCGCAACATGCACTACGTCGTCGACCGGCTCGACGAGGACGGCGACGGGTGGCCGGAGGGACTCGGCAACGTCGAACGGCCCGGCATGGGAGAGGAGAAGCTCGACAACACCGTCTACACGATCCGCGGGCTCCGCGACCTCGCCGACCTCGCCCGGAGCAAGGACGACGAAGCGACGGCGACCTGGGCCTCGGAGCGGGCGGACGCCATGGAACGCGACTTCGAGAACGCCTGGTGGTACGGCGACGACACGCACCAGTACGCCGACTCCATCGACGACCCCGACGACCCGGCGAACGACAACACCAAGATCCTGCAGCGGCACTGGATCGGGGTCACGCCCATGGACGCCGAGCTCGTCCGGCCGGGCCAGGTCACGAGGCCGCTGGCCACCGACGCGCACGGCCAGGAGGCGCTCGAGCAGCGGCAGGAGCCGTGCTACTCCGGCGAGCTCGGGCTCTTTCACACCGGCACCGGGCCGACGTCCGCCGAGGGCGGCAACAAGGGCCCGTCGTGCGACAGCGCGGTCTCGACGGTGCAGAGCGAGCGGTCGGTGTTCTCGCTCAACACCGGAATCATGGCCGTCGCCGAGGGCAACTTCGGGCGCCTGGGACAGGGCGAGCAGCAGCGCTACACCACGGGCAACGCCCGGATCCAGCTCGACCCCTCGGTCTGGGAGATGCCCGGCGCGATGCCTGAGATCGCGCCCAGCCCGGACTTCAAGGCGAACATCGACCGGGCGCTCTACGACCGGTCCATGGTGCTGCAGGCGTGGGGGACCTACGGAACGCTGTGGCCGGTGGTCCACCAGCAGCTCGGGGTCAGCCCGGACCTCGGTCGCGGCCGGGTGTCGGTCGTGCCACAGGTGCCCGAGGGGCAGAGCCGGGTCGCGGGCCGCAACATCCGGCTCGGGGGCGGGTCGGTCGACGTCGCCGCCGAGCGGACCTCCTCGGAGCTCACCACGACCGTCACGCGTGGCCTCGCAACCGATCTTCTGATCGGGCAGGTGCTACCGCCCGGCGCCACCGTCGAGGAGGTCACCTTGAACAGCGCGCCGGCGGCGTACGACGTGCGGTCCACGGCCCGGGGGCGGGAGGTGGTCGTCGACGCCGGGTCGGGCACCGGGACGAGCACCCTGGTCGTGAGGTACCGCTGAGCGGACGCCGGTCCGGCGCCGTGCCGCGAGCCGGTACGCTTCACGGCTTGGCGGTTCGGGGGCGAGCGAAGGGCGGAGGGCAGTGCAAGCGCGGACCCGGGGACGTCTGGCCCTCATCCGGGCGACGGAGATGGCGCTGGACAGGCGGCCGGACCTCACCTTGGCGTACCTGCGGTCGCGTATGGAGCGGTCCGCCCTCCGTCGTGTCGACGACCCGTTGGTGAAGCGGGTGGGCACCGACCTGACGCTCCGGGCGTTCGACGTGCACCCGGTCGTGGGTGAACGCATCGTCCGGCTGTGGCTGCGTCGCGCCAAGGAGCGTGAGATCGAGGCTCTTGAATCCGCGCGATCTGGGCACAGGGAACGCGGGGGCAGGAACGGCACCGCAGGATCGCAGTAGGTCCGTCGCAGGACCGGGGCGGGGGGAGCGATGAAGGGCATCATCGCAGTCGTGATGCTGGCGGTCGGGGTTGTTCTCGGGTTCACCGCGGGCCTGCTGATCCGCGACCCTTCGGTGATCTCGCACCCCCGAACGCTGCTGGAGGGGGACGCGCCCGCGGCCTGCGTCCAGGTCATCGGCGCCGCGGAGGACTTCTCCCAGATCAACCGGGACTACCTGTCGCTGGTGAGGCACAGCTACCTGCCGATGCTCCGGGGCGGGCCCGCCACGCCTGCTGCCGAGCCGGCCGTCGACGCGATGCTGTCCGCGAGCCAGCACCTCGCGGACCTGAGCGAGCGCACCGCCGTCGCGGCGGCCAAGCTCAACGAGTCGAAGGTCGAGTGTCGGTCGCGGGTGGCCTGGTAGTCGCATCCGGGCCGTAGGTCCCCGTTCTGCCCGCGTGTGAGCCATCAGGGTTTGGGTCGTCTCGGGGATACCTCCCCGCAGAGCGGCTGCTTAGCGTGGAGAGGGGAGGGAGAAGATGTCCGACCCGCGACCGCTGCCCCAGGTCACCGCCTGGTGGGCGGTGGCACGCTGCGTCATCCGGACGATCGCCATGCTCGCCCGCGGCGACCTCCGGCTCCCACGGGAGAACGTCGGCCGCAGGATCAGGTTCGCCGACGGCACCACCGGGCGGGTCTACCGCGAGACCAGGGTGGACCGGCCGCCCAGCGACCCCTGTGTCCTCGTGGTGTCGTTCCGGCTCCGCGGAGTCCGAGGCAAGGGGCACCGGGCGTTCGAGGTCGAGAGCATCCTGAACACGGTGCTGTTCGCCGGCTTCCCCGGCCTGGTCTCGAAGCTATGGATGGCCCACGACGAGCACGGCACCTACCGCGGCCTGTACGAGTGGGATGGTTCGCAGGCTGCCGAGGCCTACGCCCGGGCCCTGTGGCGCGTCCTGGAGCTCGTCAGCGAGAAGGGCTCCATCGACTTCCGGGTCCTGCCGGGGCTGCGGCGTGACGAGCTGCTCGTCGACCCGAGCCGGCTCGACGGGTGGCTGGAGGCCGAGCCTCACGCCTGGTGGCGGGTCGTCGAGGCGGCATGACCGGCCAGGTCGACGTACTCGTCGTGGGAGCCGGGCCGACCGGCCTCACCACGGCGCTGCAGGCCCACGACAACGGGGCCACCGTCCGGGTCGTGGAGGTCCGACGCGACGCGTTCCGGCCCTCGCGGGCGATGATCGTCCACCCGCGCACCATGGAGAGCCTCCGTCCCCTGGGCGTCACGGACGACCTGCTGGACCGAGGCGACACCTCGCCGAAGGCCGAGCTCCACCTGGGGCGACGGCGCGTCCCAGCCGAGCTCGCCGACGTCGCTCTGTCCGACACGGCCTTCCCGCACCTGACCATGCTGCGCCAGATGGATGTCGAGGAGGTTCTCGCGAACGCCTTGGAGCAGCGAGGCGTCGACATCGGACGCGGGACGGAGCTGGTCAGCGTCAGCCACGGCCGGGACGGCGTCGCGCGGGCCAGGCTCCGCTCCGACCGCTGGGTCGAGGAGGTGACCTGCCGGTTCGTCGCCGGATGTGACGGGCCGCCCAGCACGGTGAGGAGCCTCGCGGGCATCGGCTGGCGTGGCGGCCCCTACCGGGTGGAGGTCGTGCTCGCCGACGTCGAGCTCGTGGGCGACCTCGCCCCGGGCATCCTTCACGTCGTGGCGGGGCGCGAAGGCCTCGTCTTCCTGTTCGCGCTCGGCGAGGGTGCCACCTGGCGCATCCTCGCCACCCGCCCGAGCCACCACCGTGATGCCCGGTTCGGGCAGCCGGGTCGGGAGGTGCCGCTGTCCGACGTCCAGGGCCTGCTGGACGCAGCGGGACTCGAGGCCACGATCAGCGAGATGGCCTGGTCCGCGGAGGTGCGCCTGCAGCACCGGCTCGCGACGGCGTTCCGCCGGGACCGGCTGTTCCTCGCCGGCGATGCCGCGCACGCGCACTCGCCCGCTGCGGCGCAGGGCATGAACACCGGCATGCTCGACGCGGTGAACCTCGGGTGGAAGCTCGCCTTCGCCGCAAGGTCCGACCACGACCACACCGCGCTGCTCGACTCCTACGAGCAGGAGCGCCGGCCCGTCGCGCGCCAGGTGCTCGCGCTGACCCGGGCGGTGTTCTTCGCAGAGGCCTCGACGAACCCGCTGCCGGCCTTCCTGCGCGGGAGCCTGGTCCCCCTCGCCGCGCCTGCGATGCCGGTCCTGCTGAAGCAGCGGTGGCTGATGGCCCAGGTGGTGCGCATGCTGTCGCAGGGCTGGGTCCGCTACCGACGCAGCCCGCTCTCGCTGGACGGCATTCCCGAGGGCGGGGGCTGGCCGAAGCCCGGCGACCGGATGCCCGACCAGGACGTGACCTGCGAGGGGCGGTGGGGACGTGTGCACCAGCTGACCGCCCGGCCCGGCGTCCATGTCCTGCTCGAGCGTGATGCGGAGGACCTCGACCGGCGGCTCCTCGGCCCGCACGTGTCGGTTCACCGCATCACCAGCCACCCGGGGCGGGGCCTCCTCGCCGTACGCCCGGACGGCCACGTCGGCTTCCGCTGTGGCGAGGCGGACGTCGGACAGCTCGGAGCGTGGCTGGACCTGGCCGCTGCTCGCTAGACGGCGACCGCATGCGCTCAGGACGACCTCGACGGGCGGACAGGGTGACACCCGCCGAGGCCGACGCCTCGGGAGGGACGGCTCCCCGGTATGCCACTTCCGCTTCCCAACGGAGTCCGCGCCCGGCCCTGACCACTCAGGGGATAGGGGTCGTAGGGCCGGGCGCGGTGAGGTTCCCTCCCCACATAAAGATCGTCGGGCGCCCCGAAGGTGTTACAGGTGATGCAGAGCTGACCTGCGGGACGTCAGTTCGAGGGTTGCGGCACCTTGCAGTCGATCTTCGGGTTCGCACCCACGTAGTTCAGCGGCCCGGCAAGGATCGCGACGATGACTGTGCCCGCCTCGGCGCAGTTGACCTCCGACTGGGAGAAGTAGCCCCGCTGGGCAGACGCGAGGACCCCGATCAGGAGCCAAACCACGAGGACGATCGATCCGATACGCATTTGAGGCCTCCAACGCCTTTTCTCAGATGTGGCGTGGATATGCCCCGGCGACAAATGGGCGAAACTCGGACAGGGCTGTGTGCGTCCCCTCGTCTAGACCGAGCGTTTGCGAGAGGCGGGAGGGGGCACGCATCCGCCCGAACCGGACGAGTGGCGCAAGGTGCGCATTCCGGCCGAAAACCGGAGCAAGACTCCGTGGCGAGCCGTAGCCTGGACCGGTGAGGGGGTGCGTGGACCTAGGGACGCTGTACCGCGACATCGTCGAGACGTCGCAGGACGGCATCTGGGTGATCGACCCGCGTGGCCGGACCCTCTACGCCAACCGCCGCATCGCCGAGCTGCTCGGCCGGGAGCCGGAGGAGCTCGAGCACCTCACCGCGTTCGACGCGCTCGACGAGGAGGGTCGGCGCCAGTTCGCCGAACACCTGCGCGAGCTCGCCCGTGGCGAGATGAACCCGCAGGAGGTCGAGTGCCTGTGGGTGCGCAAGGACGGCCGGCAGCTGTGGGTCCTGGTCCGCGAGACCCCGCTGTACGACGAGCAGGGCAACCTCCAGGGCTACCTCCACCGGGTGTCGGACTACTCCGAACGCCGGAGGCTCTTCGACGAGCTCCGGAGCAGCCGGGAGCTGCTCGCCGAGGCGCAGCGCATCGCCAAGGTCGGCAGCTGGGACTGGGACATCACCCGCGACGTGATCACCGCGTCCGACGAGCTGTACGCGCTCTACGGCATCCCACGGGACAGCTTCGACGGCAGCTACGCCACCTTCCTGGAGGTCGTGCACCCCGAGGACCGGTACGTCGTCGAGGAGGCGATCGTCGGCGCACTCGCCGGATCCGACACCTTCGACTTCGAGGTCCGCATCCTCCGCGACGGCGACGTGGCCTGGATGCGCGGCCGCGGCGAGGTCTTCCGTGACGCCCAGGGGGTCCCGGTCCGGGCGCAGGGAACCCACCAGGACGTCACCGACGCCAAGGAGTCCGAGCTCGCCCTGCGCGACCTCGTCGCCCAGAACACCCTCATGCAGCTCCTGGCCAGTGCGGCGAACGAGGCGGAGACCCTGATCGACCTGCTCCGGGTCGCCCAGCCGGTCCTGCTGCAGCACGACGACTGGGTCCGGGCGCGCGGCTACGTGCCCGATCCCGAGCGGCCAGGCGAGCTGCTGCAGCTGCACCTCGACCGCGAGGAACGCGACGCCGACGATGCCCAGCCCGAGCTGGTGGCCTTCGAGCGTGGCCTCGCGCAGCGGGCCTGGTGCGCCCGACGGCAGGTCTGGGACGAGACGAGTCACCCCGGCAGGCCGTCGATCGCCTTTCCTGTCACGGTCGGGGCGGAGATCGTGGCCGTCCTCGTGATCAGCGCCGACGAGCCGTTCGAGCGACACGAGATGATCCGCAGGATGGTCGACGAAGCCGCTGCCCAGCTCGGCCGGGTCGCGGAGCGTGAGCGGGCGGCGAACGAGCTCGCTGCAGCACGTGACGCGGCGATGGAGGCCTCCCGGCAGAAGTCCGAGTTCCTCGCGACGATGAGCCACGAGATCCGCACCCCGCTCAACGGGGTGATCGGTCTCACCGACCTGCTGCTCCGCACCCGCCTCGACCCCGACCAGCTGCGGCTGGCCTCCGGTGTGCAGGTCGCCAGCCGGGCGCTGCTCAGCATCATCAACGACGTCCTGGACTTCTCGAAGATCGAGGCCGGCAAGCTGGAGCTGGAGCAGGTCGACTTCGAGCTCCGCCCGGTCTTCGACCAGGTCGCCGGGGTGCTGGCCGAGACGGCGCGCGCCAAGAACCTCGAGCTCTCGGTCTCCTGCCATCCCGAGGTGCCGGAGGTGCTCACCGGCGACCCGACCCGGCTCTCGCAGGTGCTCACCAACCTCGGCTCCAACGCGGTGAAGTTCACCGAGGAGGGCGAGGTGCACATCCGGGCCACGGCCGACC
>DASVBF010000365.1:0-2587 GCA_036375975.1 Nocardioidaceae bacterium | reverse complement strand
ATCTTCCTGAACCCCTCCTTCGCGATCGACCTCCAGCTGATCGGCGGCGTGATCATCCTGCAGACCCTCCCTGCCGTGGGGCTCGGCCTCTTCACGCGCTGGTTCCACCGGGCCGGCCTCATCGCCGGCTGGGCCGTCGGCATGGTGTGGGCGCTCGTGATGCTGTACCAGATCCCGAAGGTCGACCCCTCCACGGGCGACATCCTGAAGCCGCACTTCGGCGGCTCGGGCTACCCGCTCAGCCACTTCGGGTTCGACACGGACATGGCGATCTGGGCCGGCATCCCCGCGCTCCTCGCGAACGTCCTCGTCGCTGTCGTGCTCACCCTGATCCTCCGGGCCGCCAAGGTCTCCGACGGGGTCGACGCCACCAGGGAGCCGGACTACTACGCCGAGGCAGGCGAGGAGGGCGTCGAGACCGAGATGGAGCCGATCGTCGGCTGACCGTCGCGGGCGCGCCGTCCTAGACCGCCGGAGGTCCGCGGCCGGCACTCGGCGTGTAACACCAGGGACTGGTGGTGCGTTCACTTAGTCTCATCACCATGGCGACCCGTACGTCTTCCCCACCGGCGTCGCGGAGTCGTAGTGGCTCCAAGACCCGGTCGTCCGGCAGCCAGACCCGACGGAAGTCCTCGTCGTCGAACCGCTCTTCGTCGAAGTCGAAGCGGCCGGCGCCTCGGGCGGTGCGTAGCGGGCCTGGTCCCTTTGCCATGCTCTTCACCGCCCTCTTCCGGGCCGTGATGGCGGCCTGGCTCGGGGTCGCCCACGTCGTCGGCGCCGCGATCCGCCACATCGGACACACCGCCCGGGAGCTCGAGCCGGAGCACCGCCGAGACGGTGTCGGCCTCTTCATCATCGGCCTGGCGCTGGTCGTGGCCGCCGCTGTCTGGTGGCAGCTGCCTGGGAGCGTGGGTCACTTCACCCGCACGGTGGTCAACGGGTCGGTCGGTCTGCTCGGCTGGTTCGTCCCCCTGCTGCTCGTGTTCATCGCCGTCCGCAACCTCCGCAACCCCGAGAGCAACGGCCCGGCGGGACGCCAGGTCATCGGCTGGGCGGCGTTCCTGTTCGGCGTGCTCGGGCTCGTGCACGTCGCCAACGGCATGCCGCAGCCCAAGCTCGGTGACACCGCCGCGCTGCAGCAGGCGGGCGGGGCGCTCGGGTTCGTCATCGCGTCACTGCTGATGGACCTGTTGCGCAGCCCGCTGGTCGTCGTACCCCTTCTCGTGCTGCTCAGCCTGTTCGGTGTCCTGGTGATCACGGCCACGCCCGTCTACCTGATCCCGACCCGGCTGGCAGCAGCCCGCGACAGGATGCTGGGACGTACGCCGAAGGGTGGCGAGGAGCTGGGCGACGACGAGCCGACCCAGCCGATCAAGCGCCGCTCCCGCCGTCGGGCAGGCGCCGTGGACGACGACATCGACCCCGACATGGGAGACAAGCCCTACGACAGCCCGGTCCTCGAGGGCCGCGCGCTGCGGAGGAGGGGCAAGAAGGACGCGGACGCCGGCGATGTCGGGGCCGACGGTGGGACGCCGCAGGCCCCGGGGGAGAAGGGCGAGAAGGGCGACCTCGAACCTCCTCCTCACGCGCCGCTGCCCGCCCGGGTGGAGCAGCTCGCGCTGTCGGGAGACGTGACGTACTCGCTGCCGGCGAACGACGTGCTCAAGCCGGGCAGCCCCCACAAGCCCCGGTCCCGGGCCTCGGACGACGTGGTGAACCGGCTCACCGAGGTGTTCGAGCAGTTCGACATCGACGCCCAGGTGACCGGTTACACCCGCGGACCCACCGTCACGCGCTACGAGGTCGAGCTCGGATCTGCCGTGAAGGTCGAGAAGGTCACGGCACTGGGCAAGAACATCGCCTACGCGGTCGCGTCGGCCGACGTGCGAATCCTCTCGCCGATCCCGGGCAAGTCCGCCATCGGCATCGAGATCCCCAACACCGACAAGGAGATCGTCTCCCTCGGCGACGTGCTGAGGTCGGGCAACGCCCGCAACGACCACCACCCGATGATCGTCGGGCTCGGCAAGGACGTCGAGGGTGGCTTCGTGGTCGCCAACATGGCGAAGATGCCGCACCTGTTGGTGGCGGGCGCGACCGGCTCCGGCAAGTCGAGCTTCGTCAACTCGATGATCACCTCGATCCTGATGCGCTCGACCCCGGACGAGGTGCGGATGATCCTCGTCGACCCCAAGCGGGTGGAGCTCAACGTCTACGAGGGCGTGCCCCACCTGATCACGCCGATCATCACCTCACCCAAGAAGGCCGCCGAGGCGCTGCAGTGGGTCGTGCGCGAGATGGACATGAGGTACGACGACCTCGCGGCGTTCGGCTTCCGACACGTCGACGACTTCAACAAGGCGGTCCGGGCCGGGAAGGTGCAGGTGCCGCCGGGCAGCGAGCGCGTGCTGGCGCCGTACCCCTATCTGTGTGTGATCGTCGACGAGCTCGCCGACCTGATGATGGTCGCCCCGCGCGACGTGGAGGACGCGGTCGTCCGGATCACCCAGCTGGCCCGCGCGGCCGGCATCCACCTGGTGCTCGCGACGCAGCGTCCGTCCGTCGACGTCGTCACCGGCCTGATCAA
>DASVBF010000332.1:0-2700 GCA_036375975.1 Nocardioidaceae bacterium | reverse complement strand
CTGCTCTCCCGCGACGAGCTCCTCGACCTCTTGCGCACCCTCGGCTACGAGGTGAGCGCCGACCAGCTGGCGCGGACGGTGCGCTACCACCTCGAGCGTACGTCGCACGGCTCCACGTTGAGCGGCGTGGTGAGCGCGTGGGTTCTCGCCCGCTACGAGCCCGAGGAGGCCTGGAGGTTCCTGCAGCACGCGCTGGAGAGCGACGTCGCCGACGTCCAGGGCGGGACCACGGCAGAGGGCATCCACCTCGGAGCCATGGCCGGAACCGTGGACATCGTGATGCGGTCCCTCACCGGCATGCGAGCCCGCGGACCGCTTCTGCGCTTCGAGCCGGCGCTACCACGCGAGGTCAAGCACCTGCGGTTCAGCGTGCACTGGCGCGGCCAACGCATCGACGTCGCGCTTGCCGAGGACCACATGCGCCTGACGTCACGAGCCGGGGGTACCAACCCCATTCAGGTTCTCGTCCACGACGAGACGGTCCATTTGTTCCCCGGCCAGGAGTGCGACGTGTCGCTGGAGCCGACGCGGTGAGTGCACATCTCACCGTTGCCGAGCACGCGGTTCGGCTAGGAGCGTGTCCCCGTAACACGCCGATCGGGATCCCCGGCTCACCGGGGTGACACCGGGAGAATTTGGGTGTGTCGGAGGTGGCGCTGTTCGACGTCGAGCCGGGGATCCCGCCGAAGCGCGCGAGGGCGCCGGTGGCCAAGACGTTTCGGCGGTTCGAGCCCGACCAGGTGCTGCTGCTGCCGCCGAGCTGGACGAGTGGCTGCCGGCTGATCACTTGGCGCGGTTCGTCGCCGAGCTGGTCGACGAGGTGCTCGACCTGTCCGGGATCTACGCGGACGACACCGCGGCGCGCGGGTACCCGCCGTACGAGCCGCGGGTGATGGTTCGGCTGCTGGTCTACGGTTACACGACTCTACGGTTACACGACCGGGGTGCGGTCGAGTCGGGCGATCGAGCGGCGCTGCGCCGACGACGTCGCCTTGCGCTACCTGCCCGCCGGGCAGGGCCCGGACTTCCGGTCGATCGCGAAGTTCCGTCGCCGACACCTGGACGCGCTGGCCGGGCTGTTCGTGCAGACCCTGCAGCTGGCGACGCAGATGGGTCTGGTGCGGATGGGCCGGGTGGCGTTGGACGGGACGAAGCTGCGGGCGAACGCCCGCAAGCGCAAGGCGATGAGCTACCAGCGGCTGGTGGAGCGGGAGGCCGTGGTCGCCGCCGAGGTGGACCGGCTGCGCGAGCTCACCGACGGCATGCTCGCCGACGCGGAGGCGACGGACGCGGCCGAGGCCGCCCGGTTCGGCGCCGACGGGCGGGAGGCGGACCTGCCGGGCGAGCTGGCCCGCCGTGAGGTGCGGCTGGCGAAGATGCGCGCGGCCAAGCAGGCGTTGGAGGCGGAGGCGGCCGCGCGGGCCCGGGCGCACGCCGAGGCGAGTGAGCGGGACCGGCAGGCCCGTGACGCCGACGACGGCGCGGGTGGCGGTGGCGCCGCCGCGGTGGACGAGGCCGCGGTGGACGAGGCCGCGGTGGCCGCCGCCGGGGAGCGGGCCGCCGCCCGGGCGACACCCAAGCCGACCGCGCAGCGCAACTTCACCGACCCGGACGCGCACATCATGAAGAACGCCGACGGGGCGTTCATCGAGGCCTACAACGGCCAGGCGGTGGTCGACGAGACGGCGCAGATCATCGTCGCGGCGGACGTGACCACCTGCGCGTCGGACTGCCCGAGCCTGACCGCAATGCTCGACCAGGCCCAGCACAACACCGGGGTGGCCCCCGGTCAGGCGCCGGTCGACGCCGGCTACTGCTCGGAGGGCAACCTGGCCGCCGCGGCGGACCGGCTGGCCGAGCACGGCACCGAGGTACTCATGGCCACCGGTCGCCTCAAGCACGGCGACGTTCCGGCCACCCCACGCGGGCGCATCGCAAAGAACGCCACCCGCAAGCAGCGGATGGCTCGCAAGCTGCGCACCAAGCCCGGACGCGCCGCCTACGCCCGACGAAAAGCGATCGTGGAACCGGTGTTCGGGCAGATCGCCACCTGCCAGGACGGCAAGCGACTGCTGCTACGCGGCCTGGCCGGTGCCCGCGGGGAATGGCTGCTCACCTGCGCCGGGCGCAACCTGCGCCAGCTGTTTCACCCACGGCGGCCTCGGCACCGAGTTGACTCCGATAGCGGTCGGCTGACCGCGCCGACATCCAATCGGCCCTCTGCCAGCACACCCGACCGCCGGCACCTTCGAACGCGCCGAGGCGTCTTGTACGGACAGCCGGACGATCGCTCGAGACGACGCACGGGGCGCCGGCAACCTTACGGGGACGTACTCCTAGTCGACTCCGACACCGTGTGGACCGGCGACACGTTGAGCGAGCTCATCAAGCCTTTCGCCGACCCACGGATCGGCGGAGTGACCACGCGTCAGCGGGTCCTCGACCCGCAGCGGCACTTCTTGACCCGGTGGGCCGACTGGCTGGAGAACAGCCGCGTCAAGTACTCCATGCCCGCCCAATCGGTGCTCGGGCACGTCGGCTGCCTCCCGGGCCGCACGATCGCCTTTCGTCGCCAGATCGTCGTGAAGGCGATGGACGAGTTCATGCACGGCCGGTTTCTCGGTGTCTTCCTCGAGATCTCCGACGATCGCACGCTGACGAACCTCGCGCTCAAGCAGGGCTACCGCACCGTGTACCAGT
>DASVBF010000313.1:0-8650 GCA_036375975.1 Nocardioidaceae bacterium | reverse complement strand
GGCTCCCGGCGAGTCCGTCGAGGACCCTCCTGCCGAAGCCCGGGTTGGCGAGCCGCTCGGGCGAGACCAGGAGTACGTCGACCTCCCCGGCGTGCAGGGCGGCCTCGATCGACGACCACTCGTCGATGTTGGAGGAGTTCAGCGTCGCGGCGCGCAGCCCCGCCCTGGCCGCGGCGGCGACCTGGTCGCGCATGAGCGAGAGAAGCGGGGACACCACGAGCGTCGGCCCGTGTCCCTCGCTGCGCCGGATCGCCGTCGCCGCCCAGTACACCGCCGACTTGCCCCAGCCGGTCGCCTGCACCACGAGGACCCGGGAGGCTGCCTCGCTCAGCGCCGCCACCGCGGTCGTCTGGTCCTCGCGGAGTCGCGCGTCGGGGCCGGCCATCGCCGCGATCACCCGGTCGGCGACCTCGGCTCGCTCCTGGGAGAGTCCGAGGGTCGTCGTACCACTGGCGCTGTCGGGAGGAGTCATGCCCGCCACCCTAGGCACCAGCACCCCCGGCCGCCGCGGACGTGTCCACAGGGAGGCAGGGCGCGCCCGCCGTTCCGGCCAGGGATCAGGAGGCCTCGGCTGAGAGCGGGTGGGCGAAGCCGGCGAACCGCTCGTGCACCGTGACACCGCCGTCGCCGAGCATCGCGGCCTTCTGCGCGAGCATCTCGCGGGCCCGGTCGCTGACCGACCCGAAAACCTCGATCTGCCGCAGCACGATCATGTCACCCAGCTTGCGGAACTCCGGGCCTCCGATCGCCATGTGCCTCTCGAGCGACGCGGAGTCCCGATGGACGGCGACCACGGTCATGACACCGGCTTCCTCGCCGAGGTGGAAGCCGTAGGAGACCAGCTGCGGCTCCTGCGACTCGATGAACCGCACCAGTGGAGGGATCGCGCTCTCGAGCGCCTCGAGCCGACCGTCACGGATGTCGGACCTGTCGACGTAGACGATCAGCGCCGACCCGCCAGGGTCTGGGTCTGCCATGGCCTCACGCTACGTCGCGGAGAAACCCCGAGTCACCGGCGCAGGACGCCCACCAGGACGTCACCGTGGCGCGAGCGTCAACGGCGGCTCAGTCCGCTTCGATGATGGACAGCCGCTCGAGCAGGAACAGGAAGGCCGCCGCGAAGTCGCTCTCCTCGGTCTCCTTGCGCACCCGCGGCCAGTCGACCTGCTCGCGGAGCGCCCGGGCGACGGGCAGCATCCGGCCGAAGTCGCAGCTGTGCTCGTCCATCGCCTTCAGCTTCTGGACCATCAGCTCGGTGCCCGAGAGGACGGGCATCTTGACCGAGAGCACCTCGATCTCGTCGGCGTCCTCGACCACGGCACGGGTCGCGGGAGAGCCGGCGTCTCTGTAGATCACGTCGACCATCGCCCCGTCGGTGTAGACCTTGAACAGCCAGTCCTCCGGAGGCTGCACCACCTGAAAGCCGTCCTCGGCGAGGAGCCCGGCGGCGCGCGCGGCGTCCTCGTCGGCGACCATGAAGTCCACGTCGTGGTCAGGCTCGGGCCCGCCTCGGGCCCAGACGGCGTACCCGCCCACCAGCGCGAACGGGACCTCGCTCTGCTTGAGTGCCACCGCGACACGCTTCAGCGCCTCGCGCATGTTCTCCTGCTCCTCGTCCACGGCCATGGGCATGCTCTACCCATCTGCACCGCATGACTAACGAAACGTCCATGTGGGCACGAGTGGCCCATGCGTGTCGCGACCTTCAACATCCTCAACGGACGCTCACCGGCCGACGACCGGGTGGACATCGACCGGTTCGCGGCCGCAGTGAAGACCCTCGACGCCGACGTGCTGGCGCTCCAGGAGGTCGACCGCAACCAGCCCCGTTCGGCCAACACGGACCTCACGGCTGTCGCGGCCGAGGCCATGGGCGCCGTCGAGCACCGCTTCGTCGCCGCTCTCTCGGGCAGTCCCGGCGCGACCTGGATGGCGGCGACCGGCGACGAGCAGCCGGACCAGGCGGCGTACGGAATCGCCCTGCTGAGCCGCTGTCCGGTGCTGTCGTGGGAAGTGATCCGGCTGGCGAGCACACCCACGCGGGTCCCGATGTGGTTCCGGGGCAGCCGGCGGCCGGTCCTGGTCCGCGACGAGCCCCGGGTCGCCGTTGCGGCCCGGGTGCCAGCGCCCCACGGCGAGCTGACCGTCGTCAACGCACACCTGTCGTTCGTCGGCTGGTGGGGCCGCCACCAGCTCAGCAGGGTGATGAGCTCGCTCGAAGGCGTGGAACCGCTGCTCCTCGTGGGAGACCTCAACATGTCACTGGCCCGCGCCCGGGCGATCACGGGGCTCACTCCCCTGGTCGACGAACCCACCTTCCCGGCGCCTCGGCCGCGCGAGCAGCTCGACCACCTGCTCGCCCGCGGAGACGTCGGGCAGGTCGTCGACCGCGCCGTGCACGCGATGCCGCTGTCGGACCACCGCGCGATCACGCTCGACCTGGCGTGACGACCTAGCCGAAGAAGACCGCTGCCTCGGCGTACAGGTCCGGCGTCACGAGCTTCAGCTCGCCCGTGCCCTCGGCCAGCGGAACCCGGATGATGTCCGTGCCGCGGAGGGCGACCATCTTGCCGAAGTCGCCGTCGTTGACCGCTGCGATCGCGGCGAGTCCGAACCGGGTCGCCAGCCACCGGTCGAACGCCGTCGGCGTTCCACCGCGCTGCACGTGGCCGAGCACGACCGCCCGAGCCTCCCGGCCTGTGCGGTCCTCGATCTCCTGCGCGAGCCGGTCGCCGATGCCGCCGAGGCGGACGTGCCCGAAGGCGTCCTTCTCCCCGGTCTGCAGCGTCATGCCGCCACCCTCCTTGGGCACGGCGCCCTCGGCAACGCAGATGATCGGCGCGAAGCCGTCGGCGAAGCGGGACTTGACGTACTCCGCGACCTTGTCGATATCGAAGGGCATCTCGGGGACGAGTACGACGGCCGCGCCGCCTGCCATCCCGGAGTGCAGGGCGATCCAGCCCGCGTGCCGCCCCATCACCTCGACCACGATCACCCGCCGGTGGGACTCCGCGGTCGTGTGGAGACGGTCGATCGCCTCGACCGCGATGTTGACCGCGGTGTCGAAGCCGAAGGTGAAGTCCGTCCCCGACAGGTCGTTGTCGATGGTCTTCGGGACACCGACGACGTTGACGCCGAGGTCGGCGAGCTTCGTCGCGACGCCGAGGGTGTCCTCACCACCGATCGCGATCAGCGCGTCCACGCCCTTGGCGGCGAGGTTCTCCTTGATCTTCTCGACGCCGTGCTCGATCTTGAACGGGTTGGTCCGGGAGGACTTCAGGATCGTTCCGCCCCTCGGCAGGATGCCGCGGACGTCGTCCCGGGTCAGCGGGACGGTGTCGCCCTCCAGGGGGCCGTGCCAGCCGCCCCGGAAGCCGACGAACTCGTAGCCGTACTCCTGGACACCGCGCCGCACGACGGCTCGGATGACTGCGTTCAGGCCGGGGCAGTCGCCGCCGCCGGTCAGCACACCCACGCGCATGGAATCGCTCCTTCGAGTTGGTGCTTCGAGCGTAGCGATCCGAATTGGAACGTTCCATACCCAACCCGTCCCGGTCGAAGGGCCATACGTCCTGTTTCTTGTTCTCTGCGTGAAAGGTCGCTTGCGCGGGTCGGTGGATAGGGTCACGCCATGACCTTCTCGATCGTCACCCGGTCCGCCGACGGCCAGTCCTGGGGCGTCGCCGTGGCCTCGAAGTTCCTCGCCGTCGGGTCCGTCGTACCCGCGGCTGTCGCCGGGGTCGGCGCGATCGCCACGCAGGCTGACGCGAACGTCGCCTACAAGGGACAGGCCCTGTCACACATGGACGAGGGCGCGACGGCCTCCGTGGCGCTCCAGCGCCTGATCGAGGAGGATCCGGCTCGCGAGCACCGGCAGGTCGGCATCGTCGACGTCGACGGCGGCGCGGCTACCCATACGGGCCGGGAGTGCTTCGACTGGGCGGGCGGCGTGACGGCCGCGGGGGTCGCCATCCAGGGCAACATCCTCACCGGGCCCGAGGTCGTGGAGGCGATGAAGGCGGCCTGGGACGCCTCTGCGGACGAGCACGACCTGGGCCGGCGGCTCCTCGCCGTCCTCGCCGCAGGTGACCAGGCCGGTGGTGACAGGCGCGGTCGCCAGTCGGCTGCCCTCCTCGTCGTACGCGACGGCGCCGGGTACGGCGGGGGCGACGATGTCGCCGTGGACCTCCGCGTCGACGACCACGCCGACCCCGTGACCGAGCTCGGCCGGCTGCTCGACCTCAACGACCTGTACCTGACCGCCTCGACCGACGAGGAGAAGGTGCCCGTCGACGACACGCTCCTGCAGGAGCTCGACGACCGCGCCCGTCGACTCGGGCACGCCGACTTCCAGGCCTGGGTGGGCAGCGAGAACTACGAGATGCGGGTGAGCGGCCCCGACGACGTGGACCGGTGGATCGACACCAAGGTCCTCGCCATCCTCCGCGAGCAGAGCGAGGGCCTCAGCACGTCCTAGGCCTCTCGGGGCAGGCGATCCTGCCCCGATCACGAGACGGGCGGGCGTCGGCCTGCCCATGGGCGTGCTCGCTCCAGCTGCCCGGCGAGCCGGAACAGTGTCGCCTCGTCGCCGAACCTTCCCATGAAGTGCGCGCCGATCGGCAGTCCTGCCTCCGACATGTGAAGGGGCACTGACATCGCTGGGTTGCCGGTGATGTTCGCGGTGATCAGGGGGAAGGCGATGAAGTCGCCGGCTACGTCGTCGCCTGCCCAGGGCTGCTCCGGCGTGCCCACCATCGCGCCGAGCCGAGGTGAGGGCTGTGCCGTTGTGGGCCACAGCCACACGTCGAACTCCTCGAACGCGGCTGCCACGCGACGCGCAAACGCCTGCAGGTCCGTTACCGCGAGCAGGTAGTCGGCGCCGGAGACCCGCTTTCCGTGCTCGTACAGGGCCTCTGTGAACGGCTCGAGGTCCCCTGGTTCCGGCTCCCGGCCCAGGTGTCGCGCCCAGTACTGCACGATCCAGCCGACGGCCACTCCGTACGCGACCCCGATGGCATCCCCCACGTCCGGAGTCAGCTCGGTCAGATCGCGTTCGAAGACATCGTGGCCAAGCTCCTCGCACAGGCGCGCCGCGCCCTCGACGGCGACACGGCACTCCGGGTGAAGCGGCCGTCCGCCGGCGGGCACGGTCGAGAAAGCGATGCGCAGCCTGCCCGGTGCACGCGCCACCTCTTCGGCGAAGGGACGGTGCGCAGCCGGCGCCGGATAGGGGTCGCCGAGCGCCGGACCGCTCGTGGCGTCCAGCAGCGCGGCGCTGTCCCGCACCGACCAGGTGAGTGCGTGCTCGACCGCGAGCCCGTTGATCGCGTCGCCGTACAACGGTCCGAGCGGGTTCCTTCCACGGCCGGGCTTGAACCCGAACAGGCCGCAGGACGACGCGGGGATCCGGATCGAGCCGCCGAGGTCGTTACCGTGGGCCATGGGCACCATCCCGCTCGCAACCGCGGAGGCAGAACCGCCACTCGAACCCCCGGTGGTGTGGTCGAGGTTCCAGGGATTGCGCGTCGTTCCGAACAGCGCGTTCTCGACCGTGGGCGTCATGCCGAACTCGCAGGTGTTGGTCTTGCCGAGGATGACCAGCCCGGCGCGTCGAAGGCGGACCACCAGCTCGCTGTCGACCGTCGAGATGTTGTCCTTCAGGAAGGACGAGCCCTCACAGAACCGGAGGCCCGCCGCTTCGACGACGAGGTCCTTCAGGAGGTACGGCACACCCGTGAACGGCCCCTCTGGCAGGCCGGCCGAGACCGCATCCATCGCCTGCTGGTAGGCGGGCGTGATGACTGCATTGAGGGTCGGGTTGAGTTGCTCGATGCGCTCGATGGTGCTGGACACGAGCTCCGCGGTGGTGATCTCACCTGTGCGGACGAGGGCCGCCTGGTCGGTCGCGTCCAGCAGAGAGATCCTGTCGTGGTCCGATCTGGTGAGCATGGTGTGTCCTTTCGCGACCCGGTCAGGCAAGGATGCACCCCGACCGAGTGCACGCGGTATCAGTCGGCGGCGTAACGCGGCTCGGCACCAGGAGAAGAGCTTTTGGATCCGAGGATGGCTTTCCCAAACGGAGACAGTCGCGGTCAGTGAAGTGCGAACATGGGCGAGTGGCGAAACGGGGACGGGCCAGAGGCACCTTTGTGGCGGGCGTGCTCCTCGTCGCTGTCGCTCTGGCTCTGATGCCCCTCGTCCCTCCAGTGTCGTTGGTTCCAGGCCTGGCGCTATGCGTCGCCGCTGCGGCACTCTTCGTGTCGCAGTCGTCAGTCCCCCAGACAGACACCGGTCAGGTGTCGGCGCGAGCGGCCCGACGCCAAGGCACGGTGGCAGTCGGCGTGCTCGCAGGCCTGACGCTCACGCCCTTCGGGGTCGTCGGAATACTTGCCGCTCTCGGGGCGGATCCGCTGGCCATATACCTAGTGGGCCTTGGCCTGTTCGCGCTTTCCGCGATCCTGGCCCTCGTATTCGTCGCGGTGTACGTCGTGGGCCGATGGAGTCACGCGCGCCGTATCCAGACCCCAGCCGCCTCATCCACGAGAGGCGAGGTCGGATGAGTAAGCCCGCATATTCCTAAGACACACCCACTCGGCGAAGGGGGGAACCCACCCATGTCCGGTCTCCTCAGCCCTACCGTGGCCCCATGGCCCGAATGACGCCACAGGAAGCGACCGCCGTGAACGTCCTGCTCGGCTACATGGTCGGCAAGGACGAGCGGCCCCCTCGTGAGGTGGTGCGGGCGCTGGAAATCCTGGCCAGCCGCGCTCATAACAGGCTGCAGGCAGGATGGTCGGAAGTGGCGGTGCGCGAGCAGTGGCCGCACGCCTATGAAGAAGACGGGTCGTAGCGGGTTGCCCAGGGGCCGACGGCGGTACACGCATACCCTCTGCCCAATCTTGTCGAAGTAGGCAGGACTTCAAGTCCTCCCAGAGGGAAGCCGGGGAACTGCGATGGTGTGCACGCGCTGCAACCACAAGATGTCGGCGCCCGGTGAGCGGTCATCAGTATCGCCCAGGACCGCGGTCCCTCCAGGGGCCCAACAATGCAAGGATGCACTCTGACCCACTGCCCGAGACACCCAGGAGTTGCGGTTCATGAGTGTGCTGGCCATCGATGCAGGTACGACGGGCGTGACCGTCGTCGTGGTGACGCCCGAGGGCACGATCGCCGCGAAGGGCTACCAGGAGTTCGCCCAGCACTTCCCGCACCCCGGCTGGGTCGAGCACGCGCCGGAGGAGATCTGGCAGGCGACGCTCGAGGCGACCCGTGCCGCCGTGAAGGAGTACGAGGCAACCGGCGGGCCAGCGCTCCAGGCGATCGGCATCACCAACCAGCGCGAGACCGTGCTGCTGTGGGACCGCGAGACCCTCGGCTCCCCCCGGCGCGCGATCGTGTGGCAGGACCGCCGTACCGCCGACATCTGCAACCGCATGCGCAAAGAAGGCCATGAGGAGCGGATCAGCGAGCTCACGGGACTCCGGCTCGACCCGTACTTCTCCGGGACGAAGCTGCGCTGGATCGCCGAGAACGAGCCCAACACCTGGGCGCTCGTCGAGGACGGCCGCTACGCCGTGGGCACCGTCGACTCCTACCTGGTCGCACGCATGACCCGCGGCACGTGGCACGTCACCGAGGTCTCCAACGCCTCACGCACGCTGCTGTTCGACCTCGAACGCGGCGACTGGTCCGACGAGCTCTGCTCACTGTTCGGCGTGCCGCGCGCGGCGTTGCCGGAGATCGTCCCGACGTGGGGACCTATCGCGACGTCGGACCCGAAGGTGTTCGCAGGGCTGGAGCTGCCGATCGCGGGCATCGCGGGCGACCAGCAGTCGGCTCTGTTCGGGCAGACCTGCTTCGACGTCGGCAGCAGCAAGTGCACCTACGGCACCGGCTCGTTCATCCTCACCAACACCGGCTCCAGCGTCGTCCGCTCCGACGCGGGGCTGCTCTCCACAGCGGCGTGGCGTTCGCCGGAGGGCGAGACGACCTACGCCCTCGAAGGCGCGATCTTCGTGACGGGGGCGGCGGTGCAGTGGCTGCGTGACGGCTTGCAGATCGTCGGCGCCGCCCCCGAGACGGAGGCCATCGCGGCGACGGTGTCCGACGCACACGGTGTGGTGTTCGTGCCGGCCCTCACCGGCCTGGGCGCCCCCGACTGGGACCCGCACGCACGGGGGCTGATCATCGGGATCACCAGAGGTACGACGCGTGCCCACATCGTCCGAGCGACCCTGGAGGCGATCGCCTTCGAAGTGCGGGACGTGATCGAGACGCTCCCCGAACGCACCTCGATGACGGCGCTCATGGTCGACGGAGGCGCGAGCGCGAACAACCTGCTCTGCCAGATCCAGGCCGACCAGCTCGGCGTCCCCGTCGAACGTCCCAAGATCGTGGAGACGACCGCCCTCGGGGCAGCGTTCCTCGCCGGTCTCGGCACCGGCGTGTGGGGATCGACCGACGAGCTGAGGGAGACCTGGCACCTCGACCGGCGGTTCGAGCCGAAGGGTGATCGGGCGCAAGTCGACGCCGCCCATGCGAGGTGGCGCGACGCCGTGGAGCGGGCCAAGGGCTGGGCCTGAGCGTCGAGGAAGACAGCTCCTACCGGATCGCGGGATCAGGCACGAAGCGATTCGAGCTCGTTCCGGAC
>DASVBF010000209.1:0-2047 GCA_036375975.1 Nocardioidaceae bacterium | reverse complement strand
TCGAGCCCGGAGTAGTCGATCATCGCCTGGGCACGCGCGGCCGAGGCGGAGAACATCGCGGTGAACGCCGTCGCCCGGCGGACCTCCACGGGCATCGTGACCGTGCGGTCCAGGATCGTGTGCGAGCTGACCGTGGCCATGCGCCACCCTTCTCCTAGAACAGGTTCCAGGAGAACTCTGGCGGCGCCCGCCGCCGGATGCAAGATCAGGCTCGACGGCGGCGCCGGCGTGGCCTGAGGGTCCTCGGCTCCTCGACCTGGTCGGAGGCCAGGCTGTCGGCCACGGCGTCCCCCAAAGGTCCCGAGTCAGCCCGCCAGGCGGGCTACGTATCAGCCCTTCAGCAGGTCCTGCATCGTCGCGATCTCCTTCTTCTGGGCACTGACGATGTCCTCGGCCAGCGCGACCGCCTTGGCGTTCTGGCCGTCCTCGACCTGCGTCCGGGCCATCTCGATCGCGCCCTCGTGGTGATCGATCATCATCTGGAGCCACATCGTCTGGAACTTGCCGTCGGGGGCCTTCTCCAGCGCCGTCATCTGCTCGGCGCTCATCATGCCGGGCATGTCGGTGTTCATCCCCTGGTCCTGGCCGTGACCCTCGGCATGGGCATTGGCGTGGTCGCGGCTCGTCGGAGGCACCTTCTGGTCCCAGGCCTGCAGCCAGTCGACCATCTTCTCGATCTCTGGTGCCTGGGCCGCCCTGATCTGGTCGGTGAGCCGAGCGACGGCCGGGTCGAGGTCACGACCGAGGGTCAGGTCGACCATCTGGAGCGCCTGGGCGTGGTGCCGGATCATGTCGCTCGCGAAGTCGACGTCCGCGTCGTTGAACCCCTTGCCGTCCCCCGACGAGTCAGACGCCGAGCAGCCGGCGAGAACGAGGGCGAGGGCTGCCACCAGGGCAGCGATCGCTCGGGGGTGGCGCATGGATTCCTCCTGGGTCTCGGGAAGGCGTCGTGGCCGTCGATCCTAGGCCTGACAGCTCAGACGACGGAGAGCGGGAGGGACCTGCCCACGATGCTGCGGCGTACGACGGGCAGGGTGGCGGCGATGCGGCGGAGCTCCTGGACCGAGTGCGCCTGCGGCGAGGAGACCACGGCCGGCACCCCGGCGTCCCCGGCCTCGCGGAGCGCGATGTCGAGGGGGACCTGGCCGAGCAGCGGCGCGTCGATCGTCTCGGCGAGGCGGGCCCCGCCGCCGGAGCCGAACAGGGCCGTGCTCTCGTGGCAGGTGCCGCAGACCAGGGCGGACATGTTCTCCACGACCCCGGCGACGGGCATCCGGGCGTTGCGCGCCATCCGGCCGACGCGTTCGGCGACGGTCCGGGCGGCCGGCTGCGGGGTGGTGACGGCGACGAGGGCGGCGTCGGGGACGAGCTCGAGCAGTGAGAGGGTCACGTCCCCGGTCCCGGGCGGGAGGTCGATCAGCAGCGCGTCGAGCTCGCCCCAGTGCACGTCGCCGAGGAACTGCTCGATCGCCTTGTGCAGCATCGGCCCGCGCCACACGACGGGCTCCTGGTCCTCGACGAAGAAGCCGACCGACATCAGCGAGACGCCGTGGGCCTCGACGGGGAGCATCAGCCCCTTCAGCGCCACGGGCGCCCGGCGGACCCCGAAGAGCTGGGGGATCGAGTAGCCCCACACGTCCGCGTCGAGGACGCCCACCCGCTTGCCCTGTTGGGCGAGCGCGACGGCGAGGTTCGCGGTGACGGTCGACTTGCCGACGCCCCCCTTGCCGCTGGCGACGGCGTAGACCTGGGTGCCGGAGTCGAGGCCGAACGGGTGCCCGCCATCGGGCCGCGACCCGCGCAGCTGCGAGGCGAGACGCATCCGCTCGTGCTCGCTCATCGCGGCGAAGTCGACCTCGACCCCCGCCACGCCGGGGACCTGGGCTACGGCCTCGGTGACGTCGCCGGCCAGGGTGTCCTTGAGGGGGCAGGACGATGTGGTGAGCCGGACGGTCACCCGCACCACCCCGGACCGGTCGGCGGAGACGTCCCCGAGCATCCCGGCCTCGCCGAGGGGCAGGTGCAGCTCGGGGTCCTCGACGGTCGC
>DASVBF010000293.1:0-6192 GCA_036375975.1 Nocardioidaceae bacterium | reverse complement strand
GGACTTCGCCGGCCCGGAGGGCTACGGGTGGCGGGTGTATACCGACCCCATCGGGCACCCGTTCTGTCTCTGCCGGAACAAGAGTGCGACCTGGACCGACGAGGGCCTTACCTGGTCCGAGCGCGACGACTAGGTGCCGTTCCAGAGGCCCAGAGGCGGGGCCCTGGAACCGAGCGGTGCTGCTCGCTCTCCGACGGAAGTCAAACCCCCAGACGAGACTCGCATCGCAACGTCGGCGGATCCGGTCGCGGGGCGTGCGCCGGCAGGCGGCGGTATGACGCACCTCCCCTTGGGCATCTCACCGGCTCGCTGTGACCCGTCTTGGCAGATCCGGGGGTGTACGTCGACGCCGTCCGCGGCAGGGATGCCCGGCGTGGGTCGGGCGACCCTTCGACGCGCGAAAACCAGGAGAGAACCGTCGCCGATCCCTCATAGCGTGGTCGCATCATGACCGCGCTCACAACCGAAACCGTCACACCGGACCAGCAGCGCCCGGCGCCCGAGGGGACCGACCCGTCCCGCAGGATCGACACGTCACGGATGAAGAGCCCAGTGGCGATGGCCGCGCTGGCCGCGTCCGCGGTGGGAGCAGTCGGGATGACACTCGGCACCGTCGTGGCCGGGAAGCTCGCCGAGGACCCGACCCGGGGCCTGGTCTGGTTGCTCGCGATCTGCGTCGTCGGTGCGGCCGTGGTCGACACCTCCGGGAAGATCGCCTGGGTCGGCTGCTCGGACCGCGCGGAGGGCCAGCTGCGCGAGGACCTGCTCCGTGCGGCGCTCCGTCAGCCGCTAGCCGCGCTGAGCGAGCAGGCAGTGGGCGAGATCCTCGATCGGATCGACGACGACTCCCACGAGGTGGGCAACCTCGTGCGGTGGCAGATCTGGATGCTGGCCCGCACCCTCTTCGCCACCCTGCCGATGTGGGTGGTCGCCGGCGTCACCTGGTGGCCGTCCTTCATCCTCTTCCCGGTGCTCGCGTGCGTCACGTGGCTGGTCATCCGGTCGCTGCTCGGTGAGATCGCGCGCCGCAAGATCGTCGAGGAGATGGCGTGGACCGACCACGCGGCCGTGCTCGAGGAGGGGATCGCCGGCCGCGATGACCTGCGCACCAGCCTGGGCCAGGCGCATGTGGTCCGGCGCGTCGCGCGGCTCTCCGCCGACGTGCACGCGAAGTTCAAGGCTGTCGTCGACGTCGAGAGCCGCTTGGTCCGACGTGCCGGCGTCCTGCTCCACGCTCTGCTCGCGGGCATCGCGGTCGCCGGGGTGGCGCTCGCGTCCGGCGGCAGCCTCTCGGTCGCCCAACTGGTGACGCTGTTCCTGGTCACCTCGACGTTCGTCGGCCAGATCGCGATGGTGGCCAACCACCTGCCGGACCTGCAGGCCGGCCTCGGAGCCGTCATCCGACTGCGGCAGATGCTCGCCGTCCCGCCCGAGCCGGGGGGCGGGAGCCCGCTCCCCGAGGGGCCTCTGGACCTGGAGCTGCGCGGCCTCCACTTCTCCTACGCCGAGGGCACGTTCGCGTTGCAGGGTATCGACCTGCAGGTCCCTGCGGGCCAGACCGTCGCCCTGGTCGGCCGCACGGGCTCCGGCAAGTCGACGCTGGCCGCGCTCGTCTCGCGCGCGATGGAGCCGCCACGAGGGTCGGTGTTCCTCGGCGGCACCGACGTCCGGGACCTGGACCTCCAGCGCCTCCGGCGTTCGGTCGGGGTGGTCACGCAGCGCACGGAGATCCTCGCGGGCACCCTCGCGGAGAACATCACGCTCTACGCCGAGATCCCGCGCAGCACGGTCGAGGCGGCGGTGGTGGAGCTGGACCTGGACGGCTGGGTCTCCGGTCTGCCCGACGGCCTCGACACCCTGCTGGGTCCCGGCGGCACGTCGCTCTCGGCCGGCGAGGAGCAGCTCGTCGCCTTCGCCCGCCTGCTGGTCCGTGACGTGCGCGTGGTCGTGCTCGACGAGGCCACCGCGCGCATGGACCCGCTCACGGAGCGCCGTGTGGTGGCAGCCGCCGACCGGTTGCTCGCGGCCCGGACGGGCGTCCTCGTCGCGCACCGGTTGTCCACGATCGAGCGGGCGCCGCTGGTCGCCGTACTCGAGCGCGGGCGCATCGTCCAGCAGGGCGCCCGCACGGCACTCGCCGTGGCGCCCGGGCCCTTCCGCGACCTGCTGGAGGCCAGCCGCACCGAGCATGGTCACGACCTGCCCGCGGGGGACGGCATCGACGCCAAGGGCGTGGTCGCCGCCGAGCTCTCCGAGGCGGACCACACCGGCGTCGGGGGGCGCCGTCGCTCCGGCCCGCCGCCGGAGATCGAGGACGTCGGCACGGGTCCCTCCCTGGCGCGCGGCATCGCGCACGCGCTGGCGGTGCGGCCGGCGTGGGGTGCCCTGGGAGCTCTCCTGTTCCTGGTCGCCTCCCTCGCCGGCGCGCAAGGGGCCGTCACGGGGCTGCTCTGGGGACGCGTCGTCGAGGACCTCCAGCGTGGTGGGAGCCCCACGTGGCTGACCGGCGCGGTCGTGGTGAGCCTGCTTGCTGCGCCCGTCATGCTGGCCAACGCCTTTTGGCGCTACCCCCGGTGGTGGGTCGAGGTGATGCTCCGAGCCCGGATGGCGGTGCTCTACGGCCAGACGCGGCAGCGCCGCCTCGTGCGGACTCCACCGGGCGAGGTCGTCGCACGCTCGATGGACGCCGACCGCTACGCCAGGTACGCCGACCGCTGGGTCGACTTCGTCAACGGCCTGATCATCGCCGGCGTCACCGCGCTGCTCGCCGGCACCTGGATGGCCGGCGCGGTGCTGCTCGCCGTGATGGTCGCCTCGGCACTGGCCTCGACGCTGGGCCGGCCCATCGCGGGCCGCTCGGCGGCTGCCGCGTCCACGGCGCGGGCGGGGTTCGGCCGCGCCCTCGTCTCGGCGCTGGACTCCGCGCGCACCATCAAGCTGGCGGCCGCTGTCCCCGAGGTCCATGCTCACCTGCACCGCGTGGACTCCGGCCGCGTCGCTGCGGCGGTGAAGGAGCACCGGGTCCAGGCCTTCCTCGACGGCGTGCCCACGGTCATGGTGCAGTGCGGCGTCGTGACGGCCTGGGCGATCTACTTCTCGGGCGGCTGGAGCCTCGCGATCGCCCTGCTCGTGGCCAACGCAGTCGGTGGCTTCGACTGGTTCGGCAGGGTCGCCGGGATGGTCGTCACTGAGGCGCCGGGGACGCGGGCCTGGCAGAAGGAGACCTGCCGGTTCGCGGGCGGCGCCGACCTGATGGACCTTCCGTCGCGGGTTGACCTCGTCAGCGGGGACGCCCCGGAACCCGAGCCGGTCCGACGCGTGTCGCTGGAGCGCCTGGAGCTCTCCGGCTTCTCGGCGGTCCACGACGACGGCACGATCGGCGTCAGCAGCGTCGACCTCACCGTGGAGGCCGGCGAGCTGGTGCTGCTGGTCGGGCAGGTCGGCTCCGGCAAGTCCAGCCTGCTCGCCGCACTCGCCGGCCTGATCGAGCACTCCGGTGCACTGCTCTGGAACGGTCGGGAGGTCACCGACCCCCAAGCGTTCCTCCGGCCCGCGCAGGTCGCCCACGTCGCCCAGGTGCCGCGGGTGCTGTCCGGCAGCTTCTCCGACAACGTCCTCCTGGGCCACCGGCGGGACTTCGACGACCCGGTCTCCGACGCCCGGTTGGCACGCGACATCGACGAAGCCGGCGGGAAGGACGCCCTCGTCGGGCACCGTGGCGTCCGGCTCTCCGGCGGACAGGTCCAGCGGCTTGCACTCGCACGAGCGCTGGCTGCCGACGCCGAGCTGCTCCTGGCCGACGACGTCTCCAGCGCACTCGACGCCGCTACCGAAATCGAGCTGTGGGCAGCCCTCCGCCAGCGGCGGACAACCGTGATCGGCGCTACCGCGAAACGGGCCGCCCTCGCCCAGGCCGACCGGGTCGTCGTCCTCGTCGGCGGCGAGGTCGCCGCCACCGGCCCATGGCATGAGCTGGCATCTGCGTGGAGTCACCTCGCAGGTTAGTCCGGGTCTCCGAGGCTCGAACTGCGCGTCTCTGTCGCGGCTACTAGACGATTCGGTCTAGGACCGGTGTCCGGCCAGACTCGGTCCAGGCGCTCGGCGGGACGCTCTCTTCGCGGCTGCCCACTCGATTCTTGGGTGTGGCTCTATTCCGGTTAGCGTTCCCGTCGGGCGCCGTGGTGGGGCGTGGCTCCAGAGGGGACTGCCCGGCTCGTAGTGGCAATGCCCGCCTCGCCGTTCACGTTTCCCACGAGCAAGGCGGAGGTAGCGCATGCAGAAGGTCATCATCGGGGTCGATCCCCACAAGCTGTCGGCGACGATCGAGGTCGTCGACAAGCAGGAGACTGTGCTGGCTTCTGGCCGGTTCAGCACCGACAAGGCCGGCTACGCCGCGATGCGCGAGCGGGTCGAGGCGTGGCCGGAGCGGACCTGGGCGGTCGAGGGCAGCAACGGCGCCGGCCGGTCGCTGGCCCAGCGACTGGTCGCTGATGGCGAGCACGTGGTTGATGTGCCGGCCAAGCTGTCGGCCCGGGCCCGGCTGCTGGACACCGGTCACGGCCGCAAGACCGACGCCGACGACGCGCACTCGGTGGCCGTGGCCGCGGTCCGCGCCAAGCAGCTTCGGGTGCTGGCCCACGACCCCGACCTCGAGGCGTTGCGGATGCTGACCGACCACCGCGACGAGCTGGTGCAGCGTCGGGTGCAGACCGTCAACCGGTTGCAGCGGCTGCTGGCCGAACTCACCCCCGGCAAGGCGAAGAAGGACATCACCGCCTTGCAGGCCAAGGAGATCCTGGCCTCGGTGCGGCCCCGGGACGTGGTGGGCAAGACCCGCCGCCGGCTCGCGGCCGAGCAGCTGGCCGAGTTGGTCGCGGTGGAGAAGAAGATCAAGCAGCTGGGCAACGAGCTCAAGGCGATGGTCACCGCCACCGGGTCGACGCTGATGGAGCTGCCCGGTGTCGGGCCGATCGTGGCCGCCCGGGTGCTGGCCGACGTGGGGGACGTGGCGCGGTTCGCCGACCGGAACCGGTTCGCTTCCTGGACCGGGACCGCGCCGATCGAGGCGTCGTCGGGCGAGATCGTCCGCCATCGTCTGTCGCGGGCCGGGAACCGGCGGATGAACCACATGATCCACATCGCCGCGGCCACCCAGATCCGCCTCGATACTCCGGGCCGGGCCTACTACCGGCGCAAGCTCGCTGCCGGCAAGACCCGTGCCGAGGCGATGCGGTGCCTGAAGCGTCGGATCTCTGACGCCATCTACCGACAGCTCGTGGCCGACGCCCGACACCAGAGAGTGGGTGAGGGTGAGGGCGCGGGCCCGGGAGGGCACTGCGGGGCGACTCATCAATCCAGCGCGGTCGACCTGCCCCCGCACATCGACACTTCGGATCAGCCACTTCCCGGACCCGCGAACCCGACGCTACAACCGGCCGCGCGACCCCGTAAGGCCACCGCCAAGAAGCCCCTCAAGACGGCGGGTTGACAACAGAAGGGAGCCGGAATGACGCACCCAACGTCTGCGGTCACCGGATGTCGGTGCCGGTGACCGACGCGCCTGGCAGGAACGAACGGATCAGTCCGAGGACTTGACCGGCAAGGTCGAGTCGGCCACCTCAAGGGTCCTCCGGCGACCTCGCCGCCACATGCGCACGCCGAATAGGATCCCGTCGTGAAGGACTCGATGCACCACTGGCTGCCCGATCACCATCTCGGTGTGGCCGCGACCCTGTCGCACGCGGATGAGCTGGTCGGCCAGGTCGCCGACGTGCTCTTCGCCTACCAGACGCAGCCCGATGGAACCTTCGAGCTCGAGGAGCAGCTCGCCTTCCCCAACACGCGGACCGTCGTGACGCACGTGGCCCCGATGCCGCGGAAGGTCCCGCTGCTCGTCGCCGATGCTCTGGTCGCGCTCCGAGCGGCGCTCGAGCATGCTCTGTTCGCGGAGGTCGAGTTCCGGGACGGAACCCTAAACGAGAAGGCCGCGCGCGTGGTCGAGATCCCGGCGTTCCGCAGGGCCGAGGATTTCGAGTCCTGGGCGAAGGGTCGCGTGAAGAACGGCCCTGCCTCGCTGCATCCCGGCAGCGACCTGGTGAAGCGGATCGAAGGGCTGCAGCCCTTCACCCGGAAGGACGCCGAGAACCACCCGTTGGCTCGGCTCGTGCTCCACACGAACCATGCGAAGCACCG
>DASVBF010000267.1:0-3278 GCA_036375975.1 Nocardioidaceae bacterium | reverse complement strand
GACCGGGTGCCGCGACCCCTCATCGCCGCCAACCGGCCACCCGCTCCAGTCGAGCTCCGCGACGCACTGCACACCGTTGACCGGCATGTCCGGCATTACATCCGCGACGCCAGGCTCGGAAACGCTGCCTGAAAACCCAAGATCGACGTCAGAGTTCGAGACGCCAAGCAACGCTACCCCGCCGCCGGGACTTCGCCCGGCGGCGGTGGCCCCTTCGGGGCAGCTTCGGTGACGGTCACGTCGGGGTTCTACGGTCGCGGGGTGGCTGATGAGTTCAGCGAGCGCTACTCGGATCTGTTGACGGGCAGCTACGACTGCGTGGACCGGATCGTGCTCAACGCCTACTTCCCGCTGGGGCACAATCCGGGCGGGTTCCGGGTGTGGTGGCGGCGCTGGCAAAACAACAGCGATGATCAGCTGGATAACACGCATCTGATGCGACTGGCCGGCCGCTTTGCCCGGCGGGTGCGAGCCTGGGCCGCCGCGCACGAGGTTCCGGTCATCGACTGCAAGGGTGACGAGCGGAAGCAACCGCATCGCCGAGGACTATCTGCGCGAGCATGCGGTCGGCGTGGGGGTGTTCCTGGTCTTGGTCGCCCGGGCCCCGGGCACGGTGTGGCGGGTCCACCGCACGGCCGCGGGAGTGATCGGCAACCTGGACAAGACCCGGCAGTTCGTCAACCACTACTCGTTTCACATCATGGACCCGACCGTCGGGCATCTGACGATCAAGATGAGCGGGCATTCGCCGTTCGCGGCGCAGGTCATCCTCAACGGCCACGACTACGTCGCCTGCGCCGCGCAGGCGGCGGGCCTACGCTTCGCGAAGGAGGGCAACTGCTTTCACCCGCGTCGATGACGCCGAGCGCCTGGCTCGGGTCGCAGACACCTTGTCCCAGCCCGGGACGATAGGGCGCCTGAGCCAGGTCATCGACCGCTGGATCTACAGCGCGTGCCTGTGCTTCGGGCTGGACCTGGCCGACCAGGCCGACAGCGGCTTCGGCTACGCCTACTCGATCTACCAGGTCGAGTACAGCCGCAACCTGATCTTCCGCTCCGGCGCGGCCATGGAACGAGCCTTCGACACCGTGGTGGATCGGACCCGGGTCCGGCTGGACGTGCCCAGGCTGCGCACGCTGTTCGGGGTCGGCCAACGTCCCCGCCAGCACGGTGATGGGAACCTGTCAGCGCGACAGGCAGTCGTGATCGAGAGACCTCGGTGGAACCTCACCTTGTTCAAACTCCACTTCGGGCTGCTGACCTTGAAGGGCTACACCAAAGGCGAACACGTGCTGCGCTTCGAAGCGATCGTGCACAACACCCGGGCGTTGCACACCGGCCGAGCCCTGGAGAAGTTCCCCGACATCGTCGCCCGCCTCGCCGGCATGGTGGACCGGTTCACCGGCATGCTCGACTGCGTCGACGTCGGCTTCCTGCCCGACGGCGTGCTCGACCAGCTCCCCACCCCCTCCCAGATCGGCGCCACCCGAGTCGGCGGTGTGGACATCAACAAGCCCCGCAACCGCACCGCACTGGCCGCCACGCTCGCGTTGGCCGTCGCCCCGGACGGGTTCACCGTCGCCGACCTCGCCACCAAGGTCCGAGCCCTGACCGGATCCAGCCAGCAGGACTACACCGTCCGGCAGGCCTCCTACGATCTTCGCAAGCTGCGCGGCAAACAGCTCGTCGTCAAACCCGACCGGACCCGCCGCTACCACGTCCCCGGCGACGCCGCCCGCGCCGTCGCCGCGCTACTCACCCTGCGCGACCAAGCGATCGCCCCGATCCTCGCCGGCGTCCGCGGACCAGGACCCGGACGGCCACCCAAGACACGCACCCGAATCGACCGCGACTACGAAACCCTCCGCGCCGACATGACCACCCTGTTCCACCACCTCGCGATCAAAGCCGCATAGACAACAAATTGTGGATCAGGCTTCGCAAGCTCCTAGTGGTCCGTCTGGCTATTGACTAACCACTTTCTCAAGGGCAACACGGCCGCGTCGGACCTTGGCGAGGATCGAGTCGGCGGTCGCGGTGCACACGAACGGTTTCGCGTTCTCGTTGTGCACCGCCAGGTATTCCTCGATCGCGGCGATGAGGTCGGCGACCGAGTTGAAGCTGCCGCGGCGGAGCCGCTTGTCAGTGAGGTCCCGGAACCAGCGCTCCACGAGATTGAGCCAGGACGAGCTGGTCGGGGTGAAGTGCAGGTGAAAGCGGGGGTGCTTGGCCAACCAGGCCTCGACGTCGGGGTGGCTGTGCGTCGCGTAATTGTCCAGGATCACGTGCACCTGCAGGCCGCGGGGGACCTCCCGCTGGATGCGGCGCAGGAACACGAGGAACTCGTCGTGACGGTGCCGGGGCAGGCACTGGCCGATGACCGCCCCCGTCAGCACGTTCAGCGCGGCGAACAGCGTGGTCGTCCCGTTGCGCTTGTAGTCGTGGGTCATGGTGCCGGCCCGGCCCTTCTTCATGGGCAGCGACGGCTGGGTGCGGTCCAACGCCTGCACCTGGCTCTTCTCGTCCAGGCACAGCACGACGGCCTTCTCCGGCGGGTTCAGGTACAGCCCGACAACGTCGACGAGCTTCTCCTCGAACCGCGGATCGGTGGACAACTTGAACGTCTCCACCCGATGCGGCTGCAGCCCCCGGGCCCGCCAGACCCGGTGCACGGTGTCCCGGCTGACCCCCACCCCGCGCCGCCATCGTCCGCGTGGACCAGTGCGTCGCCCCCGGCGGGGCCTCGTGCAACGTCACCCGCACGATCTCGTTCACCGTCTCCGCCGGAATCGAGGGCTTACGCCCCCGGCCCTCACGCACCTCGGCGAACCGGGCCAGCCCCTCCTCGGCGAACCGAGCCCGCCACCCGCGCACCGTCACCGGCGTCACCGCCACCGCCGCAGCGATCGGCACATCCGGCAGCCCGTCCGCCGCCATCAGCAGCGCCTGCGCCCGCCGCACCTCGCGATACGCCGCCGTCGTCGACCGCGCCAGCACCTCCAACGTCTCCCGCTGACCCGGCGAGATCGGCAAAGCATCGGCAGCTCGACTCATCCAACAAGCCTACCGCAAATACCCCTGTTTATTTGGCTGACACACCACGAGCCGGCGGGCGAGGGGCTGCGCGACGCTGCGTCTACTTCTCCACTTGCTCCATCGGTGCGACCCGAGACCGTGGACTGCTGACCCCGGCGTCGAGTGGAGTTTCCGGCGGCCGATGAGCAAGGGGAACCATCGTGAGCATCCAGGAAATCGAGTCGGAGGGGCAGGCCGCTGTT
>DASVBF010000247.1:0-4468 GCA_036375975.1 Nocardioidaceae bacterium | reverse complement strand
AGGAATCGCGCTCGCCCTTCCGGGGATCTGGCTGGTCTCCAGCACGACCGAGGAGCTCCCACCCGAGGGCGCGCCACCACCACGGGCCAGCCTCGCCGAGGGGGTCCTCGACGGTATCCTCGCGGGCCTCGGCTTCGGCGTACTCTTCGCGGCCCTCGGTCAGGTCCCCGAGAGCGCCGGGCTGTGGCCGCTGGCTTTGGCTCAGGTGGTCGCGCTGCCTGCAGTCGTCGGTCTGGCCGTGGCCGTGCGCGCGCCGTGGGTGCCGCGTGAGCCGGTCACCTGGTGGGCCCTGGTAGCGGGGCCGCTGGGGGCAACAGCCACGACAGCGTTCCTGCTTTCCACCCAGCGCGGCTACCTCACGGTGGCCGGCGTGCTGGCGTCGCTGTACCCGGCTAGCACGGTCATCCTGGCAGCTCTCGTGCTGCGGGAGAAGGTGCACCGGGCCCAAGGCACGGGCCTCACGCTGTGCGCACTCGCCATCGTCCTCGTGGTGGGTGGCTGACACGTGCGGCGAGCAGGCCTCGCGACGGCGCGTGCGGAACGCCGTAACCACACAGCTCAGTCCAGGTAGTCGCGCAGCACCTGGGAACGCGACGGGTGCCGGAGCTTCGACATCGTCTTCGACTCGATCTGCCGGATCCGCTCGCGTGTGACGCCATAGACCTTGCCGATCTCGTCGAGCGTCTTCGGCTGGCCGTCGGTGAGCCCGAAGCGCATCGAAACCACGCCGGCCTCGCGCTCCGAGAGCGTGTCGAGCACCGCGTGCAGCTGCTCCTGGAGCAGCGTGAACGACACGGCGTCGGCGGGCACGATGGCCTCGGAGTCCTCGATCAGGTCACCGAACTCGGAGTCGCCGTCCTCGCCGAGAGGCGTGTGCAGCGAGATCGGCTCGCGGCCGTACTTCTGGACCTCGATGACCTTCTCGGGGGTCATGTCGAGCTCCTTGGCCAGCTCCTCTGGAGTGGGCTCGCGACCGAGGTCCTGGAGCATCTGCCGCTGGACGCGGGCGAGCTTGTTGATGACCTCGACCATGTGCACCGGGATGCGGATGGTCCGCGCCTGGTCGGCCATCGCCCGGGTGATCGCCTGCCGGATCCACCAGGTGGCGTAGGTGGAGAACTTGTAGCCCTTGGTGTAGTCGAACTTCTCGACCGCACGGATCAGCCCGAGGTTGCCCTCCTGGATCAGGTCGAGGAAGAGCATGCCGCGGCCGGTGTAGCGCTTGGCGAGTGAGACGACCAGCCGCAAGTTCGCCTCGAGCAGATGGTTCTTGGCGCGACGGCCGTCCTCGGCGATCCACTCGAGCTCTTCTCGGGCCTTGGTGGACAGCTTCGCGTCCTCGGTGCCGAGCTTCTCCTCCGAGAAGAGGCCGGCCTCGATCCGCTTGGCGAGCTCGACCTCCATCTCGGCGTTCAGCAGCGGCACCTTGCCGATCTGCTTGAGGTAGTCCTTGACCGGGTCGGCGGTCGCTCCCGCGACCATGACCTGCTGCTCGGGCTCGTCGGTGTCGTCGGCCGCGGAGATGACGAAGCCCTGCTTCTCGTCCTCCTTGAGCGTCGGGTCCTCGGCGAGGTCCTTCTCGAACTGCTCGTCCGGGACATCCGGGAGGATCTTCTTGCCGTCGGGCCCGATCACCGGCGCGGCGGGCTCGAGCTCCACCTCGACGGTCTCCTCGGCCTTCTTCTTGGCGGTCGTCTTCGTCGCAGCCTTCTTGGCCGGAGCCTTCTGGGCGGACTTCCCGGCCCCAGTCGGTTCCCCCGTCGCCTTCTTGGCCGTCTTCGCGGCCGCCTTCTTCGCGGGGGCCTTCTTCGCCGTGCTCGCCTTCACCGTGGAGCGGCCGGAGGAAGCCGCGGCGACCCTCCGAGTGGTCGACTCCGCTGCCGAGAGCACGACGGTGACGCCTTCCTCGCTCAGGAACCGCAGCAGCGCCTTGAGGTGCTTGCCGGAGATCGACGCCGCCTCGCTCGCGTCGCGCACCGCGTCGGACGAGACCTGCCCGACCGTCTTGCCGCGCTCCACCAGGGCGAGAACCTCGGGATGAGCCAGGATGTCAGCGGGAAGCTTGCGGGACGTGCTCGTCGACACGAAGTACCTCTCGTAACCGTTTCAGGGGCGCGGCAAGGCCCGTACACGTCAAGGGCCGCATACACATTGTGACACGACGCTGCCACGATCCAAGCAAATGCCTCGTCCCGACTAGCCTCGGGCCGCTGCCTTCTGTTGTTTCTTGTAGGACCTGACCTTCTCGAGCGAAGTCGTGTCGACCACGTCGGCCACAGAGCGGAACGCACCAGGCTCGGCGTAGTCCCCGGCAGCTTCGGCCCATCCCGCAGGCTGGACGCCCAGCTGTTTGCCGAGCAGCGCAATGAAGATCTGGGCCTTCTGCTTTCCGAAGCCCGGAAGTGCCTCGAGCCGCCTGAGCAGCTCCTTGCCGCTGTCCGCCTCTGTCCAGAGGCGCTCGGTGCGGCCGTCGTACTCGGCAACCACATGGGAGGCGAGCGCCTGGATGCGCGTTGCCATGGCCCCAGGGAACCGGTGGACGGCGGGCGGGGTGCTGCAAAGGGCGGCGAACGCCTCTGGCTCCGCCGCGGCGATGTCGCCGGGGGCGAGGGAGCCGAACCGCTCCAGGATCTTCGCCGGCCCGGCGAACGCGCGCTCCATCGGGAACTGCTGGTCGAGCAGCATGCCGGACAGCAGAGCGAAGGGGTCCTCGGAGAGAACCTTGTCCGCGGCCGGTTCGCCGGTGATCTTCAAGCCCATGGGCACATCTTGCCCGAAACAGAAGAGTGAAGCCCGGCCGCGGCGTCCGTGGCGTCTAGCTCCGGCCACTGCGTGGAGGCGCTACTCCGTCGCCTTGACAGCGAGGACGGGGCAGGGCGCGTCCAGGAGCACCCGCTGGGCGTTGCTGCCGAGGATGAGCTTGCCGACGGGCGAGCGACGACGAAGGCCGATCACGATGAGCTCGGCGTCGACCTCGGCCGCGACGTTGACGAGGTCCTCGGCAGGGTCCATGCCGCGGACGAGCTGGCGCACGTCGTGAGGGACGCCGTGGGCGTCCAGCTCTGCGTTCACCTCGGCCAGCTGAGCCTCGGTCTCGATCGCGTCCTCCCTGTCGAACTCGCGGCCGCCACGGTGGGAGTTCACGACGACGAGCCGGGAGCTCCTGAGCTTCGCCTCCTCTGCCGCACGTCGAAGCGCTGCCTTGCCCTCCGGCTTGGGCACGTACCCCACCACGATGGTCCCCATCGACCGTCCTCTCTATCGACCTCTGGCCTGTCAGCGGTGTCACCGCGGACATGGCGCACGCTACCGCAGGTGAAGCGCGGGAGGGCTGTGGACGGACCGTCGCGCGGCGTGGTGGATCGGGGCAGGCTTGCCCGGTGAACACACCGACGATCGCCTCTCTGCTACGACTCGAGGTCGGCCGGATCCGTGCCGAGCACTCCTACGACCACTTCGACACGGTCGTCCACCTCGGGCGGCTCGGCGGCGCCCACAGCACCTGCACGATGTACCGCGCCGACCTCCCGGTGCTCGATGCGGGCACGCGCACCGACGTCGTGGCCCGCCTGCTCGAGGAGCAGTGCGTCGTCGAGGACGCGGCGTCGGTGTGGCTGACCCGCCCTGGTGAGCCGCAGGTGCAGGACGAGGACCTGGCCTGGCTGTCGGCCGCCTCGCGGGCCTTCGGCTCCCTAGGGCGTCGCCTCGAGGCCTTCTGGACGGTCACGCGTACGGGGTGGATGGACGTGCGCACGGGTGAGAGTCGGACGTGGAAGCGCCTCAGGCTCTGATCCGGAGGGGGTCACGACCAGGTGTGCACCGGCTGGTTGGCGTGCATGTTCGCGAGGTACTCCTTCAGCGTCGACCGCATCGCCTCCATGCGGTCGCCGCAGTCGTCACAGCGCTGGTGGAACTTGTCCACCAGCCAGGAAGCCCCGTTGCGCTCGGTGAGACAGCGCTGCTCGATGATGTCGAGCAGCCGGTCGCGCTCCTCCGCGCCCACACCCCACGCGTCCAGCCCTGCCCGAGCCATCGGGAGAAGCCTGCGCACGACGAGCTCGGTGGCCGGCACCTGCCCGACCCCGGGCCAGTAGACGTTCGCCTCGATGCCCTGGCGGGCGGCGACGTGGAAGTTCTCCTCAGCAGCGCTGAAGGACATCTGTGACCACAACGGCCGTGAGTGCTCGGCGAGCGTCCTGACCAGGCCGAAGTAGAAGGCAGCGTTCGCCATGGTGTCGGCGACCGTGGGCCCGGCCGGAAGGACTCGGTTCTCCACGCGGAGGTGCGGCGAGCCGTCGACGACGTCGTACACCGGCCGGTTCCAGCGGTAGATGGTGCCGTTGTGAAGGCGCAGCTCCGCGAGCTTCGGGGTCTCCCCTCGTTCCAGGACCTCGAGCGGGTCCTCGTCCTCGAGGATCGGGAGCAGCGCCGGGAAGTAGCGGACGTTCTCCTCGAACAGGTCGAAGAT
>DASVBF010000238.1:0-12071 GCA_036375975.1 Nocardioidaceae bacterium | reverse complement strand
GGCTCCCTGGCCCCGGAACGACCGATGCGGACGATCGCCCCGGGCGAGTCGCTCGTCTACCGGTTCACCGCGACGAGGGCCGGGATCTGGATGTACCACTGCTCCTCGATGCCGATGTCCGCCCACATCGCCAACGGCATGTTCGGCGCGGTGGTGATCGAGCCCCCCGACCTTCCGAGGGTGGACCGCAGCTACGTCATCGTGCAGTCCGAGATGTACTTCGGCGGGCAGGGCGCCCCCGTCGACGTCGACAAGGTGCAGGCCGAGAGGCCGGACGCCGTGGTCTTCAACGGCTACGCGAACCAGTACGACGCCCGCCCGCTCGCGGCCAGGGTCGGCGAGCGGGTGCGGATCTGGGTGCTGGACGCGGGGCCGAACCGTTCGACCTCGTTCCATGTGGTGGGCGGGCAGTTCGACACCGCCTACGCCGAGGGCGCCTACCTGCTCCGGGGAGGAAGTGGTGGCGCGCAGAGCCTGGCTCTCGCCCCGGCACAGGGCGGGTTCGTCGAGCTGTCCTTCCCGAAGGCCGGGACGTACCCGTTCGTCTCCCACGTCATGGTCGACGCCGAGCGCGGGGCGCACGGGTTGTTCGCGGTGACGAGATGATCTGCCGGGGGCCCGCCTCGTTCGTCGACCGCGGAGCGCTAGCGTGCTCCCATGCGAGCCTTCCGCGAAGCCGTCGAGTCCTGGGACATCGACAAGGTCGTCTCGTTGATGACCGAGGACGTGACGTTCCGGAGCCCCGTCGTGCACAAGCCGTACCAGGGCCGCGACGCGGTTGCGGTCATCCTGCACGCCGTCTCCAGGGTCTTCGCGGACTTCCGGTACGACCGCGAGATCCACGCCGACGACGGGGCGGACCACGCCCTGGTGTTCCGGGCCCGGGTCGGGGACCGCGAGGTCGAGGGCTGCGACTTCCTGCACGTGAACGAAGCCGGCCAGGTCGACGAGTTCTTCGTGATGATCCGCCCGCTCTCGGGCGTCCTGGCGGTCGCCGAGGCGATGCGGGCGGAGCTCGAACGCGCCGATCCCTCCAGTCCCGTCTGAGCCGAGAGATCGGCCGTCGTCCTCCACGCCTCCGGTCCCCCGACACTTCTTGTCGGTGACGACGAGTAACGTCTGACTCGAACACAGTTTCGAACAGCATGGAGGGGTCGCGTGACCACCACCGACACCGTCTCTCGCGGAGCTCCACTCGGCCCGCTCCACGATGAGCCGCACGCGCAGAGGGCCGCGGACGCGTTTCCCACGGATGACCGGGCGCTGCTGGACCTTGCGGTGGAGTCGCTCGTGGCCCAGAACAGAGCGCATGCGCGGCGGCTGGATGCAGTGTCACGTTTCCACGCGAACCGTGTCGCAGAGGTCGCCTCGCGCCCCCGTCGAGGTCAGGCGGGCTCCTTCGAGCTGACGCCGTTGCAGGCGACCAAGGCCGAGGTCGGCCCACTGCTCGAGGTCGGGGAGCAGTTGGTCGAGGTCGACCTCGATCTCACCGATGGCCTCAAGGAGTGGTTCCCGAAGCTGTGGGCGCGCTGCCTGACCGGCCGGTTGGACCTCGCGCGCGCCCGGCTGGCCCACAACCAGCTGGAGAACCTGACCTGCGATGCGGACAAGATGGCATTCGCGAAGCTGGTCGAGGACTACCTCGACAGCGCAGACGACCCCGCCCGGCCGATCTGCCCCATCGCTTGGCGCCGCTTCTCACAGGCCGTGCGGCGTCGCTGCCTGAGGTTCCCGCAGCGCGACGAGCAGGACTCCTTCGCGGAGGCGTTCCAGAGGCGTCGGGTCAGCCTTCGCGTCGATGAGTCCGGCATCGGCACGCTGAGTGCCACCACCGCGGTGACAGACGTGATCGCAGCCGACTACCGGTTGACCCTGATCGCGAGAAAGCTGCGCGAGTCCGACGGGGAAACCCGCACCCTGGAGCAGCTGCGCGTCGACGCGCTGGTGGACCTGATCCATGGCCGCCTCACCGTCTCCGCCGGCAATGCTGATCTCGAGGAGGACCGCACTGGCGAAGGCCACGACCCCGCCGTGAGCGTCACGCAACAGGAGTCGGTGGGTGGCTACGCGCGGCCGGTGATCAACGTGACGGTGCCCATCACGACGCTCATGGGTCTGACCGACACCCCGGGGGTGATGGCCGGTGACATCACCATCCCCGCGGACCTCGCTCGCCAGCTCGCGCTGCATCCGGAGGCGACCTGGTGGCGGCTGCTCACGGACCCCGCCGGGAGGTTCCTGGAGCTGTCGACCACGAGCTATGCCCCCACGGGGGCGATCGCACGATGGACCGTAGCCCGGGACAGGACCTGCGTCTGGCCCGGCTGCAGCCGCCCGGCGAGCGTGTGCGAGCTCGACCACAGGCGCCCGTTTCCCGCAGGGTCCACCTGCACCTGCAACCTCCAGCCGCTGTGTCGCCGCCACCACCAGGTCAAGCACTCGGACGGCTTCGACGTGGTCCACAACGAGGACGGCTCCTACACCTGGACCAGCCGGTTCCGGTCGAGCTTCACCACGCCATCGCCGGAGTACCCTGCCCCGGGCTGGCGGCAACGGGACCAGCGGCCGTGCGCGTGCGGTGAGGAGGCCGACGTCGGCTCTCTCCTGGAACGCGAGTTCCGTGCCTGGCTCGGCGGGTCTGCGGGCGGCTGACCGCTCACCTGCCTGCATGTCAGCGAGCGCGCTGCACCCGTCCTTCGTCCCACACCGGGGTCGGTGACTCGTAGACCGACCCGTCCTGCCCGAACACAAGGAACCGGTCGAACCCCCGGGCGAACCAACGGTCGTGGGTGACCGCCAGCACCGTCCCCTCGAAGGCGGCCAACCCCTCCTCGAGCGCCTCCGCGGACTCCACGTCGAGATTGTCCGTCGGCTCGTCGAGGAGCAGGAGCGTCGCTCCGGAGAGCTCCAGCAGCAGGATCTGGAAGCGCGCCTGCTGGCCCCCCGACAGGGAGTCGAACCTCTGCTCCGCGGCGTGGGCGAGCTCGTACCGGTCGAGGGCACGTGACGCCTGCTCCCGTGGCATGCCCTGCCGATGCGCGTCGCCGCGATGGAGGATCTCCAGCAGCGTCCGGCCCCGGAGCTCCGGATGCTCGTGGGTCTGCACGAACCAGCCTGGTCGGACACGGGCCCCCAGCCTGGCACGCCCGGTGTGCCGGACCGGCTCGACCGGGCTCTCGTCCACCGGCCGGTGCTCGACGTCCGGGTCCGACCCCCCGATGGCGAGCAGCCGCAGGAAGTGCGACTTCCCGGAGCCGTTGGAGCCGAGAACGGCGACGCGCTCGCCGTACCAGACCTCGAGGTCGAAGGGCTTCATCAGTCCCGTGAGCTCCAGCTGCTCGCAGATCACGGCTCGCTTGCCGGTGCGCCCTCCCCTGAGCCGCATGGTCACCTGCTGCTCACGCGGGATCGCCTGCGGAGGGCCCGCCTCCTCGAACTTCCGCAGCCGGGTCTGGGCTGCCCGGTACTGGGAGGACATCCCGTCGTTGTACTCCGCCTTGATCTTCAGCCGGAGCACCAGCGCCTTGAGCTTGGCATGCTCCTCGTCCCAGCGACGGCGCAGTTCCTCGAAGCGCTCGAAACGGTCACGCCGCGCCTCGTGGTAGGACGCGAAACCGCCCGGATGAACCCACACGGTGTTCCCGGCGGCGCCGAGCTCGACCGTGACGACCCGGGTGGCGGTGTTGGCGAGCAGCTCCCGGTCATGGCTGATGTACAGGATCGTCTTCGGGGACTCGTTGATCCGCTGCTCGAGCCAGGTCTTGCCGGGGACATCGAGGAAGTTGTCCGGCTCGTCGAGGAGCAGCACCTCGTCCGGGCCCCGGAGCAGGAACTCCAGAGCGAGTCGCTTCTGCTCACCGCCCGAGAGGGTGCGCAGGTCGCGGTACTTCGCCTTGTCGTAGGGGATCCCGAGCGCCTGGGTGCAGCAGACGTCCCAGGTCACCTCGAGGTCGTAACCTCCGGCGTCCGCCCACTCGGACAGAGCCGCGGCGTACCTCATCTGGCTGGGCTCGTCGTCGTGCTCCATCAGCCAGAGCTCGCAAGCCTCGACCTCCGCAGCCGCAGCCCGTGCTCGCGGCGGCGACACCGAGAGCAGCAGGTCGTGGACGGACCTTCCCTCGTTGTCGTGCGTCACCATCTGGCGCATCACCCCGAGCCCGCCGCTGCGGGTCACGACGCCGGCATGAGCCGTGAGGTCGCCGGTGATGATGCGCAGCAGGGTGGTCTTGCCGGCTCCGTTCGCGCCCACCAGAGCCACCTTGGCCCCCTCCCCGACGCGGAAGGACACATCGTCGAGGAGCACCCGGCCGTCCGGGAGCTCGTACCTGACACCTGCGACATCGACGTGACCCACAACCGACCATGCTCCCCGAGAGCCGGTCCTTCCGCATCGCAATTACGGCCCATCGGCCCTTACGGATCCCAGACCGCCGCAAGATCCTTGGACCGGGAGAGAAGGTGGCCCCAATGACTGGGATTGCGAGGATCCTGAGGTACACGGCGTTCACGTTGATGGCGCTGTTCGGCTTGCTGGGCGGGCTCTTCGTCGCCGGCTACGCGTTCGAGGACCCGGGCGGCTGGGCTGCTGCCGGCCTCACGGCCCTCTGGGTGGTTCCGCTGGTCACGCTGAGCGTCTTCGCGCTGCTGCGGCCGGCTGCGGCGGGACCGGTGTTGGTCGGCGTGACGATCGTCATCGTCGCGTTCACGCTGGCCGACTCGGCACTCGGGATCGTTCCGCGCAACGACTGGGGCCCGGTTGCGGCGATCATCGTCTTCGCGCTCGGGGTGGCGCTGGCGTTCCTGGGACTGCACCGGGCGCGGCTCGCGGGCCTTCTGATGGTGGTGACGGGAGTCGCACAGCTGGCGGCGACGCTGGTCGCGGTCGCTGTCCAAGGCCGCGGCGAGGGGCCGGGTCCGTCCGCGATGCTCGGCGGTTCCTCCGGCGTCGTGGTCATGCCACTCCTGCTCGTGGGGATGTTGTTCCTCGTCGCGGGGTTCCTGGGCGACGAGCCGGTGCACCCACCCAGCCGGCACCACGTGGGCACAGCGCACTAGACCGGTTCGGTCCGTTTCGCTCCGTCTTGCCCGGAGAGTCGACGCACAGCCGCTACACAGGCTTCTCGGGATGGCCTCTCAGAGTCCCGTCGCACGATCGACGGCATGAGCAAGACAGATCCCGGCCGGGAGCGGTCGACAGCCCTGCGCCGTTCCCGGGTCGCACGGCAAGGACTCGTCTTCGGCGCCGTCGCCGGGTCCCTGGGAATCGCCGGTGCCCTCGGCCTGTCCGCGGCGACCAACCAGGCTGCGACCCCGCCGAGCGACGCTTCGAACACCTCTCCGGGCATCCAAGGCGGCAGCACCACACCCACACCCACACCCACACCCGCCAAGATCCGGATCGTCCAAGGGGACGACGACCACGGTGAGCACGAGTCCGACGACGACGGCCGCGCCTGGGTGCCGGCCCGACCGTCTCCGGGCTTCAAGACCGGTGGCGGCACCGGCTCTGCTGGCGGCGCCGCCAACACCGCTCCCGCGCCTGCCCCTGCGCCCGCGCCCGCGCCCGCGCCACAGGCAACGACGGGAGGCTCCTGAGATGGCCGTCGACTCGACCTCCTGGTCCCTCTGGAGCACGTCGGCTCGCCTGGTGGTGACCGATGCGTCTGCCTTGCCGGAGGCCACGCGCCTCGTGCAGGCCTACCTCCTCCAGGTCGAGCTCGCCGCGAGCCGTTTCCGCCCCGACTCCGAGATCCAGCAGCTGCGCCCGGACGAGCACGGAGCGACCACCGTGAGCACTGTCCTCGCCGATCTCCTGAGAGAGGCCCTGCGGGCTGCCCGGCGCACCGACGGACTGGTCGATCCCACCGTCGGTACGGCGATGCGGCGGATCGGCTACGACCGCGACATCGAGCTCGTGCTCCGCGACGGCACGCCCGTCTCGGCCGTGGTCCGACCGGTGCCCGGGTGGCAACGCGTCGAGCTCGACGGGAACCGGCTCCGCATGCCACGCGGCGTCGAGCTCGACCTCGGCGCGACCGCGAAGGCCGTGGCGGCCGACCGGTGTGCGGCTCTCGTCCGGGACGCGCTCGGCACCGGAGTGCTGATGAGCCTCGGCGGTGACATCGCGACGGCCGGCCCCACCCCTCCGGGTGGCTGGCGGATCCTCGTGCAGGACCGGCCGGAGGACGCGTCGACGATTGTCACGCTCGGCCCGGGCGACGCCATCGCCACCTCCAGCAGCGTGTCTCGGACCTGGTCCCGCGGCGGGCGACGCCTGCACCACGTCGTCGACCCGGCCACCAGTCAGCCCGCACGCACTCCGTGGCGCAGCGTCACCGTCGCGGCCGGTTCCTGCGTCGAGGCGAATGCCGCGTCGACGGCGGGCGTCGTCATGGGCGAGGCGGCTTCCGGCTGGCTCGCGTCCCTCGGCCTCCCGGCCCGCATGCTGCGGCACGACGGAGAGGTCGTCACGGTCGAGGCGTGGAGGGCGGCGGCATGACGCACACGCTCATCACCGCCCTGTGGTACCTCGGCCGCGGGACCGGCGTCTCGGCCCTGGTCCTGCTCACCCTCTCGGTCTGCCTCGGCATCGTCACCCGGTCGGGGCGTCGCCTGCCGGGGCTGCCGCGGTTCGCGCTCACCGACCTTCACAAGACCGCCGCCCTCACTGCGACCGGCCTTCTGGCGGTCCACATCGGCACGTTGCTCTTCGACCCGTACGCCCAGCTCAGGCTGGCCGACGTCGTGCTCCCCTTCCAGGGGCAGTACCGACCGATCTACCTGGGTCTCGGCACGCTGGCCATCGACCTCGTCGCGCTTGTCGTGGCGACGAGCCTGCTGCGGCACCGGATCGGTCCTCGGGCCTTCAAGGTCGTCCACTGGCTGACCTACCTGCTGTGGCCGCTCGCCCTGCTGCACGGACTGGGCATCGGCACGGACGCGCCGTCCACGTGGTTCACCGCCCTGTCGGCGGCATGTGTAGGCCTCGTGGCGATGATCGTGGCGTGGCGGGTCACCCCCGCCTTCGGAGAGAGAGGCCGGGTCCGGGTTCCACGTGAGGTGGCGTCACGATGACCATGGCCCCGCCAGCGCACAGCACCGCTCCGGTCGGTCATGAGCGGCTGCTGCACCAGGGAGGCTCCTCACTGTCGGAGCACCGCGCCCGATTCGGGCTTCGCCCGGCGCATACCCCGAGCGGCGTCGTCGATCTCGTCGCCCGGTCCGGTCTCACGGGTCGCGGTGGAGCGGGCTTCCCGCTCCACCGCAAGCTGGAGGCGGTCGCGGGGAGCTCCGGCGTGGCCGTCGTCGCCAACGCCCTCGAGGGCGAGCCGCTCAGCGTGAAGGACGAGGTCCTCCTCACGTACAGCCCACACCTCGTCCTCGACGGCCTGACCGTGGTCGCGGAGGCGGTCGGAGCCAGGACAGCGGTGCTGGTCACAGGCGCCCAGGAGACGTTGGAGCGGGTTCGCGCCGCCCTCGACGAGCGCCGAGCGGAGCGCTATGACCGGCTGCGGGTCGACGTACGCCTGCTCGAGGACAGGTTCGTGTCCGGCGAGGAGTCGGCCGTCGTCAACGCCCTCAACGGTCGACCCGCGGTGCCGAGGGACCGCCTGTACCGCGTCTTCGACCGCGGTCTGAACGGTCGGCCGACCTTGGTCCACAACGTGGAGACACTCGCCCACCTGGCACTGATCGCCAGGTACGGCCCCGAGTGGTTCCGGAGCCAGGGCACCCCGGAGGAGCCGGGCACCTTCCTGGCCAGCCTCGACGGCGCCGTGGAGTACGCCGGCGTGGTCGAGGTGCCCCGCGGAGCCCCTCTGCTGGACCTGCTCACCCGGGCAGGCGCCAGGCTCGCGGAAGTCAGAGCGGTGCTCGTCGGCGGGTTCCACGGCGCCTGGGTGCCGGCGACGGCGGTCCCGCACATCCGGATGAGCAAGGCTTCGCTGTCGGGCTACGAGGCGGCGCCCGGTGCGGGGGTCGTGTACGTCCTCGACCGACAGCAGTGCCCGTTGGTGGTGGCCGGCCGGATCGCGACGTACCTGGCCGACCAGAGCGCCCGCCAGTGCGGACCGTGCGTGAACGGCCTGCCGAGGATGGCGGACACCCTCGACCGCCTGGCCTACCACGGCCGGGACCCGCGGCTCGTTCCCGAGATCGAGCGGCTTCAGCGCCTTGTCGCGGGGCGGGGTGCCTGTTCCCACCCCGACGGCACCGTGAGGATGGTCCGGAGCACCATGCGGGTCTTCGCCGACGAGGTAGCGGCCCACCTGGAGGGAGGATGCAGTGCCCAGACTCCACGTTGACTGGACCCGATGCGACGGGCACGGTCTGTGCGCGGAGCTGGTCCCCGAGGTGCTCGGGTCCGACGAGTGGGGCTACCCTCTCCCCAGGTCTGGCGAGCGGGATCCCACGGTCCCGCGCCGCCTGCTTCGCCACGCCGAGCATGCAGTGGACTCCTGCCCGCTGCTGGCCCTGCGCCTCATCGACTAGCAGGCGAGAGACGTCCGAGCGCCCCGGCAGCAAGGTCGCCGGGGCGCTCGACGTCAGGGGCGTCAGGCCGTGTCGCTCTGCTCCGAGACGTTCGAGCGTCCGGCCTCCAGACGGGCCACCGGGACGCGGAACGGCGAGCAGGACACGTAGTCCAGTCCCACCTCGTCGAAGAAGTGGATCGAGTCAGGGTCACCCCCGTGCTCGCCGCAGACGCCGAGGTGGATGTCGGGTCGCGTGGCACGCCCCTTCTCCGCCGCGAGCCGAACCAGACGACCCACACCGTCACGGTCGAGGCTCTCGAACGGCGAGATCCCGAAGATGCCCTTGTCCAGGTAGGCGCCGAAGAACTTCGCCTCCACGTCGTCGCGGGAGAAGCCCCAGGTCATCTGGGTCAGGTCGTTGGTGCCGAAGGAGAAGAACTCCGCGGCCTCCGCGATCTCGTCCGCGGTCATGACCGCACGCGGCAGCTCGATCATGGTGCCGACCTTGAAGTCGAGGTCCACGCCCGTCTCGTCCTCGACCTGCGCGGCCACGCTGATGATGACGGCCTTGACGAGCTCGAGCTCCTGCACGGCCCCCACGAGCGGGATCATGATCTCCGGGCGGGGGTCGCCCCCTGCCTTCTTCCGCTCCGCTGCCGCTTCGAGGATGGCGCGAACCTGCATCGCGAAGAGGCCGGGGATCACGATGCCGAGCCGGACTCCGCGCAGACCGAGCATCGGGTTCTGCTCGTGCAGCCGCTTCACCGCGTCGAGGAGCTTGTGGTGCTTGCTGTCGCGGTTTCCGTGGTCGTCCTCCATCGCGACCTGAACGGAGAGGTCGGTGTAGTCGGGGAGGAACTCGTGCAGCGGCGGGTCGATCAGCCGGATGGTCACCGGCAGGCCGTCCATCGCCTCGAGGATCTCGACGAAGTCCTGCCGCTGCATCGGGAGCAGAGCCGACAGGGCCTCCTCCTGCTGCTCGGGAGTCTCGGCGATGATCAGGTGCTCGACGAGCTCACGGCGGTCGCCGAGGAACATGTGCTCCGTGCGGCACAGGCCGATGCCCTCGGCCCCGAAACGACGGGCCCGGGCGGCGTCCCCGGGAGTGTCCGCGTTCGCGCGCACGCCCAGCCGCCGGGTGCTGTCGGCGTGCTCCATGATGCGCGCGACGGAGCTGACCACCTCGTCCGACTCGGAGTCCTCGTGACCCTCGAAGTAGCGGACCACCAGGCTGTCCCTCACCGGGACCTCGCCCTTGAAGACCTCGCCGGTGGTGCCGTCGATCGAGATCACGTCCCCCTCGCTGACGACCTGGCCGTCGGCGGCGGTGAACCTGCGGTTCTTGACGTCGACGTCGAGGGAGTCCGCGCCGCAGACGCAGGTGCGACCCATGCCGCGTGCTACGACGGCGGCGTGGGAGGTCTTGCCACCCCGGCTGGTGAGAATGCCCTTCGCGGCCACCATGCCGCTGAGGTCGTCGGGGTTCGTCTCGCGGCGCACCAGGATCACCTGTTCACCCCGCTCCGCCCACTCCACAGCGGTGTGGGAGTCGAAGACCGCCTTGCCCACAGCCGCACCCGGCGAGGCGTTCATGCCCGTGCCGACGAGGTCCTTCTCGGCCTTGTCGTCGAAACGTGGGAACATCAGCTGCGCGAGCTGGGCGCCGGTGACCCGACGGACCGCCTCGTCCATGTCAATCAGGCCCTGGTCGACGAGCTGCACGGCGATCCGGAACGCCGCCTCGGCGGTCCGCTTGCCCACGCGGGTCTGGAGCATCCACAGCTTGCCGTGCTCGACCGTGAACTCGATGTCGCACAGGTCGCGGTAGTGCTCCTCGAGCTTCCGCATGATGTCCATCAGCTCGTCGTACGACGACTTGTCGAGCTTCTCGAGGTCGGCGAGCGGGACGGTGTTGCGGATCCCGGCGACGACGTCCTCGCCCTGGGCGTTCTGGAGGTAGTCGCCGTACACGCCCTGGTGGCCGCTCGCGGGGTCACGGGTGAAGGCGACCCCGGTGCCGGAGTCCATGCCGACGTTGCCGAACACCATCGCCATCACGTTCACCGCGGTGCCGAGGTCGGAGGGGATCCGCTCCTGACGGCGGTAGAGCACCGCGCGCTCGGTGTTCCAGGAGTCGAAGACCGCCCGGACCGCCATGTCGAGCTGCGTCCGGGGCTCCTGAGGGAAGTCCTCGCCGGTCTGGTCCTTGATGATCTGCTGGTACGTGGACACCAGGTCGCGGAAGTCGCCGGCGTCGAGGTCGAGGTCGCTCTTCGAGCCCTTCGCGTGCTTCTTTGCCTCGAGCTCGTCCTCGAAGAGCTCGCCGTCGATCCCGAGCACCGTCTTGCCGAACATCGTCAGCAGTCGGCGGTAGGAGTCGTAGGCGAACCTCTCGTCACCTGACTGGGCTGCAAGACCGTGCACGGACTCGTCGTTGAGGCCGATGTTGAGGACCGTCTCCATCATCCCCGGCATCGAGAACTTCGCGCCGGAGCGCACCGAGACGAGCAGCGGGTCGTCGGCCTGACCGAGCTGCTTGCCCATCGTCTTCTCGAGGTCGGCGAGGTGGGCGGCAACCTGGTCCGCCATCTCGCTGGGCTCGTCGCCCTGCTCGAGGTAGGCCCGGCAGGCGTCCGTCGTGATGGTGAAACCTGGTGGCACCGGAAGCCCGAGGTTCGTCATCTCGGCGAGGTTCGCACCCTTGCCCCCGAGAAGGTCCTTCTGGTCCTTGCTGCCTTCTGAGAATGCGTACACGTACTGGGTCATGTAGCCGATCATGCCGCACGCGCGGCCCCTGGGGCAGGGGACCTTCGTCCGCTTCGTCGCGGGCGTCCGACCCTGTCCCGACCTCGGGCCCCCGGACGGGCCTCAGTCCTTCGTCTGCTCGGCCCACAGGTTGATGTCGGCGTCCACGGCGTGCCTGTCGATGGCGGCCAGCTCCTCCTCGGTGAACGGCGGCCCGGCGAGAGCGTGCAGGTTGACGTCGAGCTGCTCGACCGAGGAGGCGCCGACCACGACAGAGCTGACGCGCTTGTCGCGGAGGGCCCACTGGAGCGCCATCTGCGCCAGCTTCTGGCCGCGTGCCCGGGCGATCTCGTTCAGGGCCCGCACGCGCCCGAGGACCGCCTCGTCGAGATGCTCCCGCGGCAGGGAGCCGTCGCGCGCCGCACGAGAGTCTTCGGGAACCCCGTTCAGGTACCGGTCGGTGAGCAGGCCCTGAGCCAGCGCGGTGAAGACGATGCAGCCCATCCCCTGCTCCTCGAGCTCGTCGAGGAGGTCGTACTCGATCCAGCGGTTGAGCATCGAGTACGACGGCTGGTGGATCAGCAGCGGCGTGCCCATCTCGCGGAGCAGCGCGACCGCCTCGCGGGTGCGCTTTCCCGAGTACGACGAGATCCCGACGTACAGCGCCTTGCCCTGGCGCACCGCGGCGTCGAGCGCGCCGACGGTCTCGTCGATCGGCGTGTCGGGGTCGAAGCGGTGCGAGTAGAAGATGTCGACGTGGTCGAGCCCCATGCGCTGGAGGCTCTGGTCCAGGCTCTGCAGCAGGTACTTGCGCGACCCGCCGAAGCCGTACGGCCCGGGCCACATGTCCCAGCC